>DASSRG010000147.1:0-15429 GCA_035701885.1 Candidatus Limnocylindrales bacterium
TCGGCGAAGTCGATCCGCGGCGGGTGGATGAAGTAGATCCAGGTCGACATCGTCCGCGTCGTGCCTCCTCTACCCCAGCGTCCGCTCCAGGTAGGCCTCGAACCGTGCCAGCCCCTCGGGGAGCGTCGTGCGCCCGAAGCCCAGCCGGAAGTGGTTGCCCGGATGGCCGAACAGCGAGCCCGGTGCCAGGAGTACCCCTTCGGCATCGAGCAGGTTCTGGGCGAACCGATCCACCGGCACGCCGGCCCGGAGCCTGGGGAAGCCGATCGAGCCGCCGCGCGGCCGGACCCACTCGAGGTGGGCGGCCTGGCGCTCGAAGAACCCGTCGAGGAGCGCGAGGTTGGCGTCGACGATGTCGCGGCTCCGGCGGAGGACCGTCTCGCGGGCGCGGAGCGCGATGAGCGCGAGGATCTCGGACGGCGCGGACGAGCAGATCGTGAGGTAGTCCTTGTACCGGGCCGCGGCGTCGAGCAGCGCCCGGTCGTGGGTCGCGAGCCAGCCGATCCGCAGCCCTGCCATCGCGAACGACTTCGACATCACGCCCAGGCTCACGCCGTGCGTGCCCACGTCGGCGCCTGCGGGAAGCCGGGTACCGGGATCGAACTCGAGGAACCGGTAGACCTCGTCGCTGAACAGCGTCGCGCCGGCCTCGGCGGCGATCGCTGCGATCAGCCGGTACGTCGACTCGTCAGGCACCATCCCGGTCGGGTTGTGCGGCGCGTTGACGACGATCAGCCGTGTCCGCGGCGTGACCTGCGAGCGCAGCCGATCCACATCGATCGCCCAGCCCTCGCTCGCGTGCAGCTCGTGGAGCGTGACGTCGGCGCCCGTCGACCGGGCGACCTCGTGCAGGCTCTGGTAGGCCGGCCAGGTCACGATCGCGTGGTCGCCCGGGCCCAGGAGCACCTTGGCCGCGACGTAGATCGCCTCCTCGGCGCCGCTGAACGTCAGCACCTCGTCCGGCGCGATCGTGTCGTAGAGCGACGCGATCTCTGCGCGCAGCAGCGGGTGCCCCGGTGCCTCCGTGTAGCCCAGGGTGAGCCCGTCCCACAGCGCATGGCTCTCGTCATCCGCCAGCGCGAGCACCTCCGCCATCGACCAGCCTTCGACGTCCGATGCGCACAGGAGATGCCGGACCGCGAACTCGTGGCGCGCGAAGAAGCGCTCGAGCTCGAACTCCGGGATGGGCAGGGTCGGCGTGACGGCCATGCGCACAGCCTACGTCCGGGCGTCCGTCGGCGGCACCGTCGCCGCGAGCCGGACGAGCCCGGGCTCGACGTTGAACACATCCCGGATCAGCTCGTCGCTGAGGACGTCGCGGGCCGGCCCGTCCGCGACGATGCGCCCGTGGTCGATGACGACGAGCCGCGGGAAGAAGTGCGCCGCGAGGCCCAGGTCGTGGAGGACGGCGACGAGCGAGGTGCCGTCGCGCTCGTTGAGGTCGCGGAGGAGCTCCATCGCCTCGACCTGGTGCCGGAGGTCGAGGTGGACCGTGGGCTCGTCCAGCAGCATCACCGGCGCGCCCTGGGCGACGGCGAGCGCCAGCAGGACGAGCTGCCGCTCCCCGAGCGACAGCTCCCTCGCGTCACGGCCCATCAGGTGCCCGAGGCCGACGCGCTCGATCGCGGCGGCGGTCGCGGCCCGGTCCGCGGGCCGGGTGCCCCGCAACGGGTCCTCGTGGGGCAGCCGCCCGAGGCCGACCACCTCCTCGACCTTCATCGCGAACGGGAGGGCCGTCTGTTGCGGCACGACGGCCAGCCGCCGTGCGACCTCGGCGCGGTTGAGCCGCTGGATCGCCGTCCCGTTGAGCAGGACCCGTCCGGCGGTCGGCCGCAGCGTCCCGGACAGGGCGCGGAGGAGCGTCGACTTGCCGGCGCCGTTGGGGCCGATCAGGGCGACTCGCTCGCCGTCTTCCAGGCGGACGGATACGTCGCGGAGGATCGCGCGACCCGGGACCTCGACCGTGAGGGCCTCGGCTTCGAGCACGGGAGGCGTCACAGCTCGTACGCCGATCGCGCGCGCCGGAGCAGCGCGAGGAAGAAGGGTGCCCCGATGACCGCGGTCACGACGCCGACCGGCACGCCGCCCAGCATCCGCGCGGCGACGTCGGCGACGGCCAGGAGGCTCGCCCCGAACAGCGCCGAGAGCGGCAGGACGAGGCGGGCGTTCGGCCCCACCAGCAGCCGGACGAGGTGCGGTACGACGAGGCCGACGAACCCGATGAGCCCGGCGACCGCGACGCCCGCTGCCGTCACCAGCGATGCGAGGGCCAGCAGGATCGCGCGCTCCCGACGGACGTCGACGCCCAGGTGGGACGCGGCCTCCTCCCCGAGCAGGAACGCGTTCAGGGACCGGGCGCGGAGGAGGATCGCGATCGTGCCGCCGATGATCAGCGGGGCCGCGACGGCGAGCCGCAGCCACGAGGCGCCGTCGAACCCCCCCAGGAGGTAGCCGAAGATGACCCGCAGGCCCGTGCCGGACAGGTACATCGCCATCGCCAGGCCGGCCGCGAGGAGGCTGCCCACGGCGTATCCCGTGAGCAGCAGGGACGTCATCGGCGACAGCGGGCCGGTGCGCGACAGGCGGTAGACGACCGTCACCGAGACGAGCGCGCCGATGAACGCGAGCGCGTGCAACAGGCCGAACTCGAGGAACACCGTCCGGACCGGGATGAGCACGGCGACCGCTGCGCCGAGCGCCGCGCCGGACGCCGTGCCGAGCACGTATGGGTCCGCGAGCGGGTTGCGCAGCAGCCCCTGGAACGTGCAGCCCGCGACCGCGAGGCCGGTCCCCACGACCATCGCCGTCAGGACCCGCGGCATGCGCAGGTCCATGACGATCGCTTCCGCGGCCGGGGTCCACGTCATCCCGAGGTCCAGGCCGAGCAGGCGGTCCGCGAGGATCGCGAGCGTCGTCGACGGTGCGAGGTCCACCGACCCGAGCACGATCCCGCCGACGAGGACGACCAGCAGCGTCACGACCCCGGCCACGGCGAGCCAGCCGGCGCGGCCGAGCCGGCCGACCCGGAGGCCGAGCGCGACCCTGCCCGGGGCTCGCGCGGGATGCGGGGTCGTCGCCATCGTCCGGTCTACGGCGCTGCCGAGGCCGACGCGCCGGCCGACGCCGACGCGGCCGGCGAGGGAGCCCCACCGGGCAGCGCGAGGTCGGGGTGGATCGCGAGCGCCAGCGTCCGCAGGCCCTCGCCGAGGCGCGGTCCGGGCCGCGTGACGATGATGTCGTCGATCGCACGGATCGCCCCTTCCTTCACCGCCGTGACGGCGTCCCAGCCGGGACGTGCGGCGACCTGGTCGGGGGTCACGCCGTACGCGGCGTCGCCGAGGAGGACGATCTCGGGGTCGAACTCGAGGATCTTCTCGGCCTCGATCTGGTACACGCCGTCCTGGCCGCTGGTCAGCGGCTCGCCCCCGGCGATCTCGATCATCTGGGTGCCGAAGTAGTCCGGCGCCGGACCGAAGAACCCGTTCGTCGCATCGAGCTCGTAGAACACGCGGGGCTTGGTCGTGCCGGCCGTCGCGGCGGTCACCTCATCGATCGCGGCTCGGATGTCGTCCTGGATGGCGGTCGCCTCGTCCGGCTTGCCGACCGCCTGGCCGATCAGCCCGATGTCCTTCAGCGCCCCGTCGAGGTCAGGGGCGAACAGGACGACGGTGGGCACGCCAAGGGAGCGGAGCTTCTGGATCGCCTCGGGCGGGTTGAAGTTCGAGCCGCCCGCGATGACGAGGTCGGCGTCCTTGGCGACGATCTGCTCGACGTCGACGCTGCCGAACTTCGCGACGTCAGGGACGTCTGCCGCGTCCGGCGGGTAGACGCTGAAGTCCTCGACCTTGCCGACGACCCGGTCCCCCAGCCCGAGCGCGAACAGCGTCTCGGTCGCGGCCGGCGTGAGCGAGACGATGTGCTGCGGCTCGGCCGGGATCGTGACGCTCGTGCCCTCGTCATCGGTGAGCGTCAACGGGAACGCGGCGACCGGGGAGGCGCTCTCGGTCGGTGCCGGCGTCGCGGCGGCGGTCGTCGGGGCGGGAGCGGTGTCGAGCGGGGTGGGGCTCGTCGCCGTCCCGCCGCAGGCGGCGAGGACGATGGCGAGGACGAGGAGAAGCGTCGTCGGAAGGGTCGGGCCGCGAAGGGCGGCGAGGCGGCGTGCGTCCACGGGATCTCCGGCTGGGCAGGACGAGATGGGAGGAAATGAATGACCCCTGGCTTCGGGTCGAAGCAGGGGTCAGGCGGTGGACTGCACGTGGCGCCTGACCTTTCTCTCGAAGGCTCGAGCGGGCGACGGCAAGGTCGGCGACCGGACTTCCGCCCTCGCGCACATGTGCGCCGGGGCGGTCACCGTAGCGGGACTGTGCCGGACTCACACCGGCTTCGCGACCGTTACCGCGTCGGACTCTGTGGGGACCTCGCGGTCCCGTTGATGCCGAGCAGCCTACACCACGCGCCGCCCGCCGCCGCACGTAACCGCCAGATAAGCGGCGCCGGTCACGATGGCGTCCTCGCCCTCCTCCCGCCTGTCGTTCCCCGCCGGAGGAGGAAGCTCGTGGAGCCCATCCGATGGATTCGTGGCGCGGTCCCGGCGGTGACCCTGGCGCTCGTCGGCGTCGCGGCCCTGGCACGGCCGCCGGTGCTCGAGGCGGCGGACCCGCCGTGGGATCCGCCGCCCTGTCCGGCGGCTGCCGCGGCGGTCACGGAGCAGGTGCCGGTCTGGTACCGGCTCGACGGGGTCGTGGACGACGCCGGGTCGCTGACCGGTCAGCGGCTCACATTGGGGCCGGCCGGCGGGGCTGGGCGGACCATCGATCTGCCGCCCGAGAGCTTCGCGAGCGGCCCGGCGGGCGCCGGTGTGCTCGTCGGCGCCGATGATGGCGGCCGCTCGCGCCTGTGGCTCGTCGACGTGGTCCGCGGATGCCGGACGGAGGTGGCGGTCGAGACCGCCGTCGTCCGGTCGGCGCTCGTGACGCCGGATGGGGGCTCCGTCGTCGAGCATCGCGTGGACCGCGCCACCCGCGAGGACCTCGGGATCTGGCGGGTCGATGCGCGTGGTCGAGCGTCGCGGATCGTCCGCGGGCTCGCAGTCGACGCGCGCTATGGCCGGACGTTCAGCACGGAGCTGCGCTGGGCACCGGACGGGCGGCTTGCCGTCACGGCGTGCGGCGAGACGCGCTGCCGCACCCGGCTCGTCGATGTCACAAGCGGCCGCAGCGAATCGGTCGGACCCACGGGACCGGTCATCGGCGTCACGTCGGATGGCGCGGTCGTCGCCCACGCCCCGTGCGAGGGCTTTCCCTGCCCGCTCGTGCGGCGGGCGCCGGGCGGTGACGCGTCGGTGATCGTCGAGGCGGCGGGTCTGGCGACCATGTCCGGTGACCGGGTGGTGTTCGAGTCGGGCCGCGGCCGGATCACGCAGGTCGACGCGAACAGCGGCCGGCTCAGTCGCCTGGATGCCGCCGATGGCCTCGTGCCCGTCGCCGTGGGATCGCTCGCCCGGGAGGGCGCCTCACACGAGGCCCAGGCGGCGCTCCTGATCGCCGGGACGCGGCTCGACGGTCGCTCCGCCCGCGTGCTTCCCGCCACAGCCACGACGCCCGCCGCGCTCACGGAGGCCGCGCGATGAGGCGCGTCGTCAGCTCCCTGCTCGTGGCCCTGCTGCTCGCCGTCGCCACCACACCCGTCGCCGCCCATGGCCCGGACCCCATCCTGGGCGGCGGGCTGTTCGCCCAGAACAAGGTGCTCCAGTACCGCTGGACCTCGTCCGGCACGCCGCCGCTGGACATGAAGCTCGCGATCCATGCCGCCCGGGACGACAGCAACGCGAGCCGGAAGTCCAAGTCGCCGACCTTCGACTACGACACCGGCGCCTCGAACGTCATCTACTACGGGTCCACCGTGCCGTGCGGGACGAACGGCCTCGCATGCTTCCGGCGGGACACGCCCGACTGGTTCGGGATGTGGTTCCGGCCCAACGGCACCCGGTTCGACTGGGGAACCCTTCGGTGGTGCGAGCTGAGCGGCTCGCCAGACGGCTGCTACGACGCCGAGAACATCGCGCTCGACGAGTTCGGCCACGTCCTCGTCCTGGACCACCATGACAACTTCAACGACGACAGCGACTACAAGGACGCCGTCGTGCAGACCTACTCCCGGACGAAGCCACGAGCCGGGTACAACGCGCACTCGTACGGCCGATGCGACGTCGCCGCGCTCCAGCAGGCGTACGACATCCAGACGTACACGACCCTGTACAGCACCTGCTTCGACGTGCCGACCGTGGTCACGCTTTCGGCGTCCGCGACGTCAGTCAAGGCGGGGACGATGGTGACGTTCACGTCCACGCTGACCAGCGCCGGCACCGGCCGGTTGTCCAACAACCCGATGAACGGGCGCACGGTCGTGCTACAGCAACGCACCTCGTCCGGATGGAGCGACGTGATCACGATGGCCGGCACGTCCACCAACGGCCAGTACCGCACCAGCCTCACGGCACGGTCCACGCAGGACTACCGGGCGCTGTTCCGAGGGCCGAGCAACGAGGGCGTGGAGACGGACGGATCGCCCGCGCTGACGGTCACCGTCTCGGCGTCCTGCACGGGCATCTGCCCGTCATCGAGCTCCACGCGCTGAGCACCTCGGAGGCCACGTCGATGCCGCGTCTCATCGCCCGCCCGTCCCGGGCCCTGCTCGTGCTCGCCGCCACAGTGGTGGCGGCGTGCGGGGCAGGCGCACAACCGGCGTCACCCCCGGCATCGCCGGTCACGCCGTCGGCCGGCGGCGTCGAATCGGCGTCGGCTGTCGCCAGGACGCCGTCGCCTGCGCCGACACCGGTTCCGACGCCGGTGAACGTCCTCCCCCAGCCACCGGCCGCGCTGCTCGCCGCTGAGCACAGGCCGGGCGAGCCTCGGGCCGGTGCCCTGGGCTCGTACACCTGGGGCGACAACGGGTCGGACGCGCCGTGGATCGTGCCCTCCGGCGGGAGCGAGGTCCGGGCGGGCGATCCGCTGAGCGTCTCGTTCGACCCGGCCGCGGCGCCGGTGACATGGACGGCGCGCTGGGCGCCGGTGGCGGGCGACGGACCGGGCGACGTCGCCGCGTCGGCCGAAGGATCCGGCCCACCGGTGTTCGGGACGCCTGACCGGCCGGGCACCTGGAGCCTCCAGCTCGAGGCCGGCTTCGGCAACGGGCGCCGCGCCGTGTGGTACTGGCGGATCGAGGTTCCGTGAACCGCAACGCCGCCCGGACACGCAACCGGCGCCGCTCGCGCGGCGCCGGAGATGCTCGATGGTGGAGGCCGGCCGGCGGGCCGGCCCCGGTCACGCGATGGCGCCCGCCGCCGTCGCGTTGAAGATCGAGACCTGGGCGTCCTCGGGCAGCATGACGCCGAGAATCTTCTGGAGTGCGAGCAGATGGACGCACGAACCCCAACTCTCGAAGTAATGGCAGGTGCAGTGCCACTGACCGGCGTCGAGGCTGACGTGATGGGTGTCGTTGTCACCACGGAACGTCAGGGCGATCCGCTCGATCGAGATCCGATCAAGCTCGCGTGCGTAGCGATTCGCCTTCTCGACCTTGCCGATGAGTGAGGAGTGCATCGCCGATCAACCTCCAGTCGCCCCGTCGACGGGCGTCCGTGAGGGCCGCCGTCCGGTCGGACCCACGAGACCGGTGATGGCGGTCGCAGGACCTAGCCTACACCCCCCGGTCGCCGAGGTCAGCCCCGGATTTCGCCCCACCGGCGGGGCTCAGGGGGCGCTCGTGCCCTCGCGTCCGAAGTCGTCCTCGAGGCGCTCGACATCGTCGATCTCGGGGGTCGAGACCTCGACCAGCTCGACATCCGTGACGGCCTCGAAGCGGTGGATTCGGGGCACGTCCACGTGCGCCGCCCCGCCCGGACCGATGTCCCTCGTCCGGACGACCCCGTCGTCGTCCTCGAGGTGGAGGCGCAAGGTGCCGGACAGGACGATCAGGCTCTCCTCCTTGCGCGCGTGGCGCTGGAGCGAGAGGCGCCGCCCGGCGTCGATCCGGATGATCTTCCCGCAGTAGCGCTCGGTGAGGGCCCAGATCTGCTCGCTGCCCCACGGCTTTGGGACATGCCGCTGCTCGCCGCCGAGGACGTCGCTCACTGGCCGCGGACCAGCCGTTCGCCGGTCACGACCAGCTCGTCGCGGAGCGCCGCGGAGGTGGCCTCCGTGTAGACGCGGACCAGCGGCTCGGTGCCGCTGGCGCGGACGAGCAGCCAGGACCCGTCGCCGAGGAACCACTTGAAGCCGTCGTTCGTGTCGAGGACCTGGGTCCGGGCGACGGGCTCCCCGGCGAGCGAGGTCGGCGGCGTCGCGGCGAGGTCGACGAGGAGGCGCGCCTTCACGCCGTCGTAGGCCGACCGCTCGACGTGGACATCGATCCGGCGATAGAACGAGGGTCCCGCCAGCTCGTGGAACAGCTCGACGGCCTTGGACACCGGCCAGTTGCCCCGCGCCTTCTCGCGCAGGAACAGGTCGAGCAGCATCAGGTCCGCGTAGATCCCGTCGCGCTCCGGCAGGTGCATCCCGAACCCGAACCCGCCGGACTCCTCCCCGCCGAGCATCGCCCCCGTCTCGATCATCTTCGGCCCGATGAACTTGAACCCGACGGGCACCTCGTGGACGTCGATGCCGTAGTGCCTGCCGAGCGTCGCCGCGGTCGAGGTGTTGTTCACCGACACGACGACCGGCTCCCGGAGTCCGCGGTGCTCCGCGAGGTAGTACACGAGCAGCCCGGTGACCTGCAGCTGGTGGAGGAAGGTCCCCCGCTCGTCGGCCGCGCCGGCGCGGTCCGCGTCGCCGTCGAGCAGCAGGCCGAGGTCATGGCCGCCACCCGCGATCATCGCCAGCGCCTGGTCGACGTGCGGCCGGATCGGCTCCGGGTTCACGCCGCCGAAGTACGGGTTGCGCTCGTTGTGGATCTCCGTCACCCGGATCCGGCCGCCGGCGAGCAGGCGCGGGATCCAGGTGGACCCGGCGCCGTAGAGCGGCTCCACGAGGACGGATACGTCGGCATCCTTCAGCGCGTCGAGGTCGATCGTCCGCCGCACGAACCGCTCGTACCCGTCGAACGGGTCGTAGAGCTCCACGAGCCCCGCGGCCTCGGCGTCGTCGAACGGCCGGCGCTCGATCACCTGGCCGGCATGCGCCGCGATCGCCGCCTCGATGGGCGGCAGCATATCCGCCCCGGCGGCGGCCCCCGTCGGAGACTTGACCTTGAACCCGTTGTCGGTCCACGGGTTGTGCGACGCGGTGATCACGACCCCGGCCGCGGCGCCACGCTGCACCACCTCGTACGAGCTCATCTGGGTCGGCACGGCGGTCCGGCTGAACGCGACGGGAATGTCGCGCGCGAGCAGGACCTCGGCCGCGGCCCGTGCGAAGTGCTCGGAGGCGAACCGCCGGTCGTACGCGATCACGACGCCCTTCGCCTGCTCCCCGCGGTCGGCGATGTACGTCGCCACCCCGTCGGCGCAACGGCGGACGTTCTCGAACGTGTAGTCCTCGGCGATCCTCGCCCGCCAGCCGTCCGTCCCGAACACGATCCGCGTCGGGGCATTCGCCGCCATCGTCTGTGTCACGTCCGACCCTCCGCTGCGGCGCATCGGTCGAGCAGGGCCTGGACGAGCGTCCCCGCGCTCCGAGCCCCTCGCAGGAGCGCGACCGGGCGCTCCGGGGTCATCGTAGCGTCCGACACCTCGAGCACAACCAGTCCCCGATCGTCACGGTCGATGACGAGGTCGCCGCGAGCGGTCGCCGTCTCCGCGCCCGCCTCGACGACACCCGCCTCGATGCCCACCGCCCCGAGCACCTCGAGCAGCACGCTCCACGTGCCGACATCGGTCCAGCCGACATCCATCGCGGCCATCAACACCCGGCCGGCGGCGGCCGCGGGCTCCATCACGGCGTAGTCGATGGAACGGGGGGCGATCGTCGCGTAGGCCGACGCGATGTCGCCGTCGGTCAGCCCCCGCGTCACGGCGCCCAGCACGTCGGGCGCCCACGTCGCGAGCGCCTCGCGGATCGCGTCCCTGCGCCACAGGAACATGCCCGCGTTCCACGCGACGCCCGGCGACCGGTACAGCTGTTCGGCGTCCTCAAGCGGAGGCTTCTCGCGGAACGCCTCCAGCACATATGCCTGCTGATGCTCGATGACGGCCTGCCGATCGAGGTCCGGGATGAGGTACCCGTACTGGGTCGCCGGGTAGGTCGCCTGGACGCCGAGGGTCACGAGGGGGGCCGACACGTCGAGGGCGCCGCCGGCGAGGCCGTCCGCGACGTCCCGAAGCACACCGCGGAAGACGTCCTCGCGCTCGATGTAGTGGTCGGCGGGGAGCACCACCATGACGTCGTCGACGGGCCGGTCGATGGCCATCGCCGCGAGGGCGATCGCGGCGGCGGTGTTGCGCGCTTCGGGCTCGACGACGACGCGGGTGCCGGGCACCTGGGCGGCGATGAGCGGCGCGTACCCGGGCGCGGCAACGACGAACACGTCGCCGGGATCCACCAGGCCCTCGAGACGACGGACCGTGCGCTGCAGGAGCGTCTCGCCCGTGTCGAGCAGGGGCAGGAAGGGCTTGGGCCGCGCGGCCGTGCTGAGGGGACGGAGACGAGTGCCACCGCCCCCCGCCATGACGACGACGTACATCGACGCCATTCTAGGGTCCGCCCGAAGCGGCCCGGACGATCGGCGGGTGTCGCGATGCGGCCGCACGACGCGGCCCCGTTGCCCCGCGCGGGCGTCGCGATTCGCGTCCGGGGCCGGGAGGTTATGCGAGATTCGCACGATCGCAATCTGAAACCGCGTTGACGCGAGGGGCCCGGGGTCCGTACGATCCGCGGACCGCGGGGCAAGGGCGATGCCCCGCCGCGAGGAGTCGAGGGTTGTCCGCTTGACCACGTCCGCGGCGCCGGAGGGCGCGCACGACGCGCACCACCACGACCATGAGATCGCGGGGCCGGCGATCACCGCGGAGGGACTGCGGGAGCATGCGGCGACGCACGCCGAGGCCGACGTCCCGGACGTCCACATCAAGGGCGTCACCAAGCGCTTCGGCGACGTCACGGCCGTCGACAACATGGATCTCGTCGTCGCGAGAGGCTCCTTCTACTCGTTCCTCGGCCCATCGGGCTGCGGCAAGACGACCACCCTGCGCATGATCGCGGGCTTCGAGCAGCCCACCGAGGGCGAGATCTACCTCGCGGGCGAGCCCGTCGCGGGCGTCCCGCCGTACCGCCGTCACGTGAACACCGTGTTCCAGCACTACGCGCTGTTCCCGCACATGAACGTGGCGCAGAACGTGGGCTACGGGCTGCGCCAGAAGGGGGTCAGCAAGCACGACGAGGCCCACCGGGTCGACGAGGCGCTCGAGCTCGTGCGCCTCTCGGGGTACGGCCGCCGGCGGACGTGGGAGCTCTCGGGCGGGCAGCAGCAGCGGGTCGCCCTCGCGCGCGCGCTCGTCAACCACCCCACCGTGCTCCTGCTGGACGAGCCGCTCGGCGCGCTCGACCTCAAGCTGCGCAAGGAGATGCAGCTCGAGCTCAAGCAGCTCCAGCGCGAGGTCGGGATCACGTTCGTGTACGTGACCCACGACCAGGAAGAGGCCCTGACCATGAGCGACGTCATCGTCGTCATGCAGAACGGACGGATCCAGCAGCAGGGCAGACCGACCGACCTGTACGAGCGGCCGGTCAACCGATTCGTTGCCAACTTCATCGGCGTCTCCAACCCGATCGCGGGGCGGCTCGTGGAGCACGAGCCGACGAGCGGGCGAGCCGTCGTGGAGTCGGACACCGGACTCCGCCTCAGGGGGGTGGTGACGGATCCCGAGGCCCGGCCCGCGGCCGGCGAACAGGTGGTGGTCGCGGTGCGACCCGAGCGCCTGCGCGTCGACCCGGCCGGAACCGCGGATCCGGCAGGGGACGGCTGGACGCGCATCGAGGGACGGATCCACCAGGGGACGTACCTCGGCGACCAGACGGAGTTCCGGATCACCACCGACGTCGCCGGCGAGGTCGTCGCGCGACGCCAGAACGCCACCGGAGCCACGGGCGTCTCGGGTCTCGGCCCGGGCGATCCCGTCGTGATCCGGTGGGAGGACTCGGCGAACCTGATCCTCGTCGCCTGACGACCCGAACCGGGTGCGGCCCGAGAGCAGCCGCACCGCCCTGATCCTTGGAGGAGGAGACCATGGCGGAGAACCTCGACGACATCCTGCGGCGCGCATCGCAGACCCGCGTCCCGCGGCGCAGCTTCCTGGCTGCGGCCGGCCTGCTTGGCGGGAGCGCGGCGCTGGCGGCGTGCAGCACCGGCTCGACCACCGGAAGCGCGGCACCCAGCACGGGCGGCGGGGAGAGCGCCGCGCCGGGCGGCCAGTCGGCGGCGCCCGCGGGCGACGTCGAGAAGCAGCTGTTCATGTACAACTGGTCGGACTACGTCAGCCCCAAGAACATCGACGCGTTCAAGGCCAAGTTCGGCGTCGAGAAGTTCCAGTACGACACCTTTGCCAACAACGAGGAGCTCCTCGCGAAGCTCCAGGCGGGCGCCTCGGGCTACGACGTCGCGGCCCCCACCGCGGAGTACGTCCCGTCGATGGTCGAGGGCAACTACATCCAGAAGCTCGACCTGTCGCGGATCCCGAACCAGAAGTACATCAACGCCGCCTTCAAGGGCCTCGCCTGGGATCCCAACAACGAGTACCAGCTGCCGAAGGACTTCGGCACGACCGGTGTGCTGTACCGGAGCAAGCTCGTCAAGGAGCCGCTCACCAGCTGGCAGAACTTCTACGACCTCGCCACCGGTCCGTACTCCGGCAAGGTCGTGCTCGTCGACTCGATGGGCGACGTCATGACGATGCCGCTGAAGATGCTCGGCAAGTCGCTCAACTCGGTCGAGAAGGCGGACCTGGACCAGGTTCGCGACATCCTCCTCAAGCTTGCCCCGCACGTCCTGGCGCTCGACTCCGACACGTACCAGGACAAGCTCGCGAGCGAGGAGTGCGTGCTGTGCCTCGGCTGGACCGGGCCGATCGTCGAGCTGCGGGCGAACCCCGAGACGGCCGACATCGCCTACACGGTCCCCAGCGAGGGCACCCTGTTCTGGCTCGACACGTGGGTGATCATCGCCGACGCGCCGAACCCGAATGCCGCGTACGCCTTCCTGAACTTCATCCACGAGCCCGAGATCCAGGCCGAGGAGACGAACTTCAACGGGTACGGCACGCCGAACGACGAGGCGAAGAAGTTCATCGACCCGGCGATCCTCAACGACGAGACGTTCTTCCCGTCCGACGAGGCGATGAAGAACCTCGAGGGCGCCGTCGACACCTCCGGAAACCAGCAGCGGATCGACATCTGGCAGGAGTTCAAGTCGGCGATCGGCGGCTGACGCCGGGGCGACTCGAAGCTCGATGAGCGGCGCCTGACATGGCAGCACAGGTCCAGACCGCCGAGGAGGCAAAGGGCGTCAGGGGGCGCGGCAAGTCCGCGCTCCTGACGACGGCCCTCGTCTTCCCCGCCGGGCTCTGGTACATGGCGCTGCTCGTGGCGCCGCTCGTCATCGTCACGATCTTCAGCTTCGGCAACCGGGCCAAGAACGGCGGCTGGGATCCGGCGTTCACGCTGGACAACTACAGCCGGCTGCTCCTGCAGCCGGAACGCCTCGAGCCGTTCATCACGTCGCTGTGGATGGCAGTCGCCGGGACCATCGGCTGCCTGCTCGTCGGGCTCCCGCTTGCCTATTTCATCGCGACCCGCGCACGGAAGCACAAGGGCCTGTTCATCCTCCTGCTCGTCATCCCGTTCTGGACGAGCTTCCTGATCCGCACCTACTCCTGGCTCATCGTCCTCGGCAAGGAGAACCTCGGGGGGTTCATCGGCACGCTCGTCGGCGACCCGGACTTCCGGATCCTCGGGACGCCGGTCGCGGTCCTCGTGGGCCTCGTCTACGGCTATCTGCCGCTGATGGTGTTCCCGCTCTACGTGACCCTCGAGCGGATGGACAGGACGCTCGTCGAGGCCTCGAAGGACCTGGGCGCCGCGCGCTGGGCGACGTTCCGCCAGATCACGCTGCCGATCGCCCTGCCGGGCCTGATCACCGGCTCGATCCTCGTGTTCATCCCGATGATGGGCGAGTACGTCATCCCACAGATCCTCGGCTACGGCCGGACGTTCCTCGCGGGGAACGCGCTCGTCGACGCGTTCATCCAGACCCGCAACTGGCCATTCGGGTCGGCGATGGCCGTGCTGCTCATCATCGTGATGCTGATCACGATCACGTTCTACGTGTGGTTCGTGAACCGCGGCCGGCAGGGCCGGGAGGTCAGCGTCCTGTGAGCGCTGTGAGCGTCCCGTGACCGCGCCCGCCGTGTCCGTGACCGGGCCCACGACCGCCCGCCGCGGGACGAAGGCCGGCGTCGACCGCTGGGGCGGCGTCGTCGAGTTCTGGCTGCGCGCCCACACTGCGGTCGTCTACGCGTTCCTGTACCTGCCGATCGTCATCGTGGTCCTGTTCAGCTTCAACGCGAACCGCCTGGCGACGATCTGGACCGGGTTCTCGCTGGAGTGGTACGGCGTCGCGCTCGGCGACCAGGTCGTCCAGTCGGCGCTTCTCAACTCGTTCTCGGTGGCCCTGCCCAACGCGATCCTCGCGACGTTGTTCGGCACGATGGCGGCGCTGGGGCTGCAGCGCGTCGGGCGCAAGCTCCGCGCGGTGTTCGACGGCCTGACCTACATCTCGATCATCGTGCCCGAGATCGTCATCGCGCTGTCGACGCTCGTCCTCTTCGCGTCGTCGTTCTCGTACCTCAACGATGCGCTGGGGACGAAGATCCAGCTGGGCATCCCCACGATCATCGCGGCCCACATGCTGTTCAACATCTCGATCGTGCTGCTGCTCGTCCGGGCGCGCCTGTCGGGGATGGACCGGACGCTGGTCGAGGCCTCGTACGACCTCTACGCCACGCCCTGGCGGACGTTCCGGCAGATCACGTTCCCGCAGCTGCTGCCGGCGATCGTGGCGGGCTTCCTGCTCGCGTTCACGTTCTCGTTCGACGACTACGTCATCACGTCGTTCGTGTCCGGCCCGGGCTCCTCCACCCTGCCGATCTTCATCTTCGGCCAGGTGAAGCGCGGGGTCTCGCCCGAGACGAATGCGGTCGCGACGATGATGCTGCTGTTCACGCTCGCGATGCTCGCCGTGGGCCAGTTCGCCCTGACGCGCAACGCCCGCCGATCCGGCGGCGGCAGCGGCGGCGGGATGGCCGGCATGATCGCGGAGCAGAGCGGCTAGGTCGTCCGGAGGATCGTCCTCGTCTTCGGCGTCCCTCGCGTCGCCGCGCCGTCGGCCTCATCCATCACGCCGCTCCCGTTGCTGGCATCGCGCTTCGGCCGCGACCCTCGC
>DASSRG010000148.1:0-6430 GCA_035701885.1 Candidatus Limnocylindrales bacterium
CTCCGCCCGCCGCGTGAACCCGAGCTTGGCGAGGATGTGCTCCACGTGGGCACCGACGGTCCGCGGTGACAGCCCGAGCTGCTCGCCGATGGCGCCGTTGGTGAGCCCGTCGGCGACCAGTCGGGCCACCTCGAACTCGCGCGCGGTCAGCGGCCGCCACGGCTCCTCCTCGGCGCCCCGGCTGCGGGCGAGCTCGAGCAGATCGTCGGCACGGCGACGGAGGGGAGCGCTGGCCAGGGCGTCGGCGCGCTCGATGGCATCCCGGAGGACCACGATGGCCTCGGCGTCGCGGTTGGATCGAAGCAGGCAGGCGGCGAGGTCGAGCCGCGCCCACTGTCCCTCCCAGGTCCGCCCGAGCCCGTCCCACCCCGCGACCGCCGCCTCGAGCGATGCCCGGGCGAGGACCGTCGAGCCGGTCGCGGTCCGGATGAGACCCTCCGCGTGGTCGAGCGCCGGCCGTGCCTGCCGCTCCCAGCCGGCAAGGAGCCTCGCCATCCGGTCGAGCCATCGCTCGGCCTCGTCCGGCCGGCGCGCCGCGAGCGCGGCGCGTGTCCCGGTCACGACGAACGGGATCAGCAGCGCACGCTCGCCGCTCTCCTCGGCGAGCTCGAGCGCGATCCGGCACTCGGCGAGTGACGCCTCGGGGTCGCCGGCGATCAGGGCGACCTCGGCGAGGCCCCACCGGGGCGGGAGCATAAGGGGCGCGGACTGGCTTGCAATCCCGGTTGCCAGCGACTCAACGAACAGCTCGCGCGCGCGGTCGAGCTCGCCGCGCCCCATCAGCACGTACCCGAGGCCGTCGAGGGCGTACAGCGTCCCGCGTCGGCTCCCGGGCTCCACGAGCTCGATCTCTGCGGCGCTCCGCGCCTCGTCCCAGCGGCCCTCGGCCCACAGCACCTGGGCCGACACGGCGCCCATCATGTGGCGACAGAACGACTGCTCGATCTCGTCGGCGTAGCGCAGGCCTTCCTCGAGGCCGGCCCGCGCGTACTGGTAGTCCATAACCCGCACGCCGAGCAGCGCGGTGTTGCGGTACGCGGTCACGCCGGTGGACTCGAGGCGTGCCTCGCGGGCGGCGCGGGCGACAACCATCGTCCGGTCGAGACCTGCCTGGACGTCACCATCGAGGATCGCCAGGTGCGCCTCCCAGAACTCGACGTCGGCCCGGTACATCGCCACTTCCGGGGTGCGTTCGACAAAGGCAGGGTCGAGCCCGTCGAGCGCCGCGTACGCCCGACGGAACCACTCGGCCGCGTCGCCCGAGGCAGGGCGGTCGAGCGCCCAGATGGCGCGGTAGAGGCAGATGTCGGCCTCGATGAGCGACCGCTCCCCGCTCGGCGGGAGGGCATCGAGCTCTGCCTGCGCCTGGTCGAGGATCGCGATCCGGTGCGGCATCGGCTCGGCCATCCGCATCGCGCTGTTCGCGAGGAGGAGCAGCATCTCGGCCGCATGCAGTCTGTCACCCGCGTCGAGAAAGGCCTGGCGCGCCCGCTCCGTCGCGGACCGCAACGTCGCGTTGTCATCCACCGAACCTGCAGCGTCGGCATAGCCGACCCACAGCTGCGCCACCTCCTCGGGCGGCAGGTCAGAGGGCGCGTTTCGGACGGCGCGCGCGTAGAGCTCGAACGCCTCCCGACGGCTCGACACTTCGCTCGCGGCGCGGGCGCCCGTGAGCGCCGCGCGGTACGCCTGTGACCGCAGCCCCGCGCGCTCGAAGTGCACCGAAGCGTGGATCTCCGAGGCGCCGTCGAGCACCCCGCCGAACTCGGCCGCGCGGGCGTGGAGACGGCGCAGCTCGCCCGTCTGGACCGTGCCGTACAGCGCGTCCCGGAGCAGCTGGTGCCGGAAGTCGTAGTAGCCGCGGTCGAGGTAGTCGAAGGGGTAGAGGAACGCCTGCGCGACGAGCTCGCCGAGCGGCGCGTCGAGGTCGGACAGCGGCCGGTCCACGAGGCCCGCGAGCACCTCCGGCACGAAGCACCGGCCGATGACGGCGCCGGCACGCGCGACGGCCTGTGCGTCCGGGGAGAGGCGGCCGTATCGGGCGAGCACAGCGTCCTCGATCGTGTCGGGGACGTGCGCGTTCCGGATCGTGCGGGCGTCAACCGCCCCGGCATCCCCGAGCGCCGCGAGCAGCTCCTCGATGTGCAGCGGGATGCCGTTCGTCCGCTCGTACACCGCGGCCACGACCTCGCGGGAGGCAGGCAGGCCCGTACCGAGGATCAGCGTCGTGACGAGGGCCGTCTCGTCGTACGTGAGCCGCTCCAGCCGGATCTCCTCGGCGAGTCGCTGGCTCAGCAGCCGAGCCCGCCACTCGCGGTGGATGGAGCCGGCCGGGAGCTCGCCCTGGCGGTAGCCGGCGATCAGCAACAGCGGCAGCTCGCGACTGCGGCGGGATAGCTCGCGAATGACCTCGAGGGTCAGCTCGTCGGCCCACTGGATGTCGTCGAAGGCGAGCAGCGTCGGCCGGTCGACGGCGCCATGGATGAGGTCGGCGATCTCGTGCACGAGGATCTGCCTGCGCGCCAGCCCATCGCCGTCGCGGAAGCGCTCGTGGCCCAGCAGCTCGGGTCCCAGGTCGCCGAACGCCTCGTCCTGGGACATGGTGCGGGCGAGATCGCGCACGGACGCGAGCGGCACCTCGCTGTCGTTCGGCGACAGGTCGCCCTGCGCGATCCGGAAGCCGAGCGCCTCGGCGCGGCGTTCGATCGAGTGGAGGAGCCGGGTCTTGCCGACGCCTGCCTCGCCCGCCAGGAGCAGCATGTGACCGCGGCCGGCCGCCGCCTCCTCCATCCGCCGCTCGGCGAGCTGGAGCAGCTCGTCCCGGCCCACGAGGAGCGGGCTCTGGATCGGGCGCATGGTGACCATGGTCGCGAGAGTGTACGACCGGGCGGCACGCGTCATCTGTCATTCGACGGACATGCCCTCCCGCCTGCCGGGCCGAGCACGCCGCGCGCTATCCTCCGCCGCAACCCAGGGAGGACCCATGCTCACGAGCGACACGATCCGGGAGGCGCCCAAGGCGCTGCTCCACGACCATCTCGACGGAGGCCTTCGTCCGGCGACGGTCATCGACCTCGCGCGCGAGTACGGGTATCGCGACCTGCCGACTGAGGACGTCGACGACCTCTCCGCCTGGTTCCGCCGGGGCGCAGATCGCAAGAGCCTCGAGCTGTACCTCGAGACGTTCCAGCACACGTTCGGCGTCATGCAGCACTACGACGCGATCGTCCGGGTCGCCGCCGAGTGCGCCGAGGACCTCGCGGCGGACGGCGTCGCGTATGCCGAGGTCCGCTACGCGCCCGAGCTGTCGGTGGAGCAGGGACTGACGCTGGACGAGGTCGTCAAGGCCAACCTCGAGGGGTTCCGCATCGGCGCGGAGCGTGCGGCCGCGGCTGGCCATCCGATCACGATCCGCGCGCTGGTCACCGCGATGCGCCAGGCCGCGCGCTCGAAGGAGATCGCCGAGCTGGCGGTCCGGTGGCGCGACGAGGGCGTCGTGGGCTTCGACATCGCGGGACCCGAGGCGGGCTACCGGCCGTCGCGCCACCTCGATGCGTTCGAGCTCGTCCGCGCGGAGAACTTCCACATCACGATCCACGCGGGGGAGTCGTTCGGCCTGCCGTCGATCTGGGAGGCGCTCCAGGTGTGCGGCGCGCAGCGCCTGGGCCACGGTGTCCGGATCGTCGACGACATCACGGTCCGCGACGATGGATCCGTCCACCTGGGGCGCCTGGCGGCGTTCGTGCGCGACAGCCGGATCCCGCTGGAGCTGTGCCCGACGTCGAACGTCCACACGGGCGGCGCGGCCTCGATCAAGGACCACCCGATCGACCTGCTCCGGCGGCTGCGGTTCCGGGTCACCGTCAACACCGACAACCGGCTCATGAGCGGCGTGTCCGTATCGTCGGAGTTCCAGGCGCTGGACGAGGCGTTCGGCATCGGCCTCGGCGAGATGGAGTGGATGACGATCAACGCGCTCAAGAGCGCGTTCGTCCCGTTCGACGAGCGGCTGCGGCTGATCAACGAGGTCGTGAAGCCCGGCTATGCGCGCCTGCGGGCGCGTGAGTCCGCGGTTACCGCGTAGGCGCGGTGATCCGCGTCGGGCCGGTGCAGGCCGCCGAGCGCGCGGCCGTCGACCGGTTCCTCGCGGCCAACCACAGCGCGATCGTCGCGCGGCGCGGCGAGGTCGTCGACGCGCGCCGCGAACAGGCGGTGCTCGCCGAGAGCGAGACCGGCGAGCTCCTCGGCGTGGCGACGTGGATCGACCACGGGGACGAGATCGAGCTGCTGACGCTCCACGCGGCGCGCCAGTGGAGCGGGGCCGGGACGGCACTCCTCGAGCGGGTGGCCGCGATCGGGCGGGATCTCGGCCGGCCCCGCCTGTGGCTGGTGACGACGAACGACAACGTCGACGCCCTGCGGTTCTACCAGCGGCGCGGAATGCGGCTGCGCGCCCTCCGCCCCGGCGCCGTGGATGAGGCGCGGCGGACGATCAAGCCCGGCATCGCCGAGCTGGGCGACTACGGCATCCCGATCCGCGACGAGCTGGAGCTCGAGCTGGATCTTCGCTGAGGCTCGCCGCAACTCCTGATCGCCCATCTCGCCGGCGGGGCCGCGCGACGGTCGGGAGGGATCATGCGACCGGGTAGACGATCTCCGTCCGCCAGGTCTCCGGCTGCACGAATCGTTCGGGATCCGTCCAGTAGATCTCCCACATCGGCCCGGTTGCATGCAGTCCCAGCTCCTCCAGCCGCGCGGTCATCAGCTGGTAGGTGGCGGGGATCGTCTCGTAGGGGCCGAGGTGGATCACGCTCGCCACCCGACCGCCGGGGAGCTGGCTCGGCTCCACCCGGCCCGTCGCGGGCATCGGACGAGCCACCGGCATGCCGATCTCGGCGACGAGATGACCCTCCGCCCAGTCGAGGTAGCGCACGAACGGAGGCCCGGACACGCCGACACCCGCCCGTCGACACAGGAGCTCGATCTCGTGCAGGGCGTCGGCGATCTCGGTCTTCAGGCCGTCGATCGTGGTCGACACCCGGATCACGGCCGTGTCGCACCCGGCGAGCTCGAACAGCTCGACCACGCCCGGTTCCCGTTGCAACGCCGCCTGCGCAGCGTTGCCCACGTTGTCGATCAGGTTCGTCATGGCGGTGTGCCTCCTGCCGCAACGGTGGATCGCGAGCCACCGTCAGGCCAGAGGCAACGGACCGCAGATCGTCGGTCGATTCGGCACGGCGCCCACCCGCCGGCGTCGCGACCGCGCGGCTACGCGACCGGCAGCGCGACCATGAACCGCGAGCCGCCGTAGCCGTTCTTCTCGATCCACACCCGGCCGCCCATCGCCTCCATCAGGCGTCGCGCGGCGAACAGCCCGATCCCGGACCCGCGCGAGCGGGCGCGGTCCACGCGGACGTACGGCTGGAACACGACCTCCCAGTCCTCGATCGGGACGCCCGGCCCGTCGTCGGTGATGTAGACCTGGATCTCGTCGGCGGTCCGCCACACGCCGATCGACACCGCCTGCTCGGGCGGCGCGTACTTCGCCTCGTTGTCCAGCAGGTGCTCCAGGACCTGCCGGAACCGCGGCTCGTCGCCGCGCGCGACCATCGCGTACGAGGGCGCCTCCCAGCGCACCGCGCGCGTCCGCAGCAGCAGCGCGAGCGTGCCCACGGTGTTCGAGATCGAGCCCACCACGTCGAACGGGTCCCGCCGCAATCCCGTGAGCCCCTCGCCGCGCACCGACGCCAGGATCGAGTCCACGAGCCGGTCCAGCCGGGTCACCTGGTCCGTTGCGCCTGCCCGCCAGCTCTCCACGGCATCGACTGCCGGCCCGGCCGCGTTGGAGGCCGCGGCGTCAGCCAGCAGGTCCACGTACGCACGGACGACGGCCAGCGGCGTCCGCAGCTCATGGGTCACAACGGCGAGCAGCTCTGCCCGCGCGGCGTCGAGCTGCGACAGGCGGTCCAGCTGCGCCTCGGCCTCGGCCTGCATCCGGCCCTTCTCGACGATGCCCGCGAGCAGTGCGGCGATGGTGGACAGGAGCTCGACGTCCTCGTGGGTGAACTCCCTGATCTCGGTCGTCTGGACGTTGAGCACGCCGACGACCGCCTCGTTCCAGACCAGCGGTACCGAGAGCATCGCGTGAAGCCCGTGGATGTCGAAGCCGCGGACCCACGAGAAGCGCGGATCCACGGTGACGTCGGCCGATTGCACCGGTTCGCGGCCTGCCGCCGCGCGACCCGTGATGCCCTCGCCGAGGCCGAGGCTCACCCGGCCGACCTGGGTGCGATCGAGGCCGTTGGTCGCTGCGAGCGTCAGCCGCTCGCCGTCGCGGTTGAGGAGGTAGAACGAGCACACCTCGACGCCCATCGCGATCGTCGTGCGATCGACGAGCGTCCGCATGAGCTCGTCCCAGTCACGCGCCTGG
>DASSRG010000149.1:0-3253 GCA_035701885.1 Candidatus Limnocylindrales bacterium
ACGTGGGGCATGGGCCCCGCGGATGACCCGGCGAGCGCGTCGGAGGTCGAGATCCGCCTCACGCCCGACGACGCCGACACGACCACCCTCGAGCTCGTCCACACCGCGATCGTCCCCGACGAGATGTGGGAGACGTTCGGCCCGGGCGCCGTCGGCGTCGGCTGGGAGGGCGGTGCGCTGGGCCTCGCCCTGCACTTCACCGGCGGGACGATCGGCGATCCGGCCGCGTGGCCGTACACCGACGAGGGCCGCGCCTTCTACTCGGCGAGCAGCGAGGGCTGGGGCGCCGCGAACCTGGCCGCCGGCGCCGATCCCGAGGTCGTCGCCCGGAACATCGCCGCCACGACCCAGTTCTACGCGCCGGACGCCTCGCCCGACGTGTGAGCCACGGGCCAGCTCAGGTCACCGATGGATCCGCGTCGCTCGCCGGCCGCAGGACGAGGACCTCCATCGCCGCCGCCCGACCCTTCAAGGTCAGCGTCCGGTGCTCGAGGGCTGGGTCCAGGCCCGCCTCGCTGGCCGCGGCGTTCGTCACCAGCACCTCCCCCGCGGCCGCGGCGCTCGCGAGCCGCGCCGTCACGTTGACCGCGTCGCCGAGCGCGGTCACCTCGGTGTGCGCCTCGTCCCCGACCGCGCCGACCCACGCCCGCCCGGTATGGACGCCCACTCCCAGCGGCACCCACGGGCCGGTGGGGTCGGCATGTCCGGTGGCGTCGAGCAGCGCCCGGCCGGCCGCGACTGCCTTGGCGGCGTGCTCGGGGCCGGTGATGAAGGGGAAGAACATCGCCACGACCTCGTCGCCGACGAACTTGTCGACCGAGCCGTCGTGGTCGAACACGACCGTGGAGGCGGCGCCGTAGAAGCGGTCGAGCAAGGCGTGGAACTCGGCGCTCGGGAGCTTCTCGGCAAGTGACGTCGAGCCCCGGATGTCAGCGAACAGGAACGTGGCTTCGATCTCGGCGCCCCCGTGGTGCTTGGCGATGAACGTGAAGCACGCCTGACAGACCCGCGGGTTCTTGTCGGCCGGACGCTTGCCGATGGCACGCATCAGGGGGCCGATCGGGCCGGCGAACGGCGCGGCGCAGAGCTGACAGCGCGGACCGTGCGGGAGCATGCGGAACACCCGCCGGACGCGGCGCTCCCTGGAGTGCCCCTGGGTCAGGAACTCGCGCCAGAACTGCTCACGGTCGCCGTCTTTCGGCTGCGCGTCCATCGCCCTCACACGGTACGCACTCGCACAAGCGGGCCGCCTCGCTGCCTCGGTGGCGCAGGCAGATATCCGTGTCTTTGAGGTACCTCACCGTTCCAACAGTGGATCGCAGCCCGATGGCACCGCAGCCGCCGAACCCGAGCATGCAGACATCGAATGACGCCGGTCGCAACGGCCCCGGACGGAGCCCGGCCGACGCCAGAGGAGAACCCGATGTCCGCAACGACTCCGCGTACGATCTCGAACGCCCCGGACCTCCGCCAGCTCCTGGCCGCGGTCGGCGCGCTCATCCTCGCCGTCGCGCTCCTGGTCGTCGTGACCTTCAGCCGCCAGGCGTCCTTCCAGGCCTCGACGTCGGTCGCCGAGCCCGCGGTCGCCTTCGACCACGGCTGGAGCTCGGCCGCGTCGCAGCGCGCCACCTCCCCGGTGGTCAACGGCTCGACGGGCTTCGTCGTCGGCCGGCAGGCCGCCACCGCTGGCTCCACGACCCTCTCGTATCCGGCGATCGTCGCCATGCGGAACGCGGGCATCCCCGTTCCCAACGACGCCACCGGCTTCGTCGGGACGCAGAACGGCGGGATCGTCTACATGGGCATCCCGTACACCGCGCCCGTCGCCCAGGAGCCGGCGTACACCGGCTACCCGAGCCTCACGCGTGAGCTCATCGTCCGCACCGAGTCCGGCGGCCTCCGCTACACGGGGATCCCGTACCCGGCTCCGGCGACCAAGGTCCAGGGCGGCTCGAACGGCACGCAGTTCGCCCAGTAGTCGAACCCATCCCCCGGCCGCCGACCCGAAGGCGGCAGCCGGCTCCCGCGAAGGCGTCGTCCCCTCTCCTCCGGGGGCGGCGCCTTCGTTCGTGTTCGGCGGCCGGTTGGTGGCGGTGATATCGTTGCACGTGCAACTACCTAGCCTGCCCGGAGCCATGCCCGACTACGGCCACCCCATCCTCATCGGGAGCTTCATCACTCCCACCAACGCCCGCCCGGAGCAGGTCGTCGCGCTCGCGCAGGTCAGCGAGCGCGCCGGCCTGGACCTCGTGACATTCCAGGACCATCCGTACCAGGCCGCGTTCCTCGACACGTGGACGCTCCTGTCGTACGTCGCCGCGCGCACCGAGCGCGTCCGGCTCGCGGGCAATGTCCTCAACCTGCCGCTCCGCCAACCGGCGGTGCTCGCGCGTTCCGTCGCTTCGCTGGACCTGCTGTCGGGCGGCCGCGTCGAGCTCGGTCTCGGCGCAGGCGCGTTCTGGGACGCGATCGAGGCGATGGGCGGCGAGCGGCTGACCGCGGGCGAGGGGGTCGACGCGCTGGCCGAGGCAATCGAGATCATCCGTGCGATCTGGGAGCCCGACGGCGGTCGCGGCGTCTACGTGGAGGGCGAGCACCACCGCGCGAAGGGCGCGAAGCGGGGCCCGGCGCCGGCACACCCGGTGGAGATCTGGCTGGGCGCGTACAAGCCGCGGATGCTCGCGCTCACCGGGCGCACGGCCGACGGTTGGCTCCCGTCGATGGGCTACCTCCGGCCGGACCCCGACGCCGGGCTGCGGGACGGCAACGCACGGATCGACGACGCTGCCGTCGAGGCCGGTCGCTCGCCCGCGGAGGTGCGGCGGCTGCTCAACGTCGGCGGGCTGTCCGGGGATGCGCGCGCCGATGCCGATCGCCTTGCGCGGCTCGCGCTCGAGCACGGCGTCTCCACGTTCATCGTCAACGGCGACGATCCCGTCGAGCTCGAGCGGGTCGGCGGCGAGGTGGCACCCGCCCTGCGGGAGCTGGTGGACGAGGGGCGACGATCCGCCGGACGGCCGACGAGCCCCGTGCCGGTCGTGCGCACGGCCCCGGGACGCGCGGGCCACACCCGCAGGATCAGCCGCGCCCGGCCGACCGCGGCACTCTCCGCCGACATCGACCTCGGCGCGATCCCCGCCCGGCTCCATGACCGCGTGTTCACGCCCCGCGACGCGGGCTACGACGACGTCCGCTCGACGTACATGCGCGCCGGGCACCCGGGGCTGGTGGTGATGGCGGCGTCGCCGGACGA
>DASSRG010000150.1:0-14611 GCA_035701885.1 Candidatus Limnocylindrales bacterium
GGGACGCTCGACCGGCCGTGGAACGACCCGGCGCTGGACCCGATGGACGCCGCGCGCCAGAAGATGGCGGCCGCCTTCGAGTTCTTCGCCAAGCTCGGCACGCCGTACTACTGCTTCCACGACACCGACGTCGCGCCGGGCAACACGTTCGCCGAGCTCAAGCGGAACCTCGATGCGCTGGTCGACGACGCGCTCGGGTACCAGGAGCGAACGGGTGTCACGCTGCTGTGGGGCACGGCGAACCTGTTCACGAACCCGCGCTACCAGGCGGGTGCCTCCACGAACCCCGACCCCGAGGTGTTCGCCTACGCCGCGGCGCAGGTCTCGAACATGCTCGCCGTCACCAAGCGGCTGGGCGGGCAGAACTACGTCCTGTGGGGCGGCCGCGAGGGCTACGACTCGCTGCTGAACACGGACCTCAAGCGTGAGGGCGAGCAGCTGGCCCGGTTCCTGACCATGGTCGTCGAGGAGAAGCACCGGATCGGGTTCGAGGGGCAGCTGCTCATCGAGCCCAAGCCGATGGAGCCGACCAAGCACCAGTACGACCACGACACCGCGATCGTCCACGGGTTCCTCGCCCGGCACGGGCTCGAGGGCGAGTACCGCGCCAACATCGAGGCCAACCACGCGACGCTGGCCGGGTACTCGTTCCACCACGAGGTCGCGTACGCGGCCGCGAACGGGATGCTCGGCTCGATCGACGCCAACCGCGGCGACCCGCAGAACGGCTGGGACACGGACCAGTTCCCGAATTCGGTCGAGGACCTGGTCGGGCCGATGTACGAGATCCTGCGCGCCGGCGGCCTCGGCACGGGCGGCTTCAACTTCGACGCGAAGCTGCGCCGCCAGTCGATCGATCGGACGGACCTGTTCCACGCCCACATCGGCGGACTGGACACGCTCGCCCGGGCGCTGCTCGCTGCCGCGCGGCTGATCGAGGACGGGACGCTGGCGTCGATGAAGGACGGGCGCTACGCGGGCTGGGACGGCGAGCTGGGGACGTCGATCCTCGGTGGCGGCGTCACGCTCGCCGAGCTCGCGGCACGCGTTGAGGCCGGCGAGATCGAGCCAGAGCGACGCTCGGGCCAGCAGGAGCTGTACGAGAACGTCGTGAACGAGGCGATCTGGGCCGACCGCTAGCGGCCGGTGCCCGGCGTCGGCTGCAGCTCGCCGGTCGCGAACCGGATCGCCGCGATGTTCACGCGCGGGTCGATCCAGTGCTCGCAGTGGGCGAACCGGCAGGTCGTCACGAGACGCCCATCGGGCGCCACGACGAACTCGCCCGGGAGCAGCCACGGGTTGTCGACGTTCGGCCGGCCGAGCTCCCGGCGTTCGGCAGCCATCCGCCGGCCCGCCTCGGCGTCGCACTCGAGGAACTCGTCCGGCGCATCGAACAGGACCTCGATCGGCCCGCCCTCCAGCAGCCCGAACGCGCGGTATGCGACCTCGTCGGGGTCGCACAGCAGCGGGACCGTCTCGGGGATGCCGTTCGCGTCGGCGTACCACAGGGTGCGTTCGCGCTCGCCCTGACCGATGAGGACGACCGTTGCGCCGGCCGCGGTGTAGCCGGGGAGCTCCGCGCGGAGCCGGTCGGCCCGATCGCGACCACAGCTGCATCCGAAGTGCCGCCAGAACAGCAGGAGCGCCGGGCGATCCGCCCACATCGTGTCGAGCGACACGACCTGGCCGGTGCGCGCCTCCAGCAGCGATGGTGACGGAGCCTGGTCACCGCGCTGTGGCGGGAGATCCGTCCATCGCTCGCGGGCGGGGCCCGTCGCCCAGCGGTCGAGCCACTGGCGGGCCGCAGCGTCGGTGTCCGGCCCGTCGGGCTGCTGGCGCGGGATCTCGTCGGTGGTCATCGTGCCTCCAAGGGGCGAGCGGCGAGGCGGGTCGTGCCGGGTGGCGGGTGGCCGCACCAGCCGGGTACGCCCGGCCCCGCCCGGCCGGTTTTCGCTAGAGCCGCTCGTAGGCGACGATCTCCATCCCCGAGTGGAGCTCGTTGAGTCCGGGCTGGAGCGCCTGGTGCACCTCGCTCACCCGCCACGCAACGGCCTGCTCCGGCTCCTCCCAGCGGAACACCATCTGGTAGCGCGTCGGGTCGTCGGCCTCGCGGAGGAGGGAGCACTCGATCAGGCCCGGCATCTCGAGCACCGGCGGGCGGTACTGCTCCGCGAAGAACCGCTCGAAGTCCGCGGTTCGGTCCGGGTGGATCGAGAAGGTGATGTGGCGCTCGATCATCGGTGATGGGCCTGCCTTCGCTACATTGGTCTGACTGCGTTCCGACCATATCGCGTCGGGGGCCGGCCCGGCCGAACGACGCGGGCGCCACCCCGTCACCCGCACCGGAGGACCGCGTGACCGTCAGCAGCTACTTCCGCCCGAGCTCCGTGCCGGAGGCCATCCGGCTGCTCCAGGCGCATGGACCGGACCTGTTCGTCATCGCGGGCGGGACCGTCGCGATGCCGCTGCTCAACGAGGGCGTGCTCCAGCCCCGGCTCGTCATGGGGCTGCGGAACGCCGGCCTCGCGGGGATCGAGCAGACCGACGGCGGCCTGCGGATCGGCGCCACGACGACGCTGACCGCGCTCGTCGAGCAGGATGCGATCCCGATGCTCGCGACCGCGGCGAGCCGCACGGCGGCGTGGTCCGTGCGGAACCTCGGCACGGTCGGCGGGAACCTGTTCTCCGCGCCGCGGGGCGGCGACGTGGCCACGGCGCTGCTCGCGCTCGACGCGTCCGCCGTCGCCAGCGGGCCCGGCGGGACCCGCGTCATCCCGCTCACGTCGTTCTTCACGGGTCTCCACGCGACGGCCCTCGCGCCGGACGAGCTGGTGACGGCGATCCGGGTGCCGATGCCGGACGGCGACGCCTCGTTCGTCAAGCTCGGCCGCCGGTCCCAGGGCTCTCCGGCCGTCGTCACGGTGGCGGCGCAGGTCCGGCGGGACGGTGAGCGGACGACGAAGGCGCGCATCGCCATCGGCTCCGCGGGGCCGGTTCCGTTCCGTGCCGTCGCGGCGGAAGCAGCGCTCGCGGGCAAGCCGTTCGACGGCGACGCGATCGCCGCCGCGGCCGAGGCTGCGGAAGCCGAGGCCGAGCCGCTCGCCGACGCGATCGCGAGCGACTGGTACCGACGGCGGATGGTGGGCGTGGTCGTGCGCCAGGCGCTCGAGCAGCTGGTGCCGGCCGCGAGCGGGAGGGCCGCCTGATGCCGTCCAGCGTCGTCACGTTCCAGCTCGGCGACCGGGAGGTCGAAGCCCTCGTCCCGCCGCTCACCACGCTCCAGTCGCTGCTCCGCGGCCAGCTCGGGCACACCTCCGTGAAGGACGGCTGCCGCCAGGGCGGCTGCGGCAGCTGCACGGTCCTCCTCGACGGCGAGCCCGTGCTTTCGTGCCTCCTCCCCGCCGAGGACGTCGAGGGCCGGACGGTCACCACGCTGGAGACCCTCACCCCGCCGGACGGCCTCCACCCGGTTGAGCAGGCGTTCCTCGACCACAACGGCTACCAGTGCGGCTACTGCACCCCGGGCATGGAGGTGCTCGCGGCCGCCCTCCTGGAACGGAACCCGGTGCCGACCCGCGTCGAGATCGAGGAGGCCATCTCCGGCAACGTCTGCCGCTGTACCGGCTACGAGTCGATCGTCGAGGCGATCACGGCGGCGGCGGCAACGAGCCAGGAGGCGGGCCGATGACCGCTGATCTCAACATCGTCGGCAAGTCGGTCGCCCGCAACGACGGCACCGGCTTCGTCACCGGCCGGACCCAGTACACCGCGGACCTGGCGTTCCCGGGGATGCTCCACCTGAAGGTGGTTCGCAGCCCGGTCCACCACGCCCGGATCCTGGGCGTGGACCTGAGCGCCGCCCGGGAGGTCAAGGGCTTCGTCCGCGCGCTCACCCACGAGGACGTCCCGCACAACGTGTACACGATCCTCGGCCTGATCGGCGTCGAGCCCGAGGAGGAGTTCGTCCTCGCCGTCGACCGCGTCCGCTACATGGGCGAGCCCATCGTCGCGATCCTCGCCGAGACCGAGGCGGCGGCGAACGAGGCGGTTGCCGCCGTCCGCCTCGACCTCGAGGAGCTGCCTGCGGTCTTCGACATGGAGGAGGCGCTCGCGGAGGGGGCCCCGGTCGTCACCCACTGGGGCAACAACACCTTCATCTACGAGGGCGATACCAAGCGCAAGGTCCGGCTGGGCGACGTGGAGCAGGGCTTCGCCGAGGCCGATCACGTCATCGAGCACACGTACCGGACGAGCCCGATCGAGCACGCGCCCACCGAGACGACCGGCTGCATTGCCGTCCCCGAGGCGAACGGCCGGTACACCGTCTACACGAACACGCAGGCGATCTACTTCAGCCTCGACAACACCGCGATCATCCTCCAGGTCCCGAACAACCAGCTCCGGTTCATCGGCGGCACGGTGGGCGGCGGCTTCGGCGGCAAGGTCGACGTGATCGTGGAGCCGCTCGCGACGCTCGGCGCGATGCTGACGGGCCGCCCGGTCCGCTACGTCTACACGCGGACCGAGGAGATGCAGGTGAGCTCGACCCGCAGCGCCGAGATCATCACGATCAAGGACGGGATCATGGCCGACGGCCGCATCCATGCCCGGAAGGTCACCGCGCTCGTCGACTGCGGTGCCTACAGCCGCCAGACCCCGTACGCGATCACGAAGCTCGCGGCCAACGCCGCCGGCCCCTACCGGATCCCGAACGTCTGGATCGACGCGTACTGCGTGTACACGAACCGGACGCCGACGTCGGCGATGCGCGGGTTCGGCGTGACCTGGGTGACGTTCGCCCACGAGATCCAGATGGACCGGATCGCGGAGCTCGTGGGGCTCGACCCATGGACCGTCAGGTTCCTGAACGCGCACCGCAACGGCGACACGAAGCCGCACCGCAAGATCGTGGCCGACGCGACGCTGATCGAGACGATGCAGGCCGCCGCCGAGCTCGTCGGCCACGAGCTGCCGGCCGAGCAGCGGGCGATGACGTCGGCGCCGCGCGACGCCGAGGGAGGGCGCTGACGATGGCGAAGGTCCGCGGCACGGGCATGGCCGCCGTCAACTACCCCACCGGCATGAACCTGGGCGGCGACCCGTCCCAGGCGCTCATCCACGCGACGACCAGCGGGTCGTTCAACGTCGTGCTCGCCGCGACCGACCTTGGGCAGGGGCTCCGGACGGTCATGGCGCAGATTGCCGCCGAGACGCTCGGCGTGCCGTACGAGCAGATCGTCATCCAGACCGCCGACACCGACACGGGACCCCATGACATGGGGACGTTCGCGAGCCGGGCGACCCACCGGGTCGGCAACGCGGTGAAGGTGGCGGCGATCGAGGCGCGGGACGCCGTGCTCCAGCTCGCGTCCGAGGAGCTGGAGGCGTCAGTCAGCGACCTCGAGCTGGACGGGGAGGGGAACGTCCGCGTCGTCGGCTCGCCGGACAAGTCGCTGGCGATCGCGGACCTCGCGTCGCGCGCCCAGTTCCAGTACGGCCGGACCATCGCCGGCCGCGGCGTGTGGATGAAGCCGAAGAGCGAGGTGGACCCGGAGACGGGCGCGATGGACCCCGACTCCACCCAGGCGTACGCCTGCACGGTCGCGGAGGTTGAGGTGGACACCGAGACGGGGATCGTGACGGTGCTGTCCATCCGGAGCGCCTACGAGGTGGGCCGCCAGGTCAACCCGAAGCTCGTCCAGGGCCAGATCGTGGGCGGTGCATGGATGGCCGTGTCTCATGCGCTGTACGAGACGACCGAGCCGTACTACCCGTCCCGCGACCACCGGCCGAAGGACTTCGGCGACTACCTGATGCCCGGGCCGGCCGACATGCCGGCGGTCGAGTCCGTCGTGCTCGAGGTGCCGTCGGCGAACGGCCCGTACGGCGTCAAGGGCGTCGGCGAGATGACCGCGAACTCGCCCATCCCGGCGCTCGTCAACGCGATCCACGACGCCATCGGCGTCCGGATCGACACCCTGCCGGTCACGCCGGAGGCGATCCTCCGGGCGCTCGACGCGAAGCAGGCGGAGGCCGCGGCGGATGCCCCCGCACCGGCGGAGGAGGCATCGGCATGAGCCAGATCACGAGCTGGGACGAGTTCCCGACGGTCGAGTACGTGAAGGGCGTCTACCGCCAGACCGTCTCGGGCGAGAAGGTGATGATGACCCGGATCGTATACCGGGACGGCGTCGTCATCCCGGAGCACCGGCACGAGGCGGAGCAGATCATGCTCGTGGTCTCCGGGCGGCTGTGGGCGAAGGTCGCCGACGAGGAGCGCGAGGTGGGGCCGGGCGACCTGCTGATCATCCCGTCGAACTGGATCCACGCGTTCCGCCAGCTGGGCGACGAGGACGTCGTGTTCTACGAGGCGTTCGCACCGATCCGGCTCGAGTACCTGGTCGGGTTCAAGGGCCCGGATCCGTCGCTCGGGATGATGCACGCGTCGTTCGACGCGACCAGCGAATCGGACCGGAAGCTGTAGCGGTGGCCGTCGACGGCGCCGCCGAGGTCCTCGCGGCGATCGAGGCGGCGCGCATCGTCCCGGTCGTCACCCTCGAGGACGCGGCCGACGCGGTGCTGCTCACCGAGGCGCTGGTCGGCGGCGGGCTGCCGGTCGTCGAGATCACCCTGCGGACCGCGGCGGGGCTCGATGCGCTCGGTGCGGCGGCGTCAGCGGGCGTTCCTGGCGCCGTGCTCGGCGCGGGCACGGTGCTGACGCCGGAGGACGCCGAGGCGGCGATCGACGCCGGCGCCCGGTTCGTGGTGTCGCCGGGGATCGTGGAGGACGTCGTGGTCACGTGCCACCGCCGCGGCGTGCTGGTGCTGCCCGGCATCGCGACGCCGACCGAGCTCCTCCGCGCACTCGCCCTCGGCTGTACGACGGTCAAGCTGTTCCCGGCGGCGGTCGCCGGCGGCCCGGCGCTCATCCGCTCGCTGACGGTCCTGGGCACGGGCGCCCGGTTCGTGCCCACGGGCGGGATCACGCCGGAGACGGCGCCCGACTACCTCGCGATCGAGGAGGTCGTCGCTGTCGGCGGGTCGTGGATGGTTCGCCCCGACAGGGTCGCCGTCGGCGACTGGGCCGGCATCCGCCGGCTCGCCGCGCAGTCCGCCGCGATCGCCGCCGGGCAGCGCTAGGCCGCGACCGGCTCCGCGTCCTCGTCCACGCGCCGGTCGGCCGATGCGGCGGCCGCGAGGCTCACGAGGAGCCCCGCGACGAGCCAGCCGAGGAGCACGATCCCGTCGACGGCGAGCGACCCGCCGCCGCCCACGACCGCGACCCGGAAGGCGTCGATCGCCGCGGTGAGCGGCAGCAATGGCCGGATCGCGGCCAGCGGTCCCGGCACGGCGGCCGCGTCCATGCCGATCCCCGACGCGGCGATGCCGAGCACGAGGAGCAGGAGCGCGGCGAGCCAGCCGCGGGTGCCGAACAGCACGACGAGCGCCTGGACGACCGCGGTGAACGCGAGCGCCGCGAGGACCGCGAACAGGAGCAGTGCACCCGGGTTCGCGACCGACACGCCGAGCAGCAGGTCGAGCACGATCACCATGAGGACGGTGCCGATGCCGGCGATCGCCGACGCCGCGCCGAACGAGCGCAGGACCGCGAGCCACCAGCGGCGGTCGTCGCCGCGGCGCCAGACCGCGGGGATGACGAGGAACGCGCCGAGGGCGCCGAGCCAGGCGGCGATGGCCATGAAGTCCGGCGCGTAGCCGCTCTCTGCCCCGGTCACGCCGTTGACTCGCGTCGCGTCGACCGCGACCGGGTCCGCGGCCAGGTCGCCGATCCGATCGCGCGTCTGCTCGTCGTAGGTCGAGAGGCCGTCCGCCGAGGTGCCGAGGCCGGACGCGAGGTCCTTGACCTTGTCGGCGAGCGAGTCGCCGTCGTCGGCGAGGCCGTTGACCTGCGCCTCGACGAGCGCCGCGCCGTCGGCGGCCGCGTTCATCGCGTCCGTCAGCTGGCCGATGCCTCCGGCCGCGGCGGCGGTGCCGTCGGCGAGCCGATCGGCGCCGGCGGCGGTCTGCCGCGCGCCACCCGCGAGGGCAGCCGTCCCGTCGGCGAGCCTGCGGATGCCGGCTGCCAGGCTGGATGCGCCGTCGGCGAGCGAGGAGCCGCCGTCCGCCGCCTGGGCGATGCCGCCGGCGAGGGCCGGCATGCCGTCGGCGAGCTGCTGGGTGCCGCCGGCCACCTGCTGGGCGCCCGACGCCACCTGGCCGGCGCCGTCGGCGAGGTCGTTCGCACCGGATGCGCTCTGGTCGATCCCTGTCTCGAGCGCCGGCAGGCTCTCGGCGAGGGCGTGGGTGCCGTCGTGCACGCCGTCGGCACCGCTCACGACGCCGTCCATGCCGGCGGCGACACCCGCCGTGTCGCTCGCGATGCCGGCGGCAGCGGAGGAGACGGCGTTCGCATCCGCGACGAGGCCGGAGCCGCCGGCCGCCGCCGCGCCGAGCTGGTCGCACAGCTCGGTGGTGCCGCCGAGGGTCAGGCAGTCGGCCACGACCGCATCGATGCCGGAGACATAGCCGCCGACGTCGCCGGCCAGGGCCGAGGCGTCCCCGGCGAGGGACGAGGCGGAGGATGCGGCCGCGTCGGCCATGTCGCGGACGTCCCGGGCACCGGATTCGGTCGCCGCGGCGCCATCGTTCAGCGCGGCGGCGGAATCGCCAAGCCCGTTGGTCTGGGCCGCCATCTGGTCGAGGCCGTCGGCGAGCTGTTGGGCGCCGGTCGCGACGCCCTGCGCGCCGGTCGCGACGCCCTTGGCGCCTGACGCCAGCTGGTCGACCTGGTCGGGCAGGTCCTTCGTGTTCGATGCGAGCGTGCCGAGGCCGTCGGCGAGCTGGTCGGCGCCGTTCGCGAGCGTGGTCGCCCCGTCCGCGGCGCCGCGCGTCCCGGTCGCGAGCTTCGTGGCGCCGTCGGCGAGCGTCCCGGCGCCGGTCGCCAGCTGGCGGGTCCCGGTCACGAGCTGGGTCGTCCCGTCCGCCGCGGACGAGGCGCCGTCGGCCAGCTGCCGGAGCCCGGCGCTCACGGTGTCCGCGACGACGCCGGCGCCGCGGACGTTGTCGGCGAGCGACCGGCCGTCGGTCGCGAGCGAGTCTGCCGACGTCGCGGCGTTTGCGAGCGCGTCGTGCGCGGTCGTCATCCGCACGAGCACGTCGTCGACGTAGGACGCGGTCACGTCCTGACCGGTGGTCGTGCCGATCGCGGCGGTCACGGCGCGCGCGACGGTGCCCAGCGTGTACCCGGAGCTGTCGTCGGTCGCCACGTGGAGCGTCGCCTTGGGTGCGGTGCCGGTCGTGTCGGTGCGGATCGCGGCCACCGTCCGCGAGAAGTCGGCCGGGATCGTGAGGACGGCGGCATAGTCGCCGTTCGCCAGGCCCGTCTCGGCGGCCGCCTGGTCGGCCGTCACCCACGTGAACCCGCCGGCGTCGCCCGCCGTGAGCGCCTCGGCGATGTCGTTGCCGAGCGAGACGAGCTGCGATGAGCCGTCGACGCCGGGCACGGACCCGCCCTCGTCGAGGTTGACGACGGCGGCGTCGATCGACGCCAGGTTGCCCGACGCGCTGCCGAACGACCAGGTGAGCAGGCCGCCCACGAGGACCGGGATGAGGACGACGAGGCCGATGGCGATCGCGAGCCGGCGGCGGGATCGAGGGGTTGACGCGTCCGTGGCATCGGTGGCCACCGCCGCAGCGGGCACGGCCGCGGCAGCCGCGGCACCGGCGGGCACCGGAACCGGCGCACCTCTGCCGGCCGCGGGCTCGGTCGCGGTCCGGCCAACGCGACCCGACGGCCACCACGCCCAGTCCCCGACCAGCGTCGTGATCGCCGGCACGAGGATCGAGCGGACGAGGAACGTGTCGATCAGGACGCCGATCGCGACCGCGATCCCGACCTGGAACAGGATCATCAGCGAGGCCGTGGCCATCGAGCCGAACGTGCCGGCGAGGATCAGGCCGGCCGAGGTGATGACCGCGCCCGTGTGTCCGGACGCGACCCGGACGGCGTCGCGCATCGGGCGGGTCTCCGCCTCCTCGCGGACGCGGTGCATCAGGAAGATGTTGTAGTCCGAACCGAGCGCGACCAGCAGCACGAACACCATCAGCGGCAGGTACGGGCTGATGCCGGGCTGGCCCAGGACCTCCTGGAACAGGAACGCCGAGATGCCGATCGTCGAGCCGTACGAGATCAGCACGGTCGCGACGAGGTACAGCGGGGCGACGACCGCGCGCAGCAGCACGATGAGCACGATCAGGATCCCGAGGACCGTGATCAGGCCGACCTTCTGGAAGTCGCGCGCGAGGGTGTCCTGGACGTCGGCGAACTGCGCCGTGGCGCCGCCGATGTGACCGCTCGCGGCCGGGCCGAACGCCGGCGCGGCATCGGCCACGATCTCCCGCGCCTGCTTCACGATCGCGAACGCGCCGCCGCTGTACGGGTCGCTGGACGAGGTCAGATAGAACCGCGTCGCGGTCCCGTCCTTGGACACGAAGGCGTCCACCGCGTCCCGCAGCTTCTGCGCGTCGTCGCCGGTCAATGTGGTGGGGATCCAGATGTCGTCGGGCCGGGTCGCGAACACCGACGAGAGCGCCGCGAGCTGGTCCGGCAGGTCGCCGAACGTCTGCTCGGCTTCCGCCTTCAGCTGCTTCGCGCTCGACGTGCCGGCCAGGCTCTCCGGGGAGAGGCGCGCGTCGGGCTGGTCGTCGAAGTGGTCGGCAAGCCGGTCGAACGCCTTCGACAGCGCGAGCGCCGAGTCGATCGAGGCGCTCTGCTCGAGCGAGCGCGCGGCGCGGACCCCGTCCTTGTATGCGTCGAGGGTCCTGACCTCCGGGAACGCCGCGCCCAGCTCCTCCAGGTAGTCGGACATGAGGGTGGAGTCGTCGTCGGAGCCGCCGGCCGCGTTCGCGGGCGACGTGATCGACGACGACAGCGTCCGCAGCTGGGTCGACAGGACGCTCTGGTCGCGGACCCGGTCGACGATCCGGAGCGCGTGCTCCAGCCCGTCCTGCGCCTCCCGGAACGCCGTCCCGGCCGCGACGTCGGGAAACGCCACGCCCACGCCGTTCACATAGTCGAGCGACTGGTTGAGCCCGTCGCGGACGTCGTCGTCGAGGAGGCCCGCGTTGTCCGATGTGTCGGCGGAGTCGTCGCCCTCGAACCCGTCGGCCATCTCCCGGAGCGTCGCGCTGGGGCGGAAGCCGTCGGGGATGGTCGTGTCGCCGTCGGGCGTGATGAGGCTGGTCGTCGTCGCGATGCCGCCGGTCTCGTGGAGCGACACCAGCAGGTCGTGGAGCTTCGCCATCTGCGCCGGGGCGAGCATGTCGCGGCCGCCGCCGGCATCGATGAGCGCGGTCGACTGCACGAGCTTGTCCTCGCCCAGGTGCTCGGCGATCGCCTCGTAGCCGAGGCGGGAGTCGGAGTCCGCCGGAAGGTCCGTCATCACGTCGAAGTTCGTGCGGGCCTGGGGCACGTAGAGGATCGGGACGATGAGCAGGACGAGCAGGGCGACCGTGACGACCGCCGGTCGGTGCGAGACGGCCGAGGCGAGGCTCGCGAAGAAGCCCCGCGGCTCGCCCTCGTGGCGCTCGCGGGTGTGGAGCGGCCAGAACAGGTAATGGCCGAAGATCGAGAGCAGCGCGGGGGCGAGCGTCAGGCCGGCGACCAGGGTCACCGCGACCGCGATCGCGATCCCGGGCCCCATCGACGCGATCATCTTGAAGTCGCCGACGCCCATGGCGAGCATGCCCACGATGACGGTGCCGGCGCTCGCGGTGATGACCGCGCCGATCCGTCGCACGGTCGTCCGGGCGGCGTCGTGCCAGTCGCCGCCGCCGCTCACCTCCTCGCGGTAGCGGCTGATCAGGAAGATCGCGTAGTCCGTGCCGACGCCGAACACCATCACGACGAGGAACGTCGCGAGGGTCGAGCTGACCTGCCAGCCCGCGGCGGCGAGGAAGCCGAGGATCCCGGTCGAGACCACGAACGCCCCGCCGATCGTGATCAGGGGGATCAGCGCGGCGAGCGGCGCGCGGTAGATCGCGAGCAGGACGATGACGACGAGGACGACGGTGACCATCGTCGTGCTGTCGGTGCCGACCTTGACCGCCTCGAGATAGTCGGAGCTGATGGCCGCGGCGCCGGTGACGTGCGTCTCCAGCCCCTGCGGCGTGGTCGCGACGAGGTGCTCGCGAAGCTGCTCGACCACGGCGGTCGCCTCGTCGCCGGCGTCTGCCACGTCGAGGTTGATCACGAGGATCTCGAACGAGCGGTCCGCGCTGCGCAGGAGCTCCTCCAGCTCGGGGCGCGAGTCGGCGGTCTCGGTCTCGGTGACCGCGGCCCGCAGGTCCTCGGGCGCGTCGGGGCTCGTGGTCCACGCCGCGAACTCGTCGCGGAACGCCTTGTCCTCGGCCGTCAGGCCGCCGGCGCGGTGGAGCGTGATCGTGGCCGACGACGCGGACGTGCTGCCGGGGAACGCCCGCTCGATCGCCTGCTGGGCCTCCTTCGAGGGCGACCCTGCCGGGAGGAACGAGGTCTGGTCGGTGGACCCGGAGCCGGCGAGGCTGGGCGCGAACACGCCCATGAACACGCCGGCGATCACCCAGGCGATGACGATGAGGAACCGGAACCGGTAGGTCCAGGAGCCGAGACGCTCGAACACGGGGCGGGCCTCCGCGGGACGGGCGTGGGGACGCGCGACCCGGCGATGTGGTGCTTGGATGGGGTTGGCGGCGGGTCACGCGGAGGAGTTGCGTGCCGCCGCCTCGGGTCGTACGATACAGCCGTGTATTGGATACGTCAACGTATCGAGTACGCTGATGTATCGAAAGGAGCGGCTGGGCAGATGGTGGTCGAGGAGCACCGGTCCGCGCGCCGTGAGGCCACCCGTCAGCGCATCCTCGACGCCGCCCGGGTGGTGTTCGCGGAGAAGGGCGTGTTCGGCGCCTCCATCGAGGACATCTGCGAGCAGGCCCGCTTCACCCGCGGCGCCGTCTATTCGAACTTCGCGGACAAGGACGACATCCTGCGCGAGGTGATCGAACGCGAGCACCAGGCGCTGCTCGACCACATCACGGAATCGATCGCCTCCGTCGAGGCGGAGCTCGCGGCGGCTCCCAGCCTCGAGGCCGGCGTCGCGTCGCTCGTCAACCGGATCGTGCGCACCATCCCGCTGGAGCGCGAGGTGACCCTGATCTCCACCGAGCTCGAGGTCGTCGCGGTCCGGCGGCCCGACCTCGCCGCCTCGTTCCTCACCGTCAACAACGCGTTCCGCGAGCGGCTCGCGGAGTTCCTCGTCGTGGCCCTCGCGCGCGTCGGGCGCGAGCCGACGGTCGACCCGCTCGACATCATCGATGCCGTCAAGGCGGTGGGGGAGCGGAGCGTCCGGCGGGCCTTGATCGAGGGCCCGGATGCCGATCCGGATGCGCTGAGCGAGGCCGTCCTGCCCGCGCTCCTCCTGTCACTGTCGAGGCCTGTCTCGGCCGCCTGACACGCCCCTCCCGCCCATCGTCCGGACGGCGGCCATCCCTGTGCCATGATCGTGGGGTGACCAGCCCCACCCGGACCGCGGACGCCGTCATCGTCGGCGCCGGCATGGTCGGCGCGGCCACCGCCTACTCGCTGACCCGGGCCGGCCTGCGGGTCGCCGTCATCGACCGCGCCGGGATCGCGGGCGGGACGACGAGCGCCGGGGAGGGCAACGTCCTCGTCTCGGACAAGGCCCCTGGCCCGGAGCTGGACCTCGCGCTCCAGTCGTCCGCGCGGTGGCGATCCCTCGCCGGCGATCTCGGCGCCGAGTCCCTCGAGTACGAGCCGAAGGGCGGCGTCGTCGTGGCACGCACGGCGGACGGCGTGGCCGCGCTCGCGAGGCTGGCCGACGGGCAGCGGGCGGCGGGCGTGACGGTGGACATGGTCGATCCGGCCGGCCTCGCGGAGCTCGAGCCGAACCTCACGGGCGACGTCGCCGGCGGCGCCTGGTACCCGCAGGACGCGCAGGTGCAACCGATGCTCGCCGCGGCGACCTTGCTGCGCGCCGCGCGCGCGGGAGGCGCCCTCGTCCACCTCGGGACGACCGTCCGCGGCATCGCGCGCGACGTCGCGGGCGAGGTGACCGGCGTCCGCACGGACGACCCGGAGCTGCCGTCGATCGCGGCGCCGTGGGTCGTGAACGCGGCCGGCACCTGGGCCGGTCAGGTCGCCGAGCTCGCGGGCGCGCCGATCCCCGTGCTCCCGCGGCGCGGCTTCATCCTCGTCACGGAGCCGTTGCCACGGGTCGTGCGCCACAAGGTGTACACCGCGGACTACGTCGCGAACGTCGCCTCGTCCGACGCGGGGCTCGAGACCTCCGTCGTGGTCGAGGGGACGCGGGGCGGGACCGTGCTGATCGGCGCCAGCCGGGAGCGGGTCGGATTCGACCGGACGTTCAGCCTCCCGGTGGTGCGCCGGCTCGCGGCGCAGGCCGTCGGCCTGTTTCCGTTCCTCGCGGACGTCTCGCTGCTCCGGTCGTACCTCGGGTTCCGGCCGTACTGCCCGGACCACCTCCCGATCATCGGCGAGGATCCGCGCGCGCCCGGGCTCGTCCACGCGTGCGGGCACGAAGGAGCGGGCATCGGG
>DASSRG010000151.1:0-3336 GCA_035701885.1 Candidatus Limnocylindrales bacterium
CATCGAACGCAAGGCCCTGGTCCCAGGCGGGCTCGGTGGGGTCGGGGAGCGGACGGCCCTCGAACGTCTGGATGGCGGCGGGTCGGCTTGTGTCAGTGGTCATCGGCAGCTCCGTGGGCCCTCGCGCGAGCGGTGCGGACAGCCTGCCGACTGAACCTTACGACTCCCTGACAGCCCTACGGCAGGACGATGAACGCGTCCACCGTCACCCGGCCGTCGCCCAGCGGCCGGATCTCGAGCGTGTGCGACCCGCCGCTGCTCAGGCGGCGGGTCCAGACCATCCGCCGGTAGCCGGTCTTCGCTCCGTCGACGTCGACCGTCGCCACGAGGGTCCCGTCGACGCGGATCTGCGCGCGGCCGCCGATGGTGCTGCGCATCGTCACCCAGCCGACGTCCCGGCCGCTGAACGTGAGGACGGCCTTCAGGCCGGACGACGACGTCCGCCTCGCGGAACCGCCCGAGAATCGCGTGTCCCGGACGCTCGACCACGTGCCGCCCCAGCGGACCGAGGAGCTGGTCTGCTCCACGCGCTTGGGCGTGATCGCTGCCCACGTCGTCCAGGCGCTCGTGTTGCCCCGAACGTCGGCCGCGCGCATGCGGTAGCGATACGTCGTACCGACGGTCATCGCGCGCGTGGCCGATGTCGTCAGCTTCGTCGGCAGCGTCACCGTTCGCCACGACCCCTCGCCGATCCGCTCCTGGAGCTGGTACGAGGCGACGCCAGTCCCCGCGTCGGTGGCCGCCCAGGCGAGCTTCACGTCGACGACCTTGCCCGGCACGACCTGCCGCAGAAGCTGGCGCGTGGCGGACGTCACGGTCGGCGCGGTGCCGTCCTTGACGACCGATACCGCGACGGAGGCTTCATCAGTGCCGCCGTGCCCGTCCGATACGGTGTAAATGAACAAATCCGTTCCGACAAAGCCCGTCCCGGGAACGTAGCGAATACCGTCCGCCACGATCGTGGTCGTGCCGTGGCTCGCTCCGCCGGCGCTCGTCACCGATAGCGCATCGTCGTCGAGGTCGCTGTCGTTTCCGAGGACGTCGATCACGCCGCCTGTGCCCTCCGGGACCGAGGCGGCGTCGTCGACCGCTGACGGATCGCGGTTGGGAGGCGGCTCCCCGATGACGATGGCGAAGGTGACTTCGTCGCTCGTGTCATCCGGCGCGACCATGGATCCGCTCGGCATCCCGTACGTCTCCAGGCCCCCGTCGTCCCGGGCCTGGACGGTCACCGTCGCAAGCCCCACCTCGGAGCCGGTCGTGAAGTGCAGCACACCGTCCCCGTCGATCGACGGGGGAGTGGCGAACATGTTGGGCACGCCCGTGATGTCGAGGAGCGTGACCTCAAACGAGACGTCCTGGTCAATCTCGTTGGCCGGCCCGGCAGAGATGTCCGTCGCCCAGGGGACGCTGACGGCGCCGTCGCCGAGATGCGCCGTCACGACGTCGTCGCCGGGAGTGAACGTTGGCGGATCGTTGATCGGCGCGACCCAATAGCGGTAGCTCGCCGTGTTCGAATATGCCGTCCCATCCCACAGGCGGTAATGGATCTCGTCCGAGATCCAGCTCCCTCCGGGTTCGTCGCCGGGCGGGGTGCTGAAGTCGGGATCGGCCCTGTACGCGAGGAAGCCCTCGGGATACCAAACGGCCTCGCCGTGGGCAGGCTGCCCCACGAGCTCGAGCGTGAGAGCGTCGCCGTCGGCGTCGGTGTCGTTGGCGAGCGGGCTGCAGGCGCCGAAGAGGACGAACCAGCCGGGGTCGAAGCCCGGCGCCTGTTCGGTGATGTCCTCGACCATGGGCGTCGCCCCGCCCCATGCGTCGAACGGCTGGCAGCCGGGGATCGCCGGGTCGTCGACGGCGACCGGGGGGTGGTTGGCGGCCGCCACGGCCGCCGGCGCCATCGCCACGACCACGGCAACCGCTGTGACGGACGCGGCCAGACGACGCATGAACCCCCTCGACAGGTTGACGAGGTCATCGTCACCTGGGTCGGCCAAGCGTCGCAACCGGCCATCGGTCCTGTTCCACCGAGGACGATGATCGAACGTGCGCGAACGGCCGACGGGCGCGATCGCAAGCCGCTAGGATCGCGCCGCACACGGCGGAGGAGGGTGGATGGTCAGCACGCGCGAGTCGTCGGGGACGCTGTGCGAGGAGACGATCCGGGCGTTCGATCGGCTGTGCGCGCTCGAGCGCACCCGCGACGACGCCGACGCGATGCTCACGCCCCGGCAGGCCAACCGTCGCCGGCTGCTCGAGGCACGGGCCCGCGCCGCCGAGTGGATCGTCCCGGAGCCGCTCGCCGAGACCATCCACGCGCTGATCGACGCCGCCGACCGCATCGAGGACCCAGCGCTCGCGTTCGTCTGGGCCGACCACCTGCCGATCGCCGTGCTGTCGTGCCTCGAGCGCCGCAGCATCGCTCGCCGGCTCGCCGACGGCGACCCGTTCCTGTCGGCGAGCGCCTGAGGCGGACGATGGCGGTCGCGGTGACGCTCGCGTTCCTCGGCACAGTCAGCGCGTTCTTCGGCATCGTCGTCATGACGATGGGCCGCTTCGACAACTCGAGCATGTCGATCAACGGATGGCTGGTCCTGATCGGGGCAGCCTGCTACGCCCTGTCGTCCTTCACGGCGCTGCAGGTTGCTCGCGCCCGGTGGACCGCGGGCGCGGACGCGCTCTGGCAGCTCGCCTGGTCCCTGTTCATGGCGGCCTTCGCGCTCGTGCTCGCGTCCGTGATCGGCCCTGCCCTTCTCGGATTGCTCGTTCCGGGAGAGCACCAATGGATCGCGTTCGCGCTCGTCGTCCTGGCTCAGGCTTGCGGCTTCGCGGCCAGCACGCTCATCCTGCTGCGCGTACTGGCCAGAGTGATCGGCGCCATCATGTCGGTCGCCGCCAGGTAGGGTTCAGCCGCCGTCACCCAGCTCGAGGGAGTTCGTGGACAACGAGCGCAACCAGGAGACCGTCACGACCGCCAAGGCGCTGGAGGAATGGCGTACCGCCGAGCGCACGGCGGCTGTCGCGCGACGCGGGAGAGTCGCCACCCAAGCGGCGATCGCAGCGGCCGAGGAGGCGGCCGAGGCCGCGAAGCACACAGCCGATGCCGCAACCGCGACCGCCCAGGCCGCGAAGGCGGCGATGGCGAGCGCGGCCGCCGCCGAGCAATCGGCGCACAAGGCTTCCGAATCCGCGCGACTCATCGTCGAACACGCCCGCGAGGAGCACGCGGACGCCGAGGCCGAGCTCGCCACCGCCGACGCCGCCGAAGCGGACGCGCAGGAGCGCTACCGCCGGGCCGTGTCCAAGGCCCAGGACCGGGCGCGGGGCTCCGGCGGA
>DASSRG010000152.1:0-4874 GCA_035701885.1 Candidatus Limnocylindrales bacterium
CCGGGCGCAGGCGCGGCGCGGCCTGGTGCCGCCGGATGCGCTGCCGGCGATCGAGGCTCGCGCGAGCGTCGACGTCGACCGCATCGCCGAGATCGAGGCGACGACAGACCACGACGTGATCGCGTTCGTCAGCCAGGTCGCCGAGACCATCGGGCCCGAGGGCCGCTATCTCCACCTCGGCCTGACCAGCAGCGACGTCGTCGACACGGCGCTCGCGCTCCAGCTGCGCGCCGCCGGTGAGCGGCTGCTCCTCGGCGCGGACCGGCTCATCGCCGCGCTCATCGCGCGCGCCCGCGGCGAGGCCGGCACCGTGATGATGGGTCGCACGCACTCGGTCCATGCCGAACCGACCACGTTCGGGCTCAAGTGCGCGGGCTGGGCGTTCGAGGTGGACCGCGGCCGCGAGCGCCTGGCCGCGGCGACGGCCGAGATCGCGACCGGCAAGATCTCCGGCCCGGTCGGGACGTACAGCCACCTCGACCCCGAGCTCGAGGCCGAGGTCCTCGTGGACCTCGGCCTTCGCGTGGACCCGGTCAGCACCCAGATCGTCCAGCGCGACCGGCACGCCGCGTTCCTGGCGGCAATCGCGATCCTCGGCGGCGCGCTGGAGCGCCTCGCGACCGAGGTCCGGAACCTCCAGCACACCGAGATCGCCGAGGTGATGGAGCCGTTCAAGCAGGGCCAGAAGGGCTCCTCGGCGATGCCCCACAAGCGCAACCCGATCCTGTCCGAGCGGATCGCCGGCCTCGCGCGCCTCCTCCGCGGGTACGCCCACACGGCGATGGAGAACCAGCCGCTGTGGCACGAGCGCGACATCAGCCACAGCTCTGCGGAGCGGGTCATCCTCCCCGACGCGACGATCCTGCTCGACTACATGCTCGCGAAGACGGCGGGCCTCGTGGAGGGGCTGGTCGTCCGGCCCGAGCGGATGCGCGAGAACATCGAACGCGGGCTGGGGCTCCATGCGAGCTCCCGGGTGCTGCTCGCCCTGGTCGAGGAGGGGGGCCTGTCGCGCGAGGAGGCGTACGCGGTCGTGCAGCGCAACGCGCTCCGCGCCGCCGACGAGCGGGTGCCACTTCACGGCCTGCTGGCGACCGACCCGCTCGTCGCCCAGAAGCTGCCGCTCGCGGCGCTCGATGCGTGCTTCGACGACGCGGCGGTGCTCCGCCACGTGCCGGAGGCGATCGCCAGGCTCGATGCGCTCGAGGGCGGGCTCCGATCGCGGGCCGCCGCGCCGACGCCGAAGGAGGCCGCGGGTGCCGCTCGCTGAGGCGTTCGTGCGCGCGGGCAAGGTCCGCGACCTCTACCGCCTCGACGACGAGCGCCTGCTCCTCGTCGCATCGGACCGGCTGTCGGCCTTCGACGTCGTCCTGCCCACCACGATCCCGGACAAGGGCCGCGTGCTGACCGGCCTGTCGCGGTTCTGGTTCCGCGAGACCGCGCACATCGTCCCGAACCACCTGCTGTCGGTGGACCCGACCGACGTGCCCGAGACGCTCTCGGGCGGCAACCCGGCCGCCCTCGACGAGCTCCGCGGCCGGATGATGATCGGGCGCATGGCCGAGGTCCTCCCTGTCGAGTGCGTCGTCCGCGGCTACCTCTCGGGATCGGGCTGGAAGGAGTACCGCGCGAGCGGGTCGGTCTGCGGCATCGCTCTTCCCGGCGGCCTCAGGGAGTCGGATCGGCTCCCGGAGCCGATCTTCACGCCGGCGTACAAGGCCCCGCAGGGCCAGCATGACGAGAACATCACCTTCGACCGCGTCGTCGAGCTCGTGGGCGAGCGGCACGCGGAGGCGCTGCGGCGGCTGTCGATCCAGCTGTACGAGCTCGGCGTCGAGGTGTGCGCGAGGGCCGGGATCATCCTCGCCGACACCAAGTTCGAGTTCGGCGTGCTGCCCGACGGAGATCTCATCCTCATCGACGAGGTCATGACGCCCGACAGCTCCCGGTTCTGGTCGGCGGACGACTACCGGCCCGGCGGGCCGCAACCGAGCTACGACAAGCAGTTCGTCCGGGACTGGCTGGAGACCCAGCCGTGGCCGAAGACGGACCCCGGGCCGGAGCTCCCTGCCGACGTCATGGACGGGACGCGAGCCCGCTACGTCGAGGCATTCGAACGCATCACCGGGGCGAGCTTCGCCCGCTATCTCGAGGAGGACGTGATCGCCCGATGAACGAGCCGACTCGCACCTGGCGCTTCGCGGTCAACGTCACCCCCAAGCCCGGCATCCTCGATCCGCAGGGCAAGGCGGTCGAGCGCAGCCTGCCGCACCTCGGCATCGCGGGCGTGAGCGGCGTGCGCGTCGGGCGGCGCGTGGAGCTGTCGGTCGCGGCGTCCTCTGTGGACGATGCGCGAGCGGTCGTTGACCGGCTCGCCGGCGAGCTGCTGTCGAACCCGCTGATGGAGCAGTTCGAGGTCGACTCGCTGGGCGAGGCGGACGCGACGGCGGCCACCCCGGCGACCGCGGGGGCCGGCGGGTGAGCGTCCGGGTCGGCATCGTCCTGTTCCCGGGCTCGAACCGCGACATCGACGCGGTCAACGGGCTCACGGTCGCCGGAGCCGAGCCGGTGGTCCTGTGGCACGAGGACACCGACCTGTCCGGCGTGTCGGGCGTGCTCCTGCCGGGGGGCTTCGCATACGGCGACTACCTCCGCGCCGGCGTCATCGCGCAGTTCAGCCCGGTGATGCGGGCCGTCGCGGACTTCGCGGCCCGCGGCGGGCCTGTGCTCGGCATCTGCAACGGGTTCCAGGTCCTGGCCGAGGCCGGCCTCGTGCCGGGCGCGCTCCTGCGCAATCGCGGGCTGCGATTCGTGTGCCGCGAGGTCGCGCTGCTGCCCGAGCGACTGGACTCGCCGTTCACGCGCGCGATCGGGGAGCGGCGACCCCTGCGGATGCCGGTCGCGCACGGGGAGGGCTGCTACTTCGCCGACGACGCGACGCTCGACCAGCTGGAGCGCGACGGCCAGGTCCTGTGGCGATACGCGGCGGCCGACGGCGGGGTGGCCGGCCCGGACGACCCCGGCAACCCGAACGGCTCGCTGCGGGGGATCGCCGGCGTCGCGAACGCGGCGGGCAACGTCGCAGGGCTCATGCCGCACCCGGAGACGGCGGTCGAGGCCCTGATCGGGTCTGATGACGGTCTCGGGATCATCCGCTCGCTCGTCGTGAGCGCGGAGGAGTACGCCGCAACCGGCTCGATCACCGGGACCCGGAGCCTGGCGGCGGCGGGCCGATGACGATGACGGCCGAGCCCGCGGAGACGCCCGAGATGCCGGACGCACCCGCGCACGACGAGATGCCGCTCCACCGCGCACTCGGCCTTGCGGACGTCGAGCTCGACGCGATCCGCGAGAAGCTGGGCCGCGACCCGAACGACCTCGAGCTCGCGATGTTCAGCGTCATGTGGTCGGAGCACTGCTCGTACAAGAGCTCCCGCCCGCTGCTCCGGACGCTGCCCACAAAGGGCAAGGACGTCGTTGCGGGCGTGGGCGAGCAGGCGGGCGTGATCGCGATCGGGGACGGGCTGGCGGTCGCCTTCAAGATCGAGTCGCACAACCATCCCTCAGCCGTCGAGCCGTACCAGGGCGCCGCGACCGGCGTCGGCGGGATCCTGCGCGACGTGTTCGCGATGGGCGCCCGCCCGATCGCGGTCCTCGACGCGCTCCGGTTCGGCGACCCGTCCGACGCCCGGACGCGGCACCTCGTCGACGGGGTCGTGCGGGGCGTCGGCGGGTACGGCAACTGCGTCGGCGTGCCGACGGTGGGCGGAGAGCTCGTGTTCGACCCGTCGTACCAGGGCAATCCGCTGGTCAACGTCATGGCGATCGGGCTGCTCGAGGAGGGGATGCTCACCCGGGCCTCGGCCGACGGCCCCGGCAACCTCGTCGTGCTCTACGGATCCGCGACCGGCCGCGACGGGATCGGCGGCGCCTCCGTGCTCGCGAGCGCGACCTTCGGCGACCAGGACCCCTCGAAGCGGCCGTCGGTCCAGGTGGGCGACCCGTTCGCGGAGAAGCTGCTCATCGAGGCGACGCTCGAGCTGATCGCGAAGGACCTGGTCGTGTCGATCCAGGACCTCGGCGCCGCGGGGATCACCTGCGCCACCGCCGAGACCGCCGACCGCGGCGGGACCGGGATGCTCGTCGACCTCGACGCGATTCCGCGCCGCGAACCCGGCATGGAGCCGTTCGAGGTGATGATCAGCGAGTCGCAGGAGCGGATGGTCGCGATCGTCGAGCCGGACCGCTGGGACGCCGTGCGCGCCGTGTGCGAGCGGTGGGACCTGCCCGTCGCGGTGATCGGTCGGGTGACGGCGGACCCGGACATCGTCGTCCTGACCGCACCCGACGGGTCGGGGGCGCTCGACGCCGACGGCCGGCCGGTCGAAGGCGCCATCGAGCTCGCGCGGATCCCCGCCCCGGCGCTGGCCTCCGAGGCGATCGTGTTCGAGCGCGAGTCGCGCGCGCCGGCGCGTCGTCGCGCCGCGCCCGCGCCTGGCGAGGTCGCCGAGCCCACGGACTCGCTCCCGCTGCGCGGACAGGACCCGGGCGCGGTCCTCACCGCCCTGCTGGGCTCGGCGAACCTGTCGTCCCGGCGCGAGGTGTTCGAGCAGTACGACTGGAACGTCCAGTCCAACACGGTCGCCGGTCCCGGCCGTGGTGCGGCAGTCCTCCGGATCAAGGGCACCACCAAGGCGCTCGTCGCCACGACGGACGCCAACGCCCCCGTCGGGCAGCACGACCCGTGGCTGGGTGCCGCGATGTCCGTCGCGGAGGCCGCGCGCAACGTGTCGATCACCGGCGCCCGGCCGCTGGGCGTCACCAACTGCCTCAACTTCGGCGATCCGACCCGCCCGGAGGCCTTCTGGCAGCTC
>DASSRG010000153.1:0-2214 GCA_035701885.1 Candidatus Limnocylindrales bacterium
GGTCGAACAGCGGCCACGGGTGGGTCATCGCGGCATTGTGCGCCCGATGGTCGTCGCGCCGGGACGGGGTCGTCCGCGGCGCCACGCTCGTCCTGGCTCGCGGTCCGCCCGGCGGACGGTCGGTGCGCTCCACGCGACGAAGGGTCCGCTGAACGGACCGTCCGATGCAGACGACGACGCTCCGGCATCGATCGGTCCGCCCGGTGGACCATCCATGCGCTGCACGGCACCGTTGGTCCGCAGCGCGGACAGCGCGTCGGGGCGGACAGCGCCTCAGCGCGGGCAGCGCCGCAGCGCCGGCACGTGCGAGGCTCAGCCCGCCCCGCCGCTCGCCCACGGCACGTGCCGCCGGCAGCGCGCCTGGTAGGTCTCGGTCCCGCCGACGTTCTCGGCGGTCAGCGCCTCGGCGCCGGCCGCGGATCCGCCCACCTTCACGTGGTACACCGCCTCCTCCCCGCACACGAGGCAGATCGCCGTGAGCTTGTCGACCTGCTCGGCGAGCGCCATCAGGGACGGCAACGGCTCGAATGGCTCGCCGTCGAACGTGACGTCGAGGCCGGCGACCATCACGACGAGGCCACGGGCGGCAAGACGCTCCACCACGGCCAGCAGCCCCACCCCGAAGAACTGTGCCTCGTCGATCGCCACCACCTCGGCGTCGTCCGGGATCAAGGGTTCGATCTCGTCGACGCGGGACGCGGCGAGGGCAGGGAAGTCGAGGCCGACGTGCGACGCCAGCCGGTCGGCCCCGTGCCGGGTGTCCAGCGCATGCCCGATCACCACGACCCGCCGACCGGCGATGACCGCGCGTCGGACGCGGCGCAGCAGCTCCTCGGTCTTGCCCGCGAACATCGGCCCGCAGACGACCTCGACGCGGCCGACACGGGGCGCGCGCTGGAGGCTCATAGCGTCATCCCCCTGGTGATGCCGGACTCGGGAACTCGACGCGCAGGCCTGAGGCGGTGTCCGCAACGGACCGCGTCATCCAGTCGACGCCGATCGTGAGGACGATCGCGAATACCACCACGCCCACCGCGACGGCCGCGATGCCCGCGCCCGCGACGAACAGCACGAGCGCGGCGGCCAGCACGGCCGCGAGCGCGGAATCGATCACGACGAGCATCCCGACGACGGTCGTGAAACCGTGCATGACCGACCGCCGCGAGCGGAGCTTCACGTCGGCGTTGTACGCCTGGAACACGCCGGCGAGGTCGTCATACCGGCCGGTGATGAAGTAGCGCTCGAGGCCGGGCACCGTCTCGTGGTACGCATGCCGGAGCCGGTTCATGCCCTGCAGCATGCGGATGTCCTCCGAAGTGGCGGTCGAGACGCGGCCGGTGGTGGCGAGGCCGATGAACAGGTCGAGCCCGAGGATCAGCACCGCGACGGTCCGGAACTCCGGCGAGAAGCCCATCGCCGCCGACATCAGACCGAGCGCGACCAGCGACGCGGCGAGGAAGCTGAGGAACATCCCGGCCCGTGCGAACGCCTCGTTGTAGACGAGCGATCGAGCGGTCAGCAGGCTCCAGTGCTCGGTCGTCAGGATCTGCAGCGCGCGTGGGTCGGCGAGCGGGGAACCGGCGGTCGGGCCGGCCACCGCCGCGGCCGCCCCAACCGGGCGCTCGGCCGGCGACGAGACGATCGTGCGCTCTTCCATCGGATCGGTCTCCGTTCGGGTCGTGGACCGCGAAGCATGGCCGATCGCGCTCGGGCGGGGAACCGTCAGGTTGAACCGGGCCGCTCGAACACGAGGGACTGCCAGAACAGGCCCTTGTGCGTGGATCGCCGCACGAGCCCGGCGGCCGTCGCCACGCCTTCGACCGCGGCCGTCCTGTGCGCGTGGAGCCGGAACGGGTCGCGGCGGAGCCGGTTCCAGCCATTCGCGATGGCGATGAGGACGCGAACCCAGGCGTCGTCGCGCGGCAGCACGAGCCCCAGCCGGCGCCGCGTGTGACCGGCCGCCGCGGCGACGAGCCCCGGCATGTCGGGGTAGCAGCAGACCACCCGGTCGAGGGCGACGAGGTCCGCCGGCGGCAGCTCTCCGGCGAGCGCCACGGCGTCGCCCTTGTAGTACGTGACCTGTTCGTCAAGCCCGCGGCGCAGCGCCTCGCTCTGCGATGCCGCGAGGTACGGACCCGAGGCGTCGACGTCGATCGCGCTGGCCGCGCCGGCCTCGAGGAGCGCGTGGTGGACCGCACCCACGCCGGCCCCGAT
>DASSRG010000154.1:0-2999 GCA_035701885.1 Candidatus Limnocylindrales bacterium
GTCCGACACCGATGGCGCGCCCGGTCGATGACTCCGCGCGCGTCCCGAACGACCCGACGGCGACCGAAGGGATCGAGGACCATCCCGGCTCCGCGATCACCCAGCCGCGCCCGTGGGAGGTCGCCGCACCGGACCGGCCCGAGACGAAGGGCGACGAGCGCGAGCAGCCCCGGACGCGCCGCCGGGTCACGGTCAGCCAGCTGCTCGCCGACGTCCCGGACGACGCGGTCATCGTCACCCGGCGGCTGTCCAAGCAGTACGGTGACTTCACGGCGGTCGAGAACCTCGACCTCACCATCCGCGCCGGCGAGGTGTTCGGCCTCCTCGGGCCCAACGGCGCGGGCAAGACGACGACGGTGCTGATGCTCCTGGGCCTCACGGAGCCGACCCGCGGCGTCGTCCGCGTCGTCGGCCTCGACCCGACCCGCGAGCCGCTCGGCGTCAAGCGCAAGGTCGGCTACCTGCCCGACAACGTCGGCTTCTACGGCGGCATGACCGGTCGCGAGAACCTGCGCTACACCGCGAAGCTCAACGGCCTCGCCAAGACCGAGGCCGAGGCCCGGATCGACGAGCTGCTCGCCGAGGTCCGCCTCACCGACGCCGCGGACAAGAAGGCCGAGACGTACTCACGGGGCATGCGCCAGCGGCTCGGCATCGCGGACGCGCTGGTGAAGAACCCGTCGGTGCTGATCCTCGACGAGCCGACGATCGCGATCGATCCGGCGGGCGTGGAGGAGCTGCTCGCGCTGCTCCGGCGCCTCGTCAAGGAACGCAACCTGACCGTCCTGCTCAGCTCGCACATCCTGGGCCAGGTCCAGAGCCTGTGCGACCGGGTCGGATTCTTCTCGGCGGGTCGCCTCGTCGCCGCCGGCCCCCTGGACGAGCTCGCCCGGGGCACCGACCGCACGATCCAGCTCGAGGTGGGCGTCGACGGGCCGCCGGACGCGATCGACGCCGTCGCCCGTGCCCTGCCCGCCGTCCGCTCGGTGGAGCCGTCGCCCGACGACGAGCGGTACCGCATCGTGACCGCGACCGAGGATGTGGCCGGGCCGCTCGCCACCGCGCTGGGCGCCGCCGGGCTGTCGCTCGTGCACCTGCGGCGCCGCGGCACCGACCTGCTCGACCTCTACCGACGCTTCGTCCCGGAGGGAACCGATGGCCGCGCCCGCTGACGCCTCCAAGGTGGCCGACGCCCGCCGCGCCGCCCGTCGCGCCGAGAAGGCGCCGTCCGGCGGCTGGCGCACGATCGCCGGCAAGGAGCTCGCCGACCATCTCGAGAGCATCCGGTTCGTCGTCCTGCTGATCGTCATCGCGATCGCCGCGATCGTGCCGATCTACTTCATCTCGAACGACATCTCGGCCGCGGCCCCGCAGGTCGCCGGTCAACCCGCGCTGTTCCTCGTGTTGTTCATCGGCGGGTCGGACCAGGTCGGCGGCGTGCCGATGATCGCGCTCGCCGCGCTGCTCGTGCCGCTGGTCGGCATCGCGTTCGGCTTCGACGGCATCAACTCCGAACGGGCGCAGGGGACGCTGTCGAGGCTGCTCGCCCAGCCGATCCACCGCGACGACGTGATCAACGGCAAGTTCGTCGCGGGCATCGCCGTCATCTCGCTGATGCTCGGCGCGCTCGTGATCCTCGTCACGGGGCTGGGCATCGTCCGGCTCGGGATCATCCCGTCGCCCGAGGAGCTCGCCCGCGTTGTGGTGTGGCTCCTCGCGACGATCCTCTACGCGTCCTTCTGGCTCGCATTCGCGCTGCTGCTCTCCGTCGTGATCCGCGGGCCGGCGAGCGCCGCGCTCGTGGGGTTCGGCACCTGGTTCGGGCTCACGCTGTTCGGGCAGTTCCTGCTGCCGCTCATCGCGAACTTCCTGTTCCCGCCGACCACGACGACGCTCGGCCCATATGCGTACGCGTCCACCCAGGCAGCCGCGACGTTCCTGCGGATCTCGCCCGCCGTCCTGTACGACGACATCGTCCGGGCCGTCCTCAACCCGTCCACGACGTCGGTGCTTGGGTTCGGGAACATCGGACAGGCGATCTCCGACGCGGAGCGCGTCCAGACCTCGCTCCTCACCCTGGACCAGAGCATCCTGCTCGTGTGGCCGCAGATCGTCGTCCTCACCGCGCTCACCACGGCGATGTTCGCGCTCGCGTACGTCCTGTTCCTCCGCCAGGAGGTTCGCGCCTGACGGGTGGGCGTCCGACGAGGGCGGGTGGCGTCACGCGCCCGTCACCGGAACGCGCGAGACTGGCCGCATGATCACCGCTGATCCGGTACGTCGCCCCGGGCGAATCACGAAGCGATGAGCACGACCGCCGCGAGCGAGCCGCTCCACGTCCAGCCCGCTGCCGTCCGGCGCACCGAGCCCGCGCGTGGTGCGGCCGCGCTCGCGGGGGTCGTCGCCGCTGCCGCCGCCCTCGCGACCGGCGAGCTGATCGCCGCCTTCCTCAGCGGGGCCCCCTCCCCCCTCGCGGCCGTCGGCGCCGCCGTCATCGACTTCGCGCCCGCGGGCTCGAAGGACGTGATCGTGAGCCTGTTCGGGACCAACGACAAGCCGGCGCTGCTGCTCCTGATCACGCTCGTCGTGCTGGCGGTGGGTGCCGGGCTCGGGTTGCTCGCGCGGCGGAGTCAGCCGCTGGCGCTGATCGGCATCGTCGCCCTCGTCGGCGTCGGCTTCGTGGCGATGATGCGCCAGCCGGCCGCGGAGCTCGCGCCGTCGCTGATGTCGGCCGGGATCCAGGCGATCGTCGGGATCCAGGCGCTCACCTGGCTCCTCGGCGCGGCACCGCGCGTGGACAGTACGGCCGGGACGGCGGCAACCGCGCCCGCGAACGACGCGGCCCGCCGGTCGTTCCTCGGCAAGGCGCTGGGCCTCGGCGCACTCGCGGTCGTTGGCGGCGGCATCGGCCGGGCGATGGTCGAGGGTCGCGCCACGCAGGTCGCCCAGGCCGAGACGACCATCCCGCAGGCCGTCCAGCCGGCCTCCGCGCCCGGTCC
>DASSRG010000155.1:0-5711 GCA_035701885.1 Candidatus Limnocylindrales bacterium
CCGACCTGCGGGAAAACCCCGGCTCGCCCATCACAAAACGGGGGCCATCTTCGTTACTGTCAGGCGAGGCCCGGTGCTGTCACTTCCCACGGGGGGTGGGAAGGTGCACCGGGTCTCTCCACGTCCGGCTGTCATCCGGGCGGCACTCCCAGCCGCCCCGCGTGGCGGGCGGCTGCAGCCGTCGGCATCCGAGACTGGCGCCATCGAACGGTGAAGGAGATGCCATGGGTACAGTCGCCCGCGTGACCGAGATCAGCAGCCGCTCCGACAAGAGCTTCGAGGACGCGATGCGGACCGGCATCGAGCGCGCGAACCGCACCCTTCGCAACGTGAAGGGCGCCTGGGTCAAGGAGCAGCACGTCGACATCGAGGACGGCCGTGTCGTCGGTTACCAGGTCAACCTGCTGATCACGTTCGTCCTCGACGACTGATCGGACCGGCGGCGCGTCGCGGGACGGACGCGTCCCCGGCGGGTGCCGCCCGGACTACTGCCAGCGGAAGAACCGGGCGGACAGCGCGAGGCACACCACCAGCCAGCCGGCGAGGATCGCGAAGCAGGCCGCGAGCGGCACGAACGGCGACGCGCCGACCATCACCTGGCGCAGCGCATCGGCGAGGTACGTGAGCGGCAGCACCTTGGACACGGTCTGCATCCAGTCGGGCATGAGCGCGATCGGGAAGAAGACGCCCGACAGGAACATCATCGGTACCTGCACGACCTGGGTGATCCCGTTGGCCGCCTCCTCGGTCCGGGCGAACGAGGCGATCACGTAGCCCAGCGACGTGAACGCGAGCGATCCCAGGACGACGAACACGGCGATCATCGCCCAGCTCCCGGTGACCTCGACCCCGAAGGCGCCGATGCCGATGGCGAGGATGATCACCGTCTGGACCGCCGCGATCAGGAGCCGCAGCAGCACGTTCGACCCGACGAGCGTCCAGCGTGGCAACGGGGTCGCCCCGAGGCGCTTGAGGATCAGCTTCTCGCGCTGCTGCACGAGCGGGATCGCGGCGAAGACCCCCAGCTGCATGATCGCCATCGCCAGGATCGAAGGGACGAAGTAGGACGCGCCGTTGAGCTCGGTCGTGCCCTGGATGGATGCCGTTTGCAGGGTCAGCACCGGCGGACGACCGGAGAGCTGCTGGTTCATGCCGGTCAGGACGCCGGCGACGATCTGATTGATGGTCCCGGTGGTCGTGGTGTCGCTGGGGTCCGCATACAGCGTGATCGTCGCCTGTCCCGGCGACGCCGCCCCGGCGGCGTCCGCGACGGCCTGACCGAATCCCTGGGGCACGACGATCACCGCGTCGAGCGAGCCGTCGCGCGCGGACGCGAGCCCTGCCTCCTCGTCGGTCGGGGTGATGGTGAGGACCGGGACGCCGTCGAAGGCCTGGCGGAGCTGCGCCGACTCGGCCGACGAGTCGAGGTCCACCCAGCCGATCTTGTAGTCGGCCGATCCGCCCCCCGAGAACAGGGTGCCGAACAGGACGATGAAGATCACCGGGAAGGCGATCGTCCAGAACAGCGCCGCGCGGTCGCGGATGAAGCTCTTCAGGTTCGCGCGTGTCAGGCTCAGCAGTGCGTTCATGTCGTCGCCATCAGTCGCGCAGCGCCCGGCCGGTCAGGTCGAGGAAGATGTCCTCGAGGCTGGCCCGGCGGACACCGAGGTTGTTGGGCTGGACGCCAAGCCGGTCCGCGGCCGCGAGGACCGCGCCGATGGTGCCCGGCACGTCCGCGGTGAACAGCAGGACGTCGGTCGCCTCGTGGGTCACCCGGCTGACGCCCGGGATCGCCGCGAGCGCCTCGTCCGTCAGGCCATCGACGCGCTCGAAATGCACGGCGCGATCCTGGAAGCGCCGGCCGACGAGCTGGTCCACGGTGCCGATGTCCAGCACCACGCCGTGGTCCATGATCGCGAGCCGGTCGCACAACGCCTCGGCCTCCTCCATGTAGTGCGTCGTCAGCAGCACCGACTTGCCCTCGCGACGGATCCCGTCGACCACGTCCCACAGGGACCGGCGTGCGGCCGGGTCGAGGCCTGTCGTCGGCTCGTCGAGGAACACGAGCTCGGGGTCGTTGACCATGGCGAGCGCGATCGAAAGCCGCTGCTGCTGGCCGCCCGAGAGCGTGCGGGTCTGCGCGTCGCGCTTCTCCTGCAGCCCGAGCGCGTCCAGCAGCTGCTCCAGCGGCACGTGCTGCGGATAGAAGCTTCCGAACAGCTCGATCAGCTCCGTCACCGTGAGGTACGGGTACAGGGACGCCGTCTGGAGCTGCACGCCGATGCGGGTCTTGATCCGGTTCGCCTCGCGCCGGGGGTCCATGCCCAGGACGCTGAGCTCGCCGCTGTCCGGCTCCCGGATGCCCTCGAGGATCTCGATGGTCGTCGTCTTGCCGGCGCCGTTCGGCCCGAGCAGGCCGAAGATCTCCCCGGTCCTCACCTCGAAGCTGACTCCCGCGACCGCCTCGATGTCGCCGTAGCGCTTGCGCAGGTCGTGGCAGGCGATCGCCGTGGTGGACGCCGCGGATGGTGCGGTCATGTGGCCCCTCATCGATCCCGGGGCGGCGTCGCGCGCCAGTCGGCCGGGAGTCCTAGGGTACCGCGGACGTGAGCCACTCCACGGTTCGATGCCAGGCCGCCCGCTCGGATTCCCGCATGGCGTCGTCGATCGCGGGCTGATAGGTCGCACGAGGCGGGTTGGAGGCTTCGATGTCGTCGATGGTGCGGCGCCCGGACCCGACCGACGCCAGGGCCGCCACGCCGAACGCCGTCGTCTCCTCGACGCTCGCGACCACGACGGGCACGCCCAACAGGTCCGCCTGTCGCTGGAGCAGGAACCCGTTTCGGGTGAGCCCGCCGTCCACCCGCAGCTCCGGGACGCGCTCGCCGATCACCGCCGCCATCGCGTCGACGATGTCGACGACCCGGTGCGCGATCGAATCGAGCGTCGCGCGGACGACGTGCGCCTGGGTCGCGGCGGCGGTCAGGCCGATGATCGCGGCCCGTGCGTCCGGCAGGTACCACGGCGCGCCGAGGCCCGCGAGCGCCGGGAGTACGGTGACGCCCGCCGTGTCGTCGACCGACCTCGCCATCGCCTCGGTGAGGGTGACGTCATCGATCAGCCGCAGGTCGTCGCGCAGCCAGTCGAGCAGCGCCCCGGCGGCGTACTCGCCGCCCTGGAGGACGAGGTCGCGGCGGCCGTCGGGCAGCGACCACGCCACGGAGGTCTCGAGCTGCCCCCGGCCGCTCGAGTCGTCCCCGGCGTTGGCGAGGACGAACACGCCTGTGCCGTAGGTCGCCTTGACGCGCCCCGGCCGGAAGGCGCCGTGGCCGGCCAGCGCCGCCTGCTGATCGCAGGCCATCGCGGTCAACCTGATCGGACCGTCCCACGACGGGTGTCGGAGCGTGCAGGCGTCACCGACGGTGTCGACGACGTCGGGCAGCGTCGACGGATCCACGCCGAACCACTCGAGCAGCTGCGGCTCCCATCGGCCGCCGGTGAGCCCGAACAGCTGCGTGCGGGAGGCGGTGGACGGATCCGTGAGGCCGGCGGCACCGCGGTCGCCGAGTGAGGCGGTGACCCACGCGTCCACCGTCCCGAACCGAAGCCTGCCGGCCGCCGCCGCGTCCGCGACCACCGGGTCGTTCTCGAGCAGCCAGCGCATCTTGCCCGCGGAGAAGTACGGGTCCAGGGGCAGACCGGTCAGGTCGCGGATCGCCGGTTCGAGACCGGCGTCGCGCAGGCGCTCGACGATGGGTGCGCTGCGGTGGCACTGCCACACCACGGCAGGGCCGAGCGGCTCGAGCGTCGTCGCGTCCCAGGCGACGACGGTCTCGCCCTGGTTCGCGAGGCCGGCGGCCGCGACCGCCGACGCGCCGCCGACCGCCCGAAGGACCTCGTCGACGACCTCCACGACGCTGTCGCGGATCGCGCGCGGGTCGAGCTCGACCCAGCCTGGCTGCGGATGACGCGTCTCGAGGGGCCGCGAGGCCTGGGCCACGGGGCGCAGCTCGGCGTCGAACGCGACGGCGCGGGTTGACGTCGTCCCCTGGTCGATCCCGAGCACGAGCTCGCCGCTCATCCCGTCCCCAGCTCCCGGCCCAGGTTCGCCACGAGCTGGGCCACCTGCTTGCGGAGCGTATCGCGGAGGATCGGCGCGCCGAACGCCGCGAGACGGCCGGTGACCGTGAGATCGACGGAGTAGTCGATCGCCGTCCGGTCGTCCAGCTCTTCGAGGCGGAACGGGATCGAGGCGTGGAACGAGCCGGCGAGGCCCTTCGGCCGCCCGTCGATCTCGAGCCGCATGTCGTCGGGTGGATGCGACTCGGCGACCTCGGCGGTGGCGTCAGCACGCACGGTGAGGAAGCCGACCTTCGAGGCCAGGGTCCCGCGCCACCGGCCTTCGCCATCGGGAACGAGGTCCTCGGCGCCGGGCAGCACGCGGGCGAGCGCCCGCGGATCGTCCAGGAGTCCCCAGATCGCGGACCGCGGCGCGTCGACGACGACGCGCTCCTCCACCAGCCGGCTCACGTGCGCGACCCCACGAGCGCCCGTGCGATCGACCCGGCGACCCGGCGGCCGGCATCGGCGCAGTCGGCATGGGCCTCGTCCGCGTGCACGCAGCACCCCGCCGCCCATAGCCCGCCCAGCGGCAGGCGCCCGTCCGCGTCCGCGGGCGCCGGGATCCCTGACCGCCCGTCGACGAGGCCCAGCGACCGGAGGAGGAACGGCTGCGGGAGCAGCCGGTCGGCAAGCACGAGCGTGTCCGCCTCGATCCACCGCTCGCCGTCGCGCACCGCCTCCAGTCGGGTGGTCCCGCGCAGCTCGGCCGGCGGATCGGCGAGTCGGGCCGTGACCGCCACGCCCGCCGACTCGAGGGAGCGCGCCGTGGCGTCCCCCAGTGGGCCGGACCCCACGACGACCGCCGACCGACCGGGCAGCAGACCCGCCTCGAGCGCGGCGTCCACGAGGGCGCTCGTGACCACGCCCGCCGGCCGCGGACCGGCGATCGATCGCTGCTCCCTTGGTTCGACGTAGCCGCCGGTCGCGAGGAGGACCGCGCGCGAGCGAATCAACTGCGATCCGTCGGCACGCTGCACCTCCACCGTCCAGCCCGACCCGTCGTCCACGAGCCCGACGGCCGTCGCGCCCGCGCGGCGCTCCACGCCGACGGCGACGATGCCGTCCGCCCGGGCCGCCTCCAGCGCCGCGACGCCCGCCCGACCGAGACCGATGACGACCAGGTCGACCACGTCGTCCGCGGGCGGGCCATCGCCGCCGTCGGCGAGGCCTGGGGCCCGCGGCCCGGCGGACGCAGCCGCCGGTGCGAACACCCACGAGCCCGCCGCCCCCTTCTCGATCGCGGTGACCGGCACGTCCAGCTCGTCAGCCAGGATCGCCGCGACGTCGACCGCGCACAGGTTCCCCTGGCAGTCGCCGAACATCGCACCGCCGCGGCGCTTGACCCCGTCGAGCGTCGTCGGCCCGAGCGGCCGGGCGCACGCGGCGCGCAGCTCCCCCTCGGATACGCCGCGGCACAGACACACCACGCGCCCGGGCGACTCCGGGAGCTCGAACGGGGGCGGCGCGACGGTACGCGGTCTGGCCGCCCAGCCGCGCGCCGCCAGCACGTCGTCGGCGACTCGCTCCGCCACCGCCGGCGACACCGAGATTCCCGTCGACCTGATCCCGCACGCCAGCCACAGCCGGTC
>DASSRG010000156.1:0-21110 GCA_035701885.1 Candidatus Limnocylindrales bacterium
CGGGACGATGTCGCCGTACCAGCACGGCGAGGTGTTCGTCACCGACGACGGGGCCGAGACGGACCTCGACCTGGGCCACTACGAGCGGTTCATCGACGAGAACCTGACCCAGGGCTCCAACGTCACCACCGGCCGGATCTACCAGGCGGTGATCGCGAAGGAGCGGCGCGGCGACTACCTGGGCGGCACCGTCCAGGTCATCCCGCACATCACGAACGAGATCAAGGAGCGGATCGCGCGCGTCGCGCGGGACGGCGACCCGGTCGTCGTGATCGTGGAGGTCGGCGGGACCGTCGGCGACATCGAGAGCCTGCCGTTCCTCGAGGCCATCCGCCAGATGCGCAAGGACGTCGGCCGGGCGAACGTGCTGTACGTCCACGTGACGCTGCTGCCGGCGCTCATGGCGACGGGCGAGCTCAAGACCAAGCCCACGCAGCACTCGGTCAAGGAGCTGCGCGGGATCGGCATCCAGCCGGACGTGATCGTCCTCCGCTCGGACAGCGACGTCCCCGACGAGATCCGCGAGAAGATCGCGCTGTTCTGCGATGTCGACGTCGAGGCGGTCGTCCCCGCCCCGACGGCCGAGACGATCTACGAGGTCCCGCTCCAGTTCGAGGCGTTCGGTTTCGGCCGGCTCGTCGTCCGGGAGCTGGGGCTGGGCGATCCCGATGCCGAGCCCGATCTCGAGGGCTGGCGCGCGCTCGTCGAGCGGATCAAGGCGCCGAAGCCGACGCTCGAGATCGCACTCGTGGGCAAGTACGTCGAGCTCCCGGACGCCTACCTGTCCGTCACCGAGGCGCTGAAGCACGCCGCCTGGGCGAACGGCGTCGACGCCAAGGTCCGCTGGGTGGACAGCGAGCAGCTGACGGCCGAGAACGTCGACCAGCGGCTGGCCGGCTCGGCCGGCGTGCTCGTGCCGGGCGGCTTCGGCCATCGCGGGATCGAGGGCAAGGTGCTCGCGGCTCACTGGGCGCGCGACCGGCAGCTGCCGTACCTCGGGCTGTGCCTCGGCCTCCAGTGCGCGGTCATCGAGTTCGCGCGCGAGATCCTCGAGACGGGCGACGTCAACTCCACCGAGTTCGACATGTTCACGACCAACCCGGTCATCGACTTCATGCCCGACCAGCGGGACCTCGAGGACAAGGGCGGCACCATGCGGCTCGGCCTCTACCCGGCGAAGCTGCTCGCCGGCTCGAAGGCGCGAGCGGTCTACGGCGCCGAGGTCATCTACGAGCGCCACCGCCACCGGTTCGAGGTCAACAACCGGTACCGCCAGACGCTCGAAGGCGCGGGGATGCTCCTGTCCGGCGTCTCGCCCGACAGCCGGCTGGTGGAGATCGTGGAGCTGCGCGACCACCCGTGGTTCGTCGCCAGCCAGTTCCACCCGGAGTTCAAGTCGCGCCCCGAGCGGCCGCACCCGCTGTTCCACGGGTTCGTCGCGACAGCGCTCGCCCTGCGCGACGGCGTCGAGCCGCGGCTCACCGCTGTCGGCCCGGGGCCGGACGTGGACATCCAGGCGCGCCTCGACGACATGTCGGCGGAGACCGCGCCCGCTTCCTGACGGCTCGCGCCGCCCGATATCCGAACGCGACCACGGACGTGGCGCGGCGGCATGGCGCCACGGACCCGCACGCGGTACCGTCCCACCTGCCGTGAGCGTGTCCTCGCAGCCGTCAACTGTGCCGTCGACCGAGGTCCGACCCGCCCGCCCGTCCCTCCCGCGCCGGGCGGCGACCGCGATCCCCGTCGCGCTGCTGGCCGGTGCGATCCTCGGGGCGCTTGCCTGGCTGAGCGACGACCTCGGCTACCCGGCGAGCCTCCTCATCCCCGCGAACCTCGTCGGCGTCTGGGGCCTCGTCGCGTTCGGCGCCGGCGCGGGCGCCCGGACCGTGCTCGGCGGAGCCGGCCGCGGCCTGTTCGCGCTCCTCGCCGCGGTTGCCGTCTACTACCTCGCCTACGGCCTGCTGGGCGACGGCTGGCGCGCAGCGGGCGCCGGCCGCGCGGCGACGGTATGGGGCTCGGTCGCGCTTGTCGCGGGCCCGACGCTCGGCCTCGCGGGCAGCGTCTGGCGCCATCACGACGGTCTGGCTCGCAGCCTCGGCATCGCGGTGCCCGCCGGCGTCCTGATCGCCGAGGGCGTGCTGTTCGGCGCGCAGGTGCCAAACGATCCGGCGGCCCGGGCCCTGCTCGGCGCCGAGGCGCTGGTCGGCTTCGCGCTGCCGCTGCTCCTCGTCCGCGGCGCTCGGGCCAAGGCCATCGCGCTCGTCGCCGCGGCCCTCGTCGCCGGCGCGACGATCATCGGGCTGCTGGTCGTACTCCCCGCCCTCCGAGCCGCCGCGGACACGTTCTAGGCCGAGCACCCTCGCCGATGTAGCGTCGCCTACCCTTGCGGCATGGCGACGGGGGACAGGCACAGGCTCGGCTACGGGCACGTGGACGATGATCCGAACGCCGGCGTGCTCATCGACGCCATGGACGAGACTGCCGCGTGGGACGCGACGATCCGGCTACGTTCGTGGGAGCGGGAGCATCTGGGCCTCGCCCGCGGTGAGCGTCTGCTCGACGTGGGCTGCGGCCTCGGGGAGGCGGCCATCGCGCTCGCCCAGGATCTCGCCGAAGGAGGCGAGGTTGTCGGCATCGACGCATCCGAGAAGATGCTGGGCGTCGCCCGTGTCAACGCCCGAGCCGCGCGTCGTCGCATGCGCTTCAGCGTCGGCGACGCGCGCTCTCTCGAGGAGCCCGACGACTCCTTCGACGTTGCCAGGTCCGAGCGCACGCTCCAGTGGCTCGCCGACCCCGCATCGGCTGTCGCAGAGATGGTGCGCGTGGTGCGCCCCGGCGGCCGCATCTCGTTGATCGACACCGACTGGTCGACGTTCACGATCGATGTCGGCGACGATGCAATCGCCGGATTGATCCACGACCTGATGCGAACGGAGCGTAACCGTGCATCCAACGTGGGCCGGCGGTTGCACGAGCTTCTCGGCGTCGCTGGTTGCATCGCCATCGCACGGACCGCGGCGACGCAGACCTGGACGACCTGGGATCCGGACCGCTCCCCGGCACCACTTGGCTGCTTCTCGATGGAGAGCCTCGCCGACGACCTCGTCGCCACGGCTCGGCTGGCACCCGTAGAGCACGAGCAGTTCGTGTCGACCATCCAGGATGCGGCGCGACGCGGCCAGTTCGGAATGCGCCTGACGATGTTCGCCGTCATCGCGGTAACCCCCTAACCCAGTAGCCCTGACCACCCTCTTGCGCCCGCCACCCACACTTGGGCGACCAAGGCGTGGCAGGAGGATCGCGATGCGCGGCGGCGAGCAGTACGAGGCGGTCTACCGCCGCTCCATCGACGACCCGGAGACGTACTGGCTCGAGCAGGCCGCGCGGCTCACGTGGACGCAGGCGCCGTCGCGCGTCTTCGAGCAGCCCGACCCGCCCAGCTTCCGCTGGTTCTCCGACGGTCGGCTGAACCTCACCACGAACGCCCTCGATCGCCATGTCGCGGCCGGCCGCGGTGACGTGGTCGCGCTCGTCGCGCTGGATGAGGCGGGCGGCCGCAGGTCGTTGACGTACGCGGAGCTGCTCGAGGAGGTCGAACGCGTGGCCGCGGGTCTGCGCGGGCTGGGAGTGGGCCAGGGCGACCGGGTCACGATCTACATGCCCACGGCGACCGAGGCGATCACGGCGATGCTCGCCTGCACGCGGATCGGCGCGATCCACTGCGTCGTGTTCGCCGGGTTCGGCGCGGGTGCCCTCGGCGACCGGATCCGGGCGAGCGGTTCGCGGCTGGTGCTCGCCTCGGACGTCACGATCCGCCGCGGCAACGACGTGGATCTGCTGGCGATCGTCGATGCCGCCATGGACGCGGGCCCGTCGGACGTCGAGCACGTCGTCGTGCATCGACGCCGGACGACCTCGCGGCCGGCGCGTCCCGGCGAGCTGTCGTGGGACGACCTGCTGGCCGCCGCCGACGGCGAGGACGGGAGCGCCGCCGACACCACCGCCGACGACCCGGCGTTCATCCTGGCGACCTCCGGCACGACCGCCAAGCCGAAGCTCGCCGTCCATCGCCACGGGGGCTACGGCGTGCAGATCGACACGATGGGCGACCTCGTGTTCGGGCTGCGCGCGGGCGAGACCTGGTGGTCGACCTCGGACATCGGCTGGGTCGTGGGTCACAGCTACATCGTCTACGCGCCGCTGATCGCGGGGGCGACGACGCTCGCGTTCGAAGGCGCGCTCGACTACCCGGACGCCCACACGCTGTGGTCGATCATCGAGCGCGAGGGGGTCACGGGCCTGTTCACGTCACCGACGGCCGTCCGCATGCTGATGCGCCACGGCGAGGCGATCCCCCGGGCGCACGACCTGTCGAGCCTCGAGCGCGCGTTCTGCGCAGGCGAGGTGCTGAATGCCCCGGCGTGGGAGTGGCTCCAGCGGACCGTGCTCGAGGACCGCGTCCCCGTCATCGACCACATGTGGCAGACCGAGACCGGCGGCCCGATCTTCGGCAACCCGTACGGACTTCAGCCGCTGCCGATCAAGCCCGGCTCCGCGGGGGTGGCGCTGCCGGGGATCGTGGCCGATGTCGTCCAGATCGACGGCACTCCAGTCGCGACGGGGGAGAAGGGGATCATGCGGATCCACCGCCCGTTCCCGGGGCTGATCAGCTCGCTGTGGGGCGAGCCCGAGCGATACGCGGCGGACTACTGGCAGCGCATCCCGGGCGGCTACTACGTCGGCGACGCCGCCCACGTCGACGAGGACGGCTACGTCTGGTTCGCCGGCCGGGCCGACGAGATCATCAAGACCGCCGGCCACCGGCTCGGGACGATCGAGGTCGAGACGGGGTTCCTCCGCCATCCGGCGGTCGCCGAGGCGGGCGTCACGGCGGTGCCCGACGAGATCCGCGGCGAGGTCATCGCGGCGTTCGTCTCGCTGCGCGCGGGACACGAGCCGTCCAACGACCTTCGCAAGGAGCTGCTGGCGACGCTCCGGAACGAGCTCGGGCCCGTCGCGGTGGTGGGCTCGCTGAGCTTCGTCGGGATGCTGCCCAAGACACGGAGCGGCAAGATCATGCGCCGCGTGCTGAAGGCCGTGGCGCTCGACCTGGACCCCGGCGACATCAGCACGATCGAGGACGAGGGATCGGTCGAGGAGGCCCGGGCCGCCTGCGCCGAGCTCCGGGCCGAGCTGCAGGAGCTCCGCGTCTGACGTTCGTTCGGGCGGCCGCGTCCGGGCCCGCGCCTCGTGCGCAGCACCATTGACGCCGCTGCTTCGACTCCGATATGCTCGGTCAATCCCCAACGGCCGCGCGCGACGGTACGCCGATTCTGCGCGAGCGACGGCCCTTGGCGCGCCCATTCCCCGGTTCCCGCCCGGACCAGCCGAGCCGGACCGTACCCTCTCCGAGGTTCGCCCACCCCCATGCCGAACGGCCCCGACCAGCGAGCAGGCCGCAACCGCCGCCCCCGCCGTCGATCCCAGACCAACCGCCTGCCGGTCACCGAGCAGGACGAGGTCGCCGAGCTCGAGGCCGCCCGCGAGCGGAACGACCTGGAGATCAGCGACCTGCGCGAGATGTCCGTCAAGGAGCTCCAGCAGGTCGGCAAGAAGCTGGACATCGAGGGCGGCGCCCGACGCGAGGACCTGGTCGACCAGATCCTCCAGGCGCAGACGGAGCGCTCGGGCCTCGAGTACGCCTTCGGCATCCTCGACGTCGTCGACGACGGCTATGGCTTCATCCGCCGGCACGGCCTCCTGCCGAGCGCGGACGACGTCTACGTCTCCAGCTCGCAGGTCCGCCGCTTCGGCCTCCGGATCGGCGACCGCATCTCGGGTGCCGTCCGCGCTCCGCGCGAGGGCGAGAAGTTCTACGGCCTGATCCGCGTCGACAGCGTGAACGGCGTCGACACCGAGACCGCCCGTCGCCGGCCCGTCTTCAACGACCTGACGCCGATCCACCCGATCGAGCTCATCAACCTCGAGTCGGACCCCAAGAACCTGAGCCAGCGGCTCGTCAACCTGGTCAATCCGCTCGGCAAGGGCCAGCGCGCGCTGATCGTCAGCCCGCCCAAGGCCGGCAAGACGATGCTGCTCAAGAACATCGCGAACGGCATCAGCTCCAACTACCCCGACATCCTCCTCATGGTCGCCCTCATCGGCGAGCGGCCGGAGGAGGTGACCGACATGCGCCGGTCCGTCCATGGCGAGGTCATCAGCTCGACGTTCGACGAGCCGACCGAGAACCACACCCACGTCGCGGAGATGGCGCTCGAGATCGCGAAGCGCCAGGTCGAGACCGGCCGCGACGTCGTCATCCTGCTCGACTCGATCACCCGTCTCGCCCGCGCCTACAACCTCGCCCTGCCGCCGAGCGGTCGGACGCTGTCGGGCGGCATCGACCCGATCGCCCTCTACCCGCCGAAGCGGTTCTTCGGTGCCGCCCGGAAGATCGAGGAGGGCGGGTCGCTGACGATCATCGCGACCTGTCTCGTCGATACCGGGTCGCGGATGGACGACGTGATCTACGAGGAGTTCAAGGGCACCGGCAACTCGGAGCTCATCCTGGACCGCAAGCTCGCCGAGAAGCGGATCTTCCCCGCCATCGACGTCCAGCGCTCCGGCACCCGCCGCGAGGAGCTGCTCCTCGAGGAGGGCACGCTCAAGATGGTCTGGACGATGCGCCGGATGCTGTCCGCGGTCGGGACCAACGAGGGCATCGAGCTGCTGCTCAACCGGATCGCGAAGACCGAGAACAATGCGCAGTTCCTCGGGACGCTGACCAAGAGCCTCGACTAGGCGCCGCGGCCGTCGCGTTCCCCGTCGCGCGACCGCCGACGAGATTCGCCCAGATTCACCCCCTTTTCGGCGCTTCCGTGCACGCTGGTCCACGCGTGGGCGGTTTGCGGGCACTGCAACGTTTCTGCTAGGGTTTCCTCGAGTTGACGGGTCGGCCCGTGAGTGGGATCGGCCTCGGGGGATCGCAACCGAGCACCGAACAGTCGACCCGGAACCCCGGCGCGTTGCCCGCAGCGGGCACATGGCGTGCGTCGCCGTTCCTGCCAGGAGACCGTATTGCAGCAGCCCACGGGCGGTAGACCGCGCACCGACGCGGCCGGCACCACCCGCGACAAGGCCCCCGCGAAGTCTCCGCTCCGCCGCCTCACTGGTCGCGTCATGCGCGCAACCGGGCGGGATCGGAAGCGGACGCGCGCAGCCAGTGTCGGCACCACGCTCGGTGCGACGCTGCGTCCCCTCACATCCGCCGAGCGCGCCCTCCCGATCGCCGTGGCGGCGATCGTCGCGGTCGCGGCGCTCCTCGCCTTCCTCCCGATCACGCCCCAGGGAACGGTCGCCGGCATCCAGGGCGCGACCGCCGCCCCGCGACTCGCGGTCAACGGCGGCATCTCCCACGACGATGCGCTGGCCACGGCGCTCGGGGCGCTCAACGCGGCCAACGCCGCCGCGGGCATCGACGGCAACACCGCCGCCCGAACCGAGGACCCGTCGTTCGGCCAGGTCGTGCTCCCGGAGACCGAGGTCGCCGATCCGTCACCGGCACCGACAGGCACCGCCGAGCCACCGGCCGCCGTCATCGCGCAGTCCGCTGCGCCCACCGCGACGCCGGTTGCCAACAACCCGCTTGCCGTCGACGGCACGATCGTCGTCGGCCCGGCTCCCGCCACGCGCGTCGAGGACGGTTCGGATCTGATCCGGTCCTACACGGTCCAGAAGGGCGATTCGCTCCGCAGCATCGCGAAGAAGTTCGGCATCTCGTCGCAGACCCTGTGGTGGGCGAACCAGAAGCAGAAGGTCAAGGCGGCGACGGGCCAGATCCAGGTCAAGCCGGGACAGGTCCTCCGCGTCCCGCCGGTATCCGGCGTTGTCTACACCGTGAAGGCCACCGACACGCTGGACACCGTCGCGTCGCACTTCAAGGTCGACTCGTCGAAGATCGTCGAGCTCAACGGACTCGACGACCCGACGCTCGTCGTCGGCCAGGTCCTCGTCCTGCCAGGCGCCAAGGGGCCCCCGCTTCCGACGCCGAAGCCGACGCAGAAGCCGTCGTCAGGCGCGAAGACCACCACCCGCAGCGGGGGAGGCGTCAGTTGGGGCGGCCCGTCCAGCTACCCGGGCGGCAAGATGCGCTGGCCCGTCATCGGCGGCGGCAACTACATCAGCCAGTACTTCCACTACGGGCACTACGCGATCGACATCGCCGCGGACTACGGCGCAAAGGTCGTCGCGTCGGCGCCGGGGAAGGTCATCTTCGCCGGCTGGAAGTCGAACGGCGGCGGATACCAGGTCTGGATCTCGCACGGGTCGAACATCTACACGACCTACAACCACATGTCCGCGGTCACGGTGAGCCGGGGCGAGAGCGTGTCCCGCGGCGAGCAGGTGGGACGTGTCGGGGCGAGCGGCCTCGCCACGGGACCCCACTGCCACTTCGAGGTCTGGAACGGCCGGATCTGGGATGGCGGCACGCGCGTCAACCCGCTGAAGTACTTCTAGGCGCGGTTGCCCGCCCGGCGCCGGCGCTCGCCGGATCGGCGGACTGGCCGAGGGCCCGTGCGACAATCGGGCTGATGTTCCTCGACGACGTCCGGATCTTCGTCCGCGCCGGCGCGGGCGGGGACGGCGCCTCCACCATGCGCCGCGAGGCCCACGTCCCTCGCGGTGGCCCCGACGGCGGCGACGGCGGTCGTGGCGGCTCCGTGTACCTCCGCGTCGACGCGGGCCAGACCGCGCTCCACGACTTCCGGTACAAGCACCACTTCCACGCCACGCCGGGCGGCCGCGGCGAGCGGCAGAAGCGTCACGGCAAGTCCGGCGACGACCTGTTCCTCGCAGTCCCGCCCGGCACGGCCGTGCTCGACGGCGACAGCGGGGCGCTTCTCGCGGACCTGGTCGCGGTGGGCCAGGAGGTCATGGTCGCGAAGGGTGGCCGCGGCGGGCTCGGCAACACGCACTTCGCGACAGCGACCCACCAGGCGCCCAAGCACGCCCAGCGTGGCGAGCCCGGCGAGGAGCGTTGGCTGCGGCTCGAGCTGCGCCTGATCGCCGACGTCGGGCTCGTGGGCCTGCCGAATGCCGGCAAGTCGACGCTGCTGGCCGCGCTGACCGCGGCCCGACCGAAGATCGCGCCGTACCCGTTCACCACGCTGGAGCCCAACCTGGGCGTCATGGACCTGGGGCTCGATGATGGCCGGCGGCCGACGATCGCCGACGTGCCGGGCCTGATCGAGGGAGCGTCGGCGGGTGCGGGGCTGGGGCACGCGTTTCTCCGGCACGTGGAGCGGACGCGGGTGCTGCTCCACGTGGTCGACGGGTCGGGCAAGGACCCGGCCTGGGACCATGGGGTGATCCGCGAGGAGCTGGAGGCGCACGATCCCGCGCTCCTCGCCAAGCCGATGCTCACGGTGTTCAACAAGCTCGACCTGCCCGCGGCCCGCGAGGCGTGGCCGGCGTTCCGCGACGCGCTCCAACGCGAGGGCCTCCCGGTGATCGCGATCAGCGCCGAGACGGGGGAGGGGCTGGACGAGCTCCGGGCCGCGATCGGGGAGCTGCTGCCGGACCTCGAGGCCCTCGATGCGCCACCGGATCCCGCGGGCGTCGTGGTGCACCGCCTGGAGGCGGCGGGGGACGGCTACACCATCGAGCGCGAGGACGAGGCGTTCCGGGTCCGAGGCAAGCGGATCGAGCGGCTCACCAACCAGACGAACTTCGACAACGAGGAGTCGGCCGAGCGGTTCCAGCGGGAGCTGGTGCGAACCGGCATCGACGGCGCGCTGCGCACGGCAGGGATCCGCCCCGGCGACCAGGTCCGGATCGCCGCCATCGAGCTGGAGTGGGAGCCGCCGGAGGACGACGAGTGACCGATCTCGCAGCGGTGCCTCGCATCGCGGCGCCCGCACCCGTCGTCACGGGTTCGGTCGGGGTGCTCGGCGGGACGTTCGACCCCATCCACCACGGGCATCTCGCGATCGCCGAGGAGGCACGCGAGGCGCTCGGGCTGGAGCGGATCCTGTTCGTGCCCGCCGCGGTCTCGCCGTTCAAGACCGACGCGCAGGCGGCCTCGGCCGAGCACCGGCTCGCGATGGTCGAGGCAGCGATCGCGGGCAATCCCTCGTTCTCGTCCACGCCCATCGAGATCGACCGGCCGGGGCCCTCGTACACCGTCGATACGCTCGAGGCACTCGCCGCCGATGACGTCCAGCCCGACCGGCTGTGGTTCGTCCTCTCGTCGGAGGCACTGGCGGGCCTGCCGCGCTGGCGCGACCCGGGCCGGATCCTCGACCTCGCCCGGCTGGCCGTGGTGCCGCGGGCGGGGTTCGATCCACTCGGCGACGCTTGGGTGGCGTCGCAGTTTCCCGGCCGCGAGGACAGGTTCACGATGCTGTCGGGGCCCCTCTTGCCGATCTCGGGTAGCGTGATCCGACGACGCGCCGCCGCCGGCCGCTCCGTGCGCTATCTGGTGCCTGACGCCGTCGCCCGCTACATCGCCGACCACCGCCTGTATCGAGAACCTGCCTGAGGACCCATCGCCCGTGACCGAGCCCCGTCCGTCCACCGCCCCCACCATCGGCCTGCCGCATCGCGACGGTGCCGTGCCCGAGACCGGCATGGCGCCGCTCGACCTCGCGCGGCGCATCGTGGAGCTCGCGGAGGACAAGAAGGCGGCAGACATCGTGCTGCTCGATCTCGGCGAGCTGACGACCCTCGCGGACGCGTTCGTCATCTGCTCAGGCGGGTCCGAGCGGCAGATCGCGGCGATCGCGGACGGAATCCTCGAGGCGCTGCGCGACGAGGGTGTCAAGCCGTTCGGGCGCGAGGGAACGCCCGAGAGCCACTGGGTGCTGGTGGACTTCGGGAGCGTGATCGTCCACATCTTCACGCCCCCGGAGCGCGACTACTACCAGCTCGAGAAGCACTGGGCGGCGGCGAAGACGATCCTCCGGGTGCAGTAGGCGGCATCCCCCGAGTTCCTCGCCTGGTACCTCTGGTGGCGGTACCCCTGGGTCATGTCCTGCGCGCACCACCGTTCCTAGCATCCCGGTCAGGTCGTCGGCCAGCGTGGTCGGCGCCACCCGGAGATGGACCCGTGTCGGGCCTGCGAGATCGCTGCCCCAGCTGCAGCCGCCGCCTCATCATCACGCGCTTTGATACGACGTTCCGGCTGCCCGACCGGTCCGAGCGGCTGTGCTTCGGCATCCCCGGGGGGCTGTGCGAGGATTGCCACCAGCTGTACATCGACCCGGAGCTGATCGAGCTCCTGGACCTCTCCGACGGGCGCTGCGTGTTCGCGATCGAGAGCGACGTGGTGCTCCAGGAGGAGGCCTGGTCCTCGGCCGACTGACGCCCCATCCGCGTCACGACTGCGGCGTCGCGCGAGCGGCGCCGTTTCGATTCTTCGGGCGTGCGTCGTCCAGTCCGGCCCTCGTCAGCCGCGGCGAGGGCCGATCCGCTCCCCGATCCACAGTGCGAACGCGAGGCGGCGCTGGCGATCGGTCGAACCCGCGTCCGGCGCCCCCTTGACCATCGCGTCCAGGTCCTGAACGCCCTCGAGCGCATCCTCCAGCTCGTCGACGGACCACGCCCGGGCCTGCTCCGCCAGCTTCTGGGCACGGAACGGATGGCCGCCGATCGCCTTGACGATGTCCGCCGGCCGGGCGCGGCGGGACGTCAGATCCGCCGCGATCAGCAGCTCGCGGAGCCGTCGGTGGAGCTGGACGGTGATGACGGGCTCGGGCGTCGTCTCGAGGAGCCGGTCCAACGCGGGGCCGGCGATCGCGACGCGCCGCTCCGCGACGGCGTCAAGGAACGCCCATGTCGAGTCCGGGACGACCTCCGCGACCAGCGCCTTCACGTCGTCCTCGCTCACCGGCTCGTACGGCCGGTACAGGGCGAGCTTGTCCAGCTCGGCGACGGCAAGCGCGCCCATCCGCTGGCGATCGACGTCCCCCTCGTTGACGAACCCGCCAACCCGCCGCGCGAGCTCCCTGGCCGCGCCCGGATGGAGCTGCATGCCACGCTCGGTCGCCCGTGCCGTGATCCAGCCCGCGAGCTCGCCGGCCTTGGGCGCCTTGAAGGTCCGTGACTCGCCGCCCGCCTTCAGGACCGCCGCCTCGAGCGCCTGCAGCGCGGCCGAGCGCTTCGACCCCGCATCGCCCTGCTCGACGAACACCAGCGCGTTGCCCGGCGCGACGACCGCGAGCGACGCCTCGAGCGCCTCACGTTCGGCCTTCGCGCGGAGGAGGGGAGCGGGGTCGACGACGACCGCGACCGTCCCGCCGCCGAACAGCGGGGCGGTGGCCACACGCTCGCCGATCGCCGCGGCCGAGGCTTCGGCGCCCGGCACGCGCCAGCGCTCGGGCCGCTCCCCGCTGTCCTGCTGGAGCCGTTCGGCGACGCGGTCCGCGGCCCGGTCGAGCGACCAGCCGTCGTCGCCCCGGTAGTAGGCGAGGATCGGCACATCGCTCACGCGGCCTCCTCCAGCGCACGGCGAGACCAGCGCAGCCGCCGGACGTCCCCGGGCCGGACGCCGGCCAGCGAACACACGGCCGCCTCGAGCTCCTGGGCGCGCGTGCGCACGAGCGCCTCCGTCGCCGCGTCCCAGCCGTCGGGATACCTCCGGCGCCACGAGGCGAACCTCGCGTCCATCGACTCCAGGTGCTGGCCCGCACGCTTGTCGGCGTAGGCGACGATCCGCGCCTCCGGCGACGCGGAGGCGAGCCACCCGGGATAGCCGTCTTCGGCGAGGCGGGTCACGGGATGGTCGCGCACCAGCGGGGCGAGCTCGCCGTGCCCGGCCGCCTGGAGCCATGCCGCCGACCCATCCCCGTGGCGGCGCCCGACCATGTGTGCCTTGGGCAGCTTGTCGACGTCGTGGAGCAGACCCCCGGCCTCCACGGCGGCGCGATCGAGCCGCGCTCCACGCACCTGTCCACGCGCCGCCAGCCAGCTCGCGACATCGGCGACGGCGCATGAGTGCCGGAGGAACCAGGCCGGCGGCTCCAACGAGCGCAGCAGGCGGGCGGCCTCGCGGCGATCGGGGATCGTCATGACCTCGATCGTATCCGGTCGGCACGGCCCAGTCGCCCGAGCCCGCGACGGCCGGCCGCGCGGACCCGGCGTCCGCTCGCCCGCGCAGCGCCTGGAGCGGCGAGCCAGCCGGGATCGGGATCGCGCAGGCGAACGGGCCCGCCGGCGCCGGCGGTGGGGCCGATGGCATCGCCCTCCGGGCCAGCCGTGCTCCGGGAGCGGACCCGGCGCGTGCCCCGGTCGTGGCGACGTTGACACCGGAAGGCAGCAGCTCGACCGAGACTGAGCCGTCCTGGTCGGTCCGCAGGACGCGGGCGCCCGAGTCCCGCAGTCTCGCCAGCGTGGAGGGAGCGGGGTGCCCATACGTGTTGCCAGCTCCCGCTGATGCGACCGCAACACGCGGCCGCACTGCGTCGACGAATGCCTGTGTGGTGGCGGTCCTGCTGCCGTGGTGCGCGACCTTGAGGAAGTCGACGCGTGGCAGGCCGCGGGCGAGCAGGGTGGGGTCGATCCCGTCCTCGACGTCGCCAGCGAGCAGGAACCGACGTCCGTTCGCCTCCCCGAGAAGCACGATCGAGACGTTGTTGATCGCCGTTCCGCCGTTCGGCGGGTCGAGCGGCACTGCCCCCGGATCCGGCCACAGGACGCGCATCGAGACCTCCCCGAGGCGGAGCCGCGCGCCGGTGAGCAGGACGCCGTGCGGCGGCCCGTCGCGGAGCAGCCCGCTCCATGCGGCCCACCCGGGACCCGGCCCGCGCATCCCCGGCTCGAACACGCGACCCACCCGGTAGCGCTGCAGGACCCGGGCCAGACCTGCGACGTGGTCCTCATGCGGGTGCGTCAGGACGAGAAGGTCCAGGCGGCGGTCCCAGGGCGGGATCCGGGCATCCAGCGCGATGAGGACGCGGTCCGGATCGGGTCCTCCGTCCACCAGCATCCTGGCGCCCGTGCGCGTCTCGAGCAGGATCGCGTCACCCTGGCCGACATCGAGCACGGTGATCCGCGTCGTCCGGCCCGTCGCCTCGCCGACGGCCGCGCCGCCGAGGGTCACGACGATCACGGCGACGACGATCACGGCCCGCCGCGCGGGCGTGAGCCGCACCACCGGCCCGACCGTGCGCTGGCGCGCTCCGACGCTCGACGCGGTTCGCGTCGACGGACGGGCGTCCGTGACGGACCCGGACCGTGTGTCGCAACGGCCACGCGCCCGGCGCACCAGGCTCGGCGCTGCCACGACGGCCGCGGCGGTCGCGAGCGACACGGGCAGCGCGATCTGAGGAGGCAGGGTCACCGCCGCGAACGGCACGCCGGCACCGACCCGGACGAGCCAGATGATCACGTGCAGGACGAGCCACCCGGGAAGGCCCGCGAGGGTGGCGATCGCCGCCGGTGCCCCGGCCGCCGAGGCCGCCCCGGCGAGCAGCGCCAGCAGGCCGCCCGCCATCGCGACCGGCACCAGGGGCACGACCGCGAGGTTCACGAGGGGCGATACCAGCGACAGCCGGCCGAACGTCGCGACGACGTCCGGGAGCGTGGCGGCCTGCGCCGCAAGCGAGATCCCCAGGCTTTCCGCAAGCCAGCGCGGCATCCGGCCCCCGCCCAGCCCACCCAGCCAGGCGCCCACCGGGTTCGCCCAGGCGAGGAGCCCCGCCGTCGCCATCACCGAGAGCCGGAACCCTGCGTCTCCGATGAGCGCCGGGTCCAGGAGCAGGAGCAACGCCGCCGCTGCGCCCAGGGCGGCAGCGGCCCGCCCCGCGCGCCCCGACTCGCGAGCGAGCAGCACGACGCCGGCCATCACCGCGGCCCGCACGACCGACGGCGACCCTCCGGCCGCCACCACGTACGCGGCGACGGTCCCGAGCACGGCCACGGACACGAGGCGACGCGGTCGCCCGCGCAGCACGGCACCGACGAGGCCCGCAACGATCGCGATGTTCCACCCGGAGATCGCGACCACGTGGCTCACGCCCGCCGTGGCGAAGTCCGCGGCAAGCATCCGGTCGACCCGCTCACGGAGGCCGATCAGGATCCCGGCGGCGAGGCCCGCCTCGGGCTCCGGCAGCGTCAGCCGGAGGGCATCCCCGGCTCCGTCCCGCGCGGCCTGGAGCGAGAAGCCGGGCTGCCGGATCACACGGAGCGATCTGGCATCGAGGCTCCCTGACGCGCCCGTCCGCCGCAGGTACTCGGCGTACGGGTCGCCGTCCGGCGGCGGCCGGAGCCTGCCGTCGACCTCGACCACGGTGCCGGCCGTCACGACGGGAAAGGCGGGCAGGGTCGCCGCGACGAGCACGTCCCCCGCATCGGTCGATAGCCGGAGCCGCGCCACCTGGTCGCCGTCCCGGGGCGAGCCGACCGATTCGACGGTCGCCTCCCACGGCCCGCCCGCCTCGGGGAGCGGCGGCGGTGGCACGGCCGCGGGACCGAGGAGGAGGCGCGCGGCAACGAGGATTCCGCCGATCCCTGCCGCCGTCGCCGGCACCCGCCACGTCGCGGGAACCGGACCGCGTGCCTGCCCGGCGGCGAGCACGAGCAGCGCTGCCACTGCGGCCGCCAGCGGCCACCCCGAGGCTCCCGCGGCGGCGCCCGCCGCCACACCCACGGCGAGCCACGCCGCCCGCGGCAGGCGCGGGATCACGGCCCGACCGTGACCAGCGCCCGGATCTTCTCCAGCGTCGCCGGCCCGACGACCTTCCGTGCACCCAGATCGTCGATCGAGGCGAAGGGCTGCTCGGCGCGGGCGGTGATGATCTTCGCCGCCGTCGCGGGACCGATGCCCGGCAGCGTGTCGAGCTGGTCGGCGGTGGCCTGATTGATATCGATCGGCCCGCCACCCGAACCGGTGCCGGCGGCACCTGCGCCACCCGCGCCGCCAGCCCCGGGCTGCGACGCAACCTCCCCCCGTGCCGGGACGTGGATCTCGTCGCCGTCCTTGACCGGGGCGGCGAGGTTCAGCCGACGGTCCGCCTCGGCGGCATCGACGCGTGGGCCGAAGCCGCCGGCGGCATCGACCGCGTCGAGCACGCGGGAGCCGGGCGCGAGCCGGTAGACGCCCGGTCGGACCACTGCCCCGCCGACCTCGACGACGACGTCTGCCGCGGGGGTCGCCGGATCCGCCGCCCCCGATCCCCCCTCGGCAGCGGACCCGGCTTCCACCGTCACCGCGCCGTCGACCTCGATCCCCGGACTGGGTCGCGTCGCGAGCAGGAGGCCCGACACGGCGACCACGAGCGCGATGATGACCGCGCCGATGGCCACCCAGGGCAGGTCACGACCGGACTCGGGCGTGTCCGGCGACGGGGCGTCGTCCGGCTCGGGTTCGACGATGCGCCACGGCGCGCTTGACGGCTCCACGGATGGGGGACTCCCCGGCGGGCCGTGGCGGGCAATGGACGGGACCACCTGCCCCGTTGGGGGCACTTCCTACGGGGCAGGTGTCCGAGGGACAGGCTAGCGAAGCGCGCTTATCTGGCGCTTACGCGGAATTCGGTTCGACGCTGCCTTCAGCTCGATCGCCGGGATCCGGGCGATCACCGGGTTTGGTTCTCTCGATGTCCGCGAACGGCGTCCGGTCACCGCTGTGCTTGTAGCCGATGTCCGGCACCCGCCAGCCGGGCCCGTACACGCACTCCAGGTACCGATCGGGCTGGGCAGGGACAGGACACGGCATCCCCATCAGCTCCCGCAGGACCGGCGGGAACATGACTGCGCGCGTCAGTCCGCTGCGCGGACCCGGGAACCACGAGATGGCGTCGCCCTCGAACACGCCGACGAACACATCCACGGTGCGGTTGCCCGGTCGGCGCACCTGCTGGTGCGCGAAGTTGTCGCCCGCGACCTCGAACCCGAGGGGAGCCATGAACTCCTGCACACGCCGCAAGCCGTCCGCGATCGAGCCTGCCTCGTCCGGTTCGAACCCGACGATCACATCGAGATCGTTGTCGTGCGGAATGAGGGCTCCGTCCCGAACGACGGAAAGCACGGACCCGAACCCGAGGCACACGTTGGGCGTCAACCCCCGCAGGACATCGACGACCTCCAGCGCCTCAGCCAGGTATGCCGTCTTCTGTGCATCGGTCCACCACCGGAAGCTCCGGCTCGGGCCGTGGATCGTCCACTCCAGCTCACGCGCCCGCAGCAGTCCCGCGTTCGCGGCCTCCATGAACTGCCGCTGCCGCGCCTTGTCCTGCACCTTCGACCGCAGCTGCGAGTCCGACCGTTGGTACTCGCCGCGAACGACGAGGTCGACGACGTGGACCAACGCCTCCGCCTCGGGGTCACCGGTCTGGGAAGCAGCGACCACCGCCTCCGCGACACGCTCCCGCCACGCGCGCGTCCGCGCGCGCAAGCGATACACCGTGCGATGGCGCCAGCGGCCGAGCACCCGCACCCGCAGCCCGCGGGACAGCTTGGACTCCGCGCCGAGGGCGTTGGTCAGCGTGATCCGCCGGACCCGCATCGGCCGGGCGAACCTGATCTCGACCCACGCCGGCCCCTCGCCGGGGCCGCAACGAAGGACCGTCGCGCGGGACCCATCCGGTTCGAGCAGGCGCGCCACAGCGAGTGGATCCACCCTCTCGGCCGAGTCACTCGTGAGCACGCGGCTGACGGCGCTCACGTCCACACGTCCGTCGGCGTCGATCTCCACGCCGCGCAGGTGCAGCGCTCCGCCCGCGGGCACCTCGAGCCGGATCCCGCGAACCGACCCGTTCGGCAGCGCCAGGGCCAGCCCACCTCCGGACGACAGATAGCCGAGATCGACGAACGACGTGGCCGCCACGTCCATCAGCTCGGTGACGGGGGAAGGCAGCTCGTTCCGGACGTCGGGAGCCTGAACGGTCACGCCTGCGTGCCCGGTCCACGGCGACGAAGGAGCGTGCGTGCGACGTAGGCGTCATCCTGGCCGTGCTTCGCGAACCCGAACCCCTCGACGGAGTAGACGACGTCAAAGCCGTTGCCGAGCGCTCGCGCCTCGAATGCGGCGGGCAGCACGAAGCGGCGGTAGTGATCGTCGGTGACCTTCACGCCGCTCGAGTCGCGCACCGTGCGGTACTCCACCGCCAGGATGTCGCCGGGATCGGTCACGGCGGCCGCGAGCGCGACGAGATCGCGCTCCTCGTCCTCGGTGATCGCGTGGAGGAAGAAGCGGGCGTACACGAGGCGGGGTCCGGCGTCGCCACGGACGAGCGTCGGGAGCGCGGGATCCTCGATCCGGGAACAGATGAACGTTGCCCGCTCACCCAGTGCGTCGGCAAGCGTCCGGCACCCGTCGATCGCCGCCTGCGAGGCATCCACGGCCACGACCTCGTGCCCGTAGCTCGCGAAGAACATCGAGTCCCGCCCGTTGCCGCAGCCGAGCTCGATGATCCGGTGCCGACCCTCGAGCTCGCCCGCCACGAACACGGCGAACTGCGACGGCAGGCGCCGCACGCTCGTCGAGCGTGCGGCGTAGTACTCGTCCCAATAGTGGGTACGCGCCTCGGGGGTCGCCGCGGCGTCGGGCTGCGTGTCGGTCGACATGTCGATGCGCTCGATGATCGCCACCTGAAGCTCAGCGTGTCAAAGCAGCCGTCCAGGTGTCACGAGCTGCGCGCACCGCGCGGCCGGGGTCAGGTGGCGTCGGTGACGCTCTCGCTCGCGAGCTCCTTCTGGGCCACCGTCTTCGGCACCAGCCCGCGCGCGATCCGCTCGGCTTCCTCGGACAGCCTGATCAGCTCGGGATCATCCGCGGGCAGCGACAGCTTGCGCTCCTCGATCTGTCGCAGCCGTTCGGCATCGGCAGCGACGTCCTCGCTCGTGGCGCGAAGGTCGTCGCCCGTGTCCGTCACCATCAACCCTCCTCGGCCTGGGTGCTCGGCACCCAATACCCCTCTCGATATACGTACCACACCGTCGTCCGCTCGCTCGACAGGTCGCGGGGTCGAACGACGGCCTTCGGATACCTCGCTCGCAGCCGGCGTTGCAGCTCCGGGGCGTCGAGCCCTTCCTCCTCCGCCAGGCCCTCGGCGAAGCCGGTGAACGGGGCATCGTCCCTGGGATTGAGGATGAGGACCGGTCGCGTTGTCATCCCATGTCATTAAGGGCGGGGTCACCGGGCGGGTGGAACTGCGGGTGGGCGTCCCGCACCGGCAGGCTACGGCAACGTCCCTTGCAGACACGTAAACGCCGGCTGCGATGCTCGCAGGCTAGGATCGACCGATGAGCGAGGATCCGTTCCCCCGCGAACGCGTCGGCGCGATGGTCCGCCGGATGCCCGCCTACGTGCGCCTTGCGTGGCGGCTGGGCAAGGATCCTCTGCTGTCGAAGGCCCGGCGCGCCGCGGTCGTGGCCGCCGCAGGCTACCTCGCCTCGCCCGTGGACCTGGTTCCGGGCGTGATCCCGGTCATCGGCCAGCTCGACGACATCGCCTTCGCGCTCGCGGCGATCCGCCTGGCCCTCGGTGGTCTGGACGCCGAGCGACGGCGCGAGCATCTCGAGGCGGTCGGGCTCGCCGACGAGCACCTCGCCGCGGACCTGCGGACCGTCGGGGCGACGTCGCTGTGGCTGGCCCGCGCCGGCTTCCGGACGACGAAGAAGGCCGCGGTCGTGAGCGCGAAGGCGGCCGGGGCGACGGCACGGACGACCCGAGCGGCGGCCGAACGCGCGGCACCGGCCGCGCAGGCGACCGGCCGGACGGCGAAGGCGACGGGCCGCGCCGCGAAGGCCGCCGCCGACCGGGCCGCGCCGTCGGCGATGGCGACCGGGCGAGCGGCGAAGGATGCGGCGACGTCGGCAGCCGAGACTGGGCGGCGGGTGGCCGGTGCCGCGGCATCAGCCCTCGGTCGCGTCTCGATCCCTGGCCGCAAGCCGCCGACGATCACCGTCCGAGAGGTCGAGCTCCCGCGCCTCCCGACGGGTGGGGAGGCGTCCGACAGCCAGACCCCCGACTGATCGCCGCCGGCGCACGGTCTGACCCCCGAGGCGAACGCCGGTGCCAGCGTGCACCTCGGAGGGAGACCATCGTCCGGGCCGCGCGAGACGGATGGGCCGGTGCGGCGTGCCGCGCGATCCCCGCACAGTCGTCCCATGCGCTCGATCGCCCGCGTCCTCGGCTCCGTCGCGCTGCTCGCCACGCTGCTCGCCGGCACGCTCGGCGTCACGCCCGTCGCCGCATGGAACGCAAGCGGCGACAACTACTCGACGCACGACTGGCTCGTCGATCAGGCCGTCCGTGTGCTCGACGGGCGCGTCCCATGGTTCGACGTCCGGACGGCCATCCTGTCATCGGATGACCCGGACAACGACAGGAGCGGTGTGCTGAACCACTCCTACCGGGAGGGCGCCGTCAAGGGCAGCGCGGTGCAGGAGACGGCGGAGCACTATCACCGCGCGTTCGTCCTCGTCGGCGAGGCGCGCGAGGCCGAGGCCATCCAGGACGCCTCGACGGCCGCGGCGAAGTACCGCGAGGCAAGCTACGAGATCGGCTTGATGTCGCACTTCATCACGGACGTCCTCCAGCCGTTCCACGCAGCCTACGCCGCGCTCGACGACCCGCACGAGTACCACCACGCGTACGAGATGCTCGTCGGTGAGGGCGCGTGGAGGGGCAAGGACACGCGTCCCGAGTGGCAGCCCACCTCACGCTCCGTGACGGCGATCTCGAACAGCCGGACGGTCGCGATCAGCGCGGCGGCATACTCGCGGTCGCTGTTCCCGTCGCTCATGAGCCACCTCGAGGCGACAGGCGGAACGCGCCTGGACGATCGCGCCAACGAGATCACGCGCGCCGTGCTGCGGCGCGCCGCCCAGGACCTCGCGAACCTGATCTGGTCAATCGACCAGCAGGTGGGCGACGCGCCGATGGCGTCGATCACCCTCTCGGTGACTCACCGGTATGCCGGGGGCCGGGTCGCCGTCGACACCAAGGCGACCTCGCCGAGCGGCAAGCCGATCGAGGGGCTCGTGATCTACGTCACCGCGCCCAAGGCAGGCGGTGGGACGATCACGAGGGCGCGCGCGACCGGATCCGACGGCACCGCCCACAACGCGTTCGACGCGGTCGGCGCCCTGTACAGGAAGCAGAC
>DASSRG010000157.1:0-8612 GCA_035701885.1 Candidatus Limnocylindrales bacterium
TCCACCACCGGCCGATCGCGCCCGGCGACGCGTGGCTCGTTCCCGCGGGCGTCCCGCACGCGATCGGCGCGGGCGCGCTGATCCTCGAGCTCCAGGAGCCGAGCGATGCCTCCATCCTCGCCGAGACCGCCGGCGTGCCCGTGGGGCCGGACGACCCGCACCTCGGCCTCGGCTGGGACACGACGATCGCCGCGTTCGACCGGCGGGGCCTGAGCGACGCCGGGCTGGAGGCGCTCCGAGGGCCTCGAGCCGGGGCGGTCGGCACAGCGCCGCCGCTCGCGTTGACCGCCGACCGCCTCCTCCCGCCGGCCGCCGACCCGTATCTCCGCGCCATCCGGTGGCGCGTGCGCGGCGAGGCGCGGCCCGCGGAGGCACCGGCGTTCCTCGTCGGCATGGTGGTCGCCGGCTCGGGCGTGGCGTGGGTGGAGGGCGGCGACCGCCTCGAGCTCCGGGCAGGGCAGTCGTTCGCCGTTCCCGCCTCGGGCCTGCCCGGCCTCGTCCTCGAGGGCGACGACCTCACGGTCATCGCCTGCCTGCCGCCGACGCCCGCGGGCCTCGTGCTGGACGACCCTCAGTCGGGTGACGCCAGCCGGGTGTCGTAGAGGGCCGCGTCCGGGAGCGTCGCGCGCATCCGGTCGAGCACGGCCCCATCGGTCGGGAGGCTCGCCGCGTCGAAGGCGAGGAGGAGCGCGCCGACAGCCGGCTCGAGCTCGGGGACGACGACGCGGGCGCCCGGCGCCCGGTCACGGGTCGCCGCGGCGACCGCATCGCGGAGCCGCGAGCCGCCGTGGCGGAACAGGCCGCCGGCGAGCGCGAGGTCGAACGACGCACCGTCCTCGATCCCGACCCGTCGCGCCGCCGCCGCGGCCATCAGCCCCAGCGCCCGCCCGTGCTCCTCGACGATCGCGATCGCCGCCGGGTCGCCGTCCTCGGCGGCATCGAGGAGCAGCGGCGCCAGCGTCCGGGCACCGGCCCATCGACGGGCGCCGCGGCGCGTCTGTCGATGGAGCACCGCCTCCGGGCCGGGCGCGTCAAGGAGGCCGAGCACCGCGGCCGTCAGCGAGGTCGGCGGGTCGATGCCGAGCTCCGCCCGGTAGACCGCATGGAGCGCCCGCACACCGAGCTCGTGGGCGCCCTGCGGCTCCTGCCAGAAGCTGGAGTGCCACGTCCGTCCGTCGGGGCCGCGGGCGCCGGTCGCCACGCCCGTCCCGCCCACGACGACCACTCCGGGGCCGTCGGGGATCGCCGCGCGGAGGGCCCCCAGCGCGTCGTTGACCACGCACGGGTTCGGCCAGCGCTCGCCGAGCACGGTCCGGAGCTCGTCGAAGTCCTCGGGCCAGTCGGCGCCCGCCATCGAGAAGGCGGCCGCGAGCACGGCCCCGGTGTCGGCCCTGGCCAGCGCGGCGTCGGCGGCGTCGGACACGACTCGCAGAACGGCGTCGGACGACACCTTGTAGATGTCCGCGCAGCCGATCACCCGGCCACTGCCCAGGATCGTCCCGTCCGGCGCCGCCACGAGCGCGATCGTCTTGGTGTTGCCCCCGTCGACCCCGAGCAGGACCCGGGCGTCGGGCGCGGTCACCGGAGCAGCCGGTCGGGCAGCCACTGCCGGTGGGCCGCGGCCATCTCGTCGTAGATCGCCTCGGCTCGGGTGAGCGACAGGACGAGCGGGTGGCCCGCGAGCGCCGCCACGGCGTCCCGCCGCGTCCCGGACCACGCCGCCTCCGCGGTGAGCGCCTGGTACTCCCCGAGGGCCTGGATCAGCCCGATCACCTCGCGCCGGAGCGGCGGCACGGGGGTGGGCTCGATCCCGGCGGCGGACACCCGCCCCGGCACCTCGACGACGAGATCGTCGGGAAGACCCGGCAGCGCGCTCCCGGCATTCGGCACGTTCACCGGCCAGACGTCGCCCGTGTCGTTGACCCATGCGTCGATCACGTCGACTGCGAGCTCCAGCTCGAGGATCCCGCCCCGCGACCGGTCCGGATCGAGCGCCGGGTCATCGGCCACGGCCTGTTCGCGGTAGTGGGCCCAGTAGCCGTCGACCTCGGCGAGGATGTCCTCCGCCCGCGTCGTCGGCTTCGTCCGCGCGTCCTCGAGGGCCTCGTCGCGGAAGTAGTAGTACCAGAGGTATGCCGACGGGAGGCTGCCCATCGACGCCGCGAGCGCGAGCATCCGGTCGGCGCGGGCATCGCCCGACGGCCTGGCCTGCCGTGCGGCCGCCGCCTCGCCGATCAGCGGCATCACGTCGACGCCGTCGTAGTCCTGGCGCACGGTCCAGCCGGTGTGGTTCAGCCCGACGAGGGTCGCGTCGAGCCGCGCGGGATCCAGGCCCGCGTTGCGGACAGAACCGGCGGGGAACACGAGCGGTCCTTCGCACAGCGACACGGTCGGGATCGGCGAGTGATGGGTGACCGCCTCGGACACGATGTTGACCGGGTTCGTGTAGTTGACGAGCTTCGCGCTCGGGGCGACCCGCTCGATGTCCGCCACGATGTCGCGCATCACGTGGATCGAGCGAAGCGCCATGAAGAACCCGCCCGGTCCCTGGGTCTCCTGCCCGATGACGCCGTGGCGCAATGGAATGCGCTCGTCGAGCGCGCGGGCCTCGAAGCCGCCGGGCCGGAAGCTGGTGAGGACGACGTCGGCGTCGGTGAGTCCCGCCGCGCGGTCGGTCGTCGTCGTGATCCGCAGGTCGACGCCGCGCGTACGCGCCATTCGCCGGGCGATCTCGGCGACGACCTCGAGCCGGTCTGCATCCAGGTCCACGAGCACGATCTCGGAGCCCGCGAACCGCGCGCCGCGCTCGACGATCGACGCGACCGTGCCCGGTGCCCGGGTGCTGCCGCCGCCGATGTAGGTGAGCCGGATCGCCGCCATGGCCTCCCGCGGGGCGTGGGTCGTGTGGGGGGGTCGGAGACCCCGAGTCTACCGGCCCTCGGAGGACGAACCTGTGGATCGAGACCCACCCGGACCGCGCGCAACGAGCGGTCGAGGCGTATCGACGCGATCGTCGGACGGCCGCCGATGCGCGCGTCCGGGTGCCAGATGCAACGGGCTTGCAGGCGAGTGCCGGTTGCGTGCACCGGGACGCCCCGGCTCGCATGGCGCACCGCGCGCGTACCGTCCCCCGCTGATGGCGACCGTCCCCGCGCCTGTTCGCGAGATCCAGCTCGACCGCGTCGCCAAGCGGTTCGGCGACGTCACCGCGGTCGACGAGGTGACCCTCGACATCGCCGCCGGCGAGTTCTTCTCGCTCCTCGGCCCGTCGGGCTGCGGCAAGACGACGACCCTGCGGATGATCGGCGGCTTCGAGCTGCCGACCAGCGGCCGGATCCTCCTGCGCGACCGGGACGTGACCCGCGACCCGCCCGACAAGCGCGCGGTGAACATGGTGTTCCAGCACTACGCGCTGTTCCCGCACCTGACGGTCGGCGACAACATCGCGTTCGGTCCCAAGCGCCAGGGGATGCCGAAGGACGAGATCCGGCAACGGGTCGGCGAATGCCTGGCGCTGGTCAGGCTCGAGGGCTACGAGAAGCGCAAGCCCGCCCAGCTGTCGGGCGGCCAGCAGCAGCGCGTCGCGCTCGCGCGGGCGCTCGCCAACCGGCCCAACGTGCTGCTGCTCGACGAGCCGCTCGGCGCCCTCGACCTCAAGCTCCGCCGCCAGCTCCAGGTGGAGCTCAAGCGCATCCAGTCCGAGGTCGGGATCACGTTCGTGTACGTGACGCATGACCAGGAGGAGGCGCTCACGATGAGCGACCGGATCGCGGTCATGAACGCCGGCCGCGTGGAGCAGCTCGGGTCGCCCGAGGAGCTCTACGAGCGGCCCCATACGCGGTTCGTCGCGGACTTCATGGGCACGACCAACCTGCTGCGCGGCGCCGTGGAGGGCGACCGCGTGCGGCTCAGGAGCGGCGAGCTCGTCACCGCACCGGTCGCCGGCCTGGAGGACGGCGCGGCGGTGGAGCTCAGCGTCCGTCCTGAGGCCGTGTCGTTCACGACCGCCGGCTCCCCGGGCGCCGTCCCGGCGTGCGTGGAGCAGGCCGCGTACCTCGGCACCTCCCTCTCGTATCTCGTGCGCACCCCTGGCGGGCTCGGCCTGTCCGTGCTCGTTCCCAAGACGGCAGCGCGGCTGCCGGTCGGCAGCGACGTGGCCGTGACGTGGGCTCCGGAGAGCGCCCTCGTCGTGGGGCGTGGCCCCGTCCCAGCATCGGAGGAGATCCAGTCATGACGCATCCCCATGACGGCTCGTCGATCGACCTCGAGAAGCAGCTCGCCCGCTATCTCGCGGAGCGGCGGGTGACGCGCCGCTACCTCCTCGACCGGATCGCGAAGGTCGGTGCCGCGGCGGCCCTCGGCCCCGTCATCGCCGCGTGCACGAGTGGCTCGGCGACACCGGCGCCGGCGAGCGCGGCCGCTCCCAGCGCCACGGCGGCGGCGAGCGCATCGGAGTCCGCGGCAGCGTCGGCGTCCGCCGAGCCCACCCCCGTCCCGTCCCCCGAGGCCGAGCTGTTCGTCTACAACTGGGCCGACTACATGGGCGAGGACGTCGTCCCGTCGTTCGAGGACAAGTACGGGGTCAAGGTCACGTACGACTTCTTCGACAACTACGACACGATGTACGCGAAGATCGGCCAGGACGGCGGCGGCTACGACGTCACCTTCCCCACCTCTGTGGACATCCCCGCGCTGCTCGCCCAGAACCTCGTCCAGCCGCTCGACCTGTCGCTCATCCCCAACCTCGCGAACCTCGGCGCCGAGTGGAAGGACCCGGGCTACGACCCCGGCAATGCCCACTCCGTCCCGTACATGTGGTGGACGACGGGGATCGCGTACGACAGCGACAAGGTCGAGGGCACGCCCACGAGCTGGGACACGCTGTGGGACGAGAAGTATGCGAAGCACATCGCGATGCTCGACGACTACCGCGAGGCGTTCGCGGCTGCCCTGTTCCGGCTCGGCCTGGACCCGAACACGACCAACGAGGCCGACCTGGACAAGGCGCTCGCCGAGCTCCAGGCCCAGAAGCCGCTCGTCCGGACGTACACCACCGACGACATCGGCGTGCTCTCGAGCGGCGATGCCTGGGTGTCGCACGCCTGGGGCTCCGACGTATACCAGGTGGTCGAGGAGCGGCCGTCGGTCAAGTTCTTCATCCCGTCCGAGGGCGGCATCCGCGGCTCGGACACGGCGGTCATGCTCGCCAACGCGAAGCACCCGATCGCCGCGCAGCTGTTCCTCAACCACCTGCTCGATGCGCAGGTGAGCGCGTCGAACACCAACTACATCGGCTACATGGGCCCGAACGCGGCCGCCAAGGAGTTCATCGACCCGGCGATCCTCGCCGACCCCACCGTGAACCCGGATCAGGCGGTCATCGACACCCTCGCCGAGCTGCTCGACCTCGGCACCGACGCCGAGAAGTACACGTCGCGCTGGGAGACGCTTCGCGCCGGTGCGTAGCCGGCTCGGAGCGCCGCTCCTCAGCCTCCCGGGAATCGTCTGGCTCGGCGCGTTCTTCCTGATCCCCCTCGGGATCATCTTCATCGTGTCGCTCGGCACCAAGGACCGGTTCGGGGGCGTCGTCCTCGACGCGCCATCGCTCGGTCAATACGCGGATGCCCTGTCGCCGACGTTCCTGCCGACGATCGGCAATTCGTTCCGGTACGCCATCCTCACCACGATCTTCTCGCTCGCGATCGGCTACCCGATCGCGTACTGGATCAGTCGCTACGGCGGGCGCAACAAGACCCTGCTGCTGATCCTCGTGATGCTGCCGTTCTGGACGAGCTACCTCATCCGGACGTACGCCTGGATGATCATCCTGCGCGACAACGGCGTCGTGAACTCGGTGCTCCGGGCGACCGGCCTGATCGACGATCCCCTGATCCTCCTCAACACCGACCTGTCGGTCGTGCTCGGCATGACATACGGGTTCCTGCCGTTCGCGATCCTGCCGCTGTTCGTGTCCATCGACCGGCTGGACGAGGATCTCGTGGCGGCGGCCCGTGATCTCTATGCGAGCGGCGCGGCGGCGTTCCGGTACGTGACGCTGCCGCTGACGATGCCGGGGGTCATCGCGGCGGCGATCCTCACGTTCATCCCCGCGATCGGCGACTACGTGACGCCGGACCTGCTCGGCGGCGCCGAGACCACCACGATCGCGAAGGTCGTCCAGACCCAGTTCCTGTCCGCGCGCGACTGGCCGTCGGGCGCGGCGCTCGGCTTCATGCTGATGCTGATCACGATCGTCGGGACGCTCGCGTCGCTGCGCGTCCTGCGGCGGGAGGTGCTCTAGGTGCGCGGCCGGAACCGCTGGCTGACCGCCTACGCGTTCGTCGTATACGCGTTCCTGTTCGCGCCCATCGTCATCCTCATCCTGTTCTCGTTCAACGACTCGCGGCGCAACTTCGCCTGGCGCGGCTTCACCATCGACTGGTATCCGCGGCTGTTCGCCAACGACGACCTGCTCGAGGCGCTGTTCCGGACGCTCGAGGTGGCCGCGATCGCGGTCATCGGGTCGGTGGCGCTGGGGACGTTGCTCGGCCTGGGGCTCGTCAGGCTTGGCCGTCGGGCGCGCGGGACGTCCGAGACCCTGCTCCTGCTGCCGATGGTCACGCCGGAGATCGTGATGGGCATCAGCCTGCTGCTGTTCTTCGCCCAACTGTTCGACGGCCAGGGGTCATTGGCCCAGATCGCCATCGCCCACATCACGTTCTGCATCTCGTACGTGGCGGTGGTGGTCCGGGCGCGGGCCGCGGGTCTCGATCCCGCTCTCGAGGAGGCGGGGCGCGACCTCGGGGCCTCGGCGTGGGGGGCGTTCCGGCACATCACGCTGCCCCTGCTCACGCCGGCGATCGCGGCGGGCGCGATGCTCGCGTTCGCGCTCTCGTTCGACGACCTCGTGGTGACCACGTTCAACGCGGGCGTGGGGTCGTCGACGCTACCGCTCTACATCTACTCGAAGATCCGGTTCGGCGTGACGCCCGAGATCAACGCCATCTCGACGATCATCGTGGCGATCACCGCGATCGCGATCCTCGTCGCATGGCGACTCGGCGGGCTGCGCGGCCGCCAGCGCGGGATCGCCTGACCTCTCTCGCCCGGGCACACCTCTCCTCGCGCGGCCCCGCGTCCGCGCGGCCCGCGGTCCGCGCGGCCCTCCGTCTGCGCCGCCTCCGTCCGCGGCCCGTCCGCGGCCCGTTCGGGGCCTCCTGATCGCCAGCCGCCACGCGTCATCGCGCACCAGCGGCTTCGTCGATTCGTTCGATCGCCATCGAATGGTTCGATGCGCATCGAAACAACCGACGAGGCCACGTGCTCGCGATGGGATCGCCGCCGTGCGATCACGAGCGAAGCGAGCCGGGCGGGGGTGAGCGTGAGGCGGGGACGCGAACTGCCTGTCGAGCGGCCGCGGGTTCACCAACCGCGGACGCGACTCAGGCGACTCACAGGGATCGTTCAGGCTGGCGGCGAGGCGGGCCGGCTACCCGAAAACGGGGCCACGCGCGCGGGTTTCGCGGGTCGGCGGATCGGTGGGGCGGGCCGGGCGGGTCGAGCGGGTGAACGGATCCGAAGGGCAGGCTCAAACCCGTCCGGCGGCCTTGGCGCGCGCCGTGTGGCGGTCCTTCTCGGGGTGGTGGCCGTCGGCGTCCGCGCCGTCCGTGTGGTGATGGCCCGGATCGACCTTCGGCGGCGGGGTGTCCTTGCGCTCGCGGACGGTGCGGTGGCTCTCGATGCCGTCGGCGGCGTAGCGGTCGGCGACCATGAGGTCGAAGGCCTGGACCGACGCCTCGTTGTTCGAGTAGCGCCCGGCGACCCAGGAGCGGGACCTCGTGCCCTTCTGCTGGAGCTCGCACACGTGCCAGTCCTGGCGGTTGGTCAGGTCCCAGAACGCGATCGGCTCCGAGGGATCGAAGTCGGGCCGCGCGATCGTGTCCGCCTCGAACAGCCAGTCGCAGATCACCAGCGTGTGGCCGGCGTCGCGCGGCACGAGCCGGTGGACGAGCAGGTAGTCGGGGTGGATCGAGAGGAACGTCAGCGGCCACAGGACGTAGTAGTAGATCCGTGCCTCGTCCTCGGTCGTGATGCCGCACATCGCGGGTCGGCCGTGCTTCGACCCGTGCCCGCCGTCGAGCGCCATCGTCTCCGCGCCGCCCACGAGCTCCATCCAGCCGCCCTGCCACGCGCCGTCGGGGTCGAAGTCGCCGCCGAGGTCGTACGGCGTCAGCTTGTTGAGCTGCGGGTGGACGCCCGGGCAGTGATAGCACTCGCTGTAGTTCTCGGCGATGAACTTCCAGTTCGCCGCGACCTCGTACTCGATCCGCTTCGCCGACCGGAGGCGGTCGAACTCGAACCGGGCCATGTGCGGGACGAGGTCGCCGAGCTGGTCCTCGAGCGGCGCGACCGGGCCGTCGGACAGGTTCAGGAACACGAAGCCCTGCCAGGTCGCCGAGTGGATCTCGTGGAGCCCCGACGTCTCGAAGCTGAAGTCCTCGAGGTCCTCGGTGTGCTTGGCCCGGACGAGCCTGCCGTCGAGGTCGTAGATCCAGGCGTGGTACGGGCACTGGAACCGGACGGCCTTGCCGCACTCCCGCTCCTCGACCGCG
>DASSRG010000158.1:0-5213 GCA_035701885.1 Candidatus Limnocylindrales bacterium
GGCTCGCTGCCGAGCTGGAGGACGAGCGCCCCGAGCAGCACGAGCGCGCCACCGGCGAGCTGGAGCGGGACGAGCGCCTCGCCGAGCCACAGGGCCGCGAGGACGACGCCCACGACGGGCTCGAGCAGCATCAGGATCCCCGTGCGGGTTCCGCCGATCAGGCGGATCGCGGTGAGGAACAGGAGCGAGGACAACCCTGCCGCGGCGACGCCCGCGACGAGGATCACCGGCCACGGGTCGAGTGAGCGAAGTGGCGCGGCCAGGCCCGGTCCCTGGCCGACCGCCAGCGCCACGACGGTCGCCCCGATCAGCGACGCGGCGATGTTGACGAACGTCGCGCCGTCCGCCGGCACGGACCGGTATCCGTGGCGGCTCACCGTCACGAACACGACCTGCGCGGCCGCGGCCGTGAGGCCCAGCACGACACCGAGCGGCTCGAACGACTGCGGGGACGCGCCGTCGGCCGGGCTCAGACCGCCGACGAGGACGAGCGCGACGCCAACGGTCGAAAGGCCCAGGGCGGCGAGCCTCGAGGCGGTGATCCGCTCGTGGCCCATGGCGACGTCGACCACGGCAACTCCCGCCGGGTACGTGTAGAACAGCATCAGGGCGAGGGCGATCGGGATCAGGCCGAAGGCGCTGAACATCGCCAGGTTGAGCGCGAGCCCCATGCACGATGCGAGGAGGAGCGAGAGCCGACCCCGGCGCGAGAGCGCCCCGATGGCGCGGACCGACTCGCCGACGCCTCGCCGGAGGACCAGCAGCGTCCCGATGCACACGAGGCCGAGCAGCGCGCGCCACGCGACGAACGCCACGCCCTCGATCCCGTCCTCCGCCCCGAACCGCGCGAGTGGCCCGAGCATCCCGAACAGCGAGGCCGCGACGACGGCCGACACGGTGCCGGTGACGAGGCTGCGGTCGCGGGGCATGGCGATGGATGGTACCGGCGCACGCTCCGCGTCGGCGATGCGCCATCAAACTGCAACGGTCGGGGCCCCGCGGGTCCCGGCGGGCGTACGCCGCGGCGGGGCACGGTGGGCAGATGAGCGAGGATTCCGAGCTGCGCGCGACATCCGATTCGATGCTGGTCATGCTCGATCGGGTGCGCGACCTGGAGTCCCGCAAGCGGGAGCTCGTACCCGGAACCGACGAGTTCGCGCGCCTCGCGTGGGACGTCGCCGAGCTCTCCCGACTGGTCGCCCGGTGGTCGGAGCTCCAGCTCCGCCAGGCGAACGAGGCGCTGACCGACGACTCCGCGCCGTCCGTGCCCCTGGTGGAGACACCGGCACGCCGCCTCGACGTCGTCCTCGCCGAGTGGCGCAAGGCCGAGATGCAGCTGTCGCAGGCGGTCCCCGGCTCAGCCGAGGCGGACGAGGCCGCGCGGGACGTGGCGCGGCTGCGCGAGGAATACGGCGTCCTCCAGGACCGGAAGCTCGAGGAGCGGCGGGCGCACTGACAGGCGTCAGCCGGGCCGGTGTCGTCGCTCGGCCAGCTCGTTCGCGGCCACCCGGATGAGCCATGACCCCGCGTACGCGCCGAGCAGCCCGCCGAAGATCGCCCCCAGCGCGATGAGCCCGATCACGGGAACCGGCGTCAGCGAGATCGCGAGCTCGATCCCGAGCGCCCCGCCGACGAGGATCCCGACCAAGCCGGCGACGCCCTCGACGACGCCGCGGCGGGAGACGCTCATCAGGTCGGCCGGGTCGTCGCTCGCGCGCCGCCAGCGGAGCACCGATGGCAGCAGCGCGACCATGCCGATCGCCATGAGCGCGACGCCGAGCGCCGCGATGTACAGGCCGGGCGCGATCGAGCCCGTGCCGCCGCGCCGCTCCCACGCCGCGATCTCGAGCTGCGCCGCGCGATAGCCGGTGACCACCGTGAGCGCCGCGAGGACGACGAACACGTACGGGATCACGTGCACGAGCCGGACGCGGGAGGTGGCCGGTGTCTCGTGGAGGACGAAGAAGCCGGTCAGACCGGCCATGACGACGAGGACGATGCCGTCGCCGGCGCCGCCGAGCCCGGAGAAGAAGATCGGCTGGAAGCCGCCGGTGCCGGGGACCGTCCCCTCCGCCCAGGGCATGAGCCCGGCGATCATGGTGACCAGCGCGCCGATCCCTACCGTCACCCGCGCGGGCGTGAGGACCAGAAACCCGAGTCGCCGCTTGTCGCGGGTCGGCTCCCAGTGCATCCAGTCCTGCATGCCGCTCATGCGCCGGCGTCCCAGGCCGCGACAAGTCCGTCGCCGCCGATCCGGTACGTGCCGGTGGTGACGCCCGGTCGCGCGAGCGCGAACCGGTCGTCGGGGAGGGGCGGCTCGCCGTCCAGCCGGCCCACGACGTGCGCCCCGATCGCGGGGCCGTGCTTGTAGCCGTGCCCGGACCCGCCGCCAACCAGCCAGACGTTGTCGAAGGCCGGATGGCGGTCGACGACGAAGTGGCTGTCGGGCGTCATCTCGTACTGGCAGACGCGGGCCTCGATGACGGGCTGCCGGGCGAGGTCCGGGAACCGCCGCGCCGCGTACTCGCGCGCCACCCGTACGGCATCGGGATCGACGAGGCGGTCGCCGGCGGTGGGATCCCAGGCGGGTCCGAACCGGTCGGGCGCGACCTTGAACCCACCGCCCTCGGCCGACGGCAGGCCGTAGAACGGGTGGGCCATGTCGACCCAGCAGGGGATCGCCCCGTCCGTCCACCGCTCGTCGCCGGCGGCGGGGCCCAGGTACACCACGTCCTGCTTCGTGACGCTGATCAGGTCCCCGACGGCGTCGGGAAACAGTCGCGGCAGCCACGGGCCCGCCGCGAACACGAACGTCTCTGCCGCGAGGTGCCGACCCGCGCCGTCGACGACGTCGAGGAGGCGGGAGCCGTCCGCGCGGCCCGGCCGGACCGCCGCGATCCCGAACGTGCCGCCGAGCTCCACGAGCCTGCGGGTCGCGGCGACGCAGCCTCGCGCGGCCATCAGGAGACCAGCCTCGGGCTCGTACAGGGCGCCGGTCGTGTCGTCGGTCGCGATCTGGGGCCAGCGGTGGTGGACCTCGTCTGCCGAGAGGACCTCGACGGGGATGTCGAGCGAGTGGAACGTGGGAACGGTCGCGTCGACGAAGCCGCGGTCCTCGCCGGTGAACCAGAGCGCGCCGGCCTGGCGGAACAGGACCAGCCCCGTCTCCGCCTCCAGCTGCCGCCAGCCACCGAGCGACTCCCGTGCCCAGCGCGTGTACAGCGTGTCCGCCCCGTGCCCGCAGCGGCTGATCCGCGTCTGGTCGCCCGAGGTGGCCCGGGCATGACCGGCCCCGAACGCGTCGAGGAGCGTCACGCTCCGGCCGCCGCGACGCGCCTCGAGCGCCGTCCAGGCGCCCATCACGCCGGCGCCGACGACGAGCAGGTCCGGCGCGTGCCCGTTCCCACCGCCGTTCGACGCGGTCGTCATCGCGCGAGCACCGTCCCGAGGCCGGTCGCCGCGGCGGCCTCGAGGATCGCCGACCCGAACACCACGTCTGCAAGCCCCGTGCCGAGGTGAGTCGCCACGACGCGGCCGGCCGGCCTTGAAGGGCCCGTCCGGGCCAGCGCCTCGCCGATCACCCCGGCGGGGTCCGGGTAGCCGTCGAACTGTCCCGCCTCGCGGTTGACGAGGAACTGGTCGCGGTGGTCGACCACGAACAGGCCCGCCGTCCGGGCGACCTCCGCGGAGCAGTACGTCGCGTAGTCCACGGGCACGACGAGCGCCTCGTCGGCGAGCCAGTCGGGGGTCATCACCTGGCGCTCCGGCGGCGGCACGAACGACGCGGCCGTCACGACGACGTCTGCCCCGGCGACCGCGGCCCGCGCGTCGGGCGCGACCGCGGCAGCCTCGATTCCCTCAGTCTCCCGAGCGAGCGCGGCAAGCGCCTCGGCGCGCTCGGCGTGGCGGTCGAACACCGCGAGCCGGGTCCCGGGGAGCACGTGCCCGATCACGGGAACGTGGCTCCGGCCCTGCACCCCGGCCCCGATGAGGGCCACCCGCGGCGACCGGGCGGATCGGGGTGCCCATGCCCGGATCGCCACGCCGGAGATCGCAGCCGTCCGCTCCGCCGTGATCGGCCCGGCGTCGAGGATCGCGAGCGGGATTCCGGTGACCGGGTCGTTGAGCAGCAGCGTCGCGCTGATGGCGGGCAGGCCGCGCTCGTTGTTCTGGCTCACCGCGAGGACCCACTTCATGCCGACGCGGTCCGCGGCGCCGGAGGCATCGGCTCCCGGCAGGTAGGCCGGCATCGCATGCCCGAAGGAGCCGGGCGGCCGCGGGTGGACCCCGATCTTCGGCGGCAGCTCCGCCTCACCCGCCAGCCCTCGCAGGACGGTCTCGGCCAGGGCGAGCCGCTCGGCGAGGGACGGCATGGCCGCGGTGACGTCGGCCGCGGGCAGGTAGCGGAGCGGCGGGAGGTCGGGCATGGGGACTCCAGTGGCCACCGGAGTGTAGGGCGAGCCGGGGCGCCCGAGGACGGTCCGAACGGCAGGCTCACGCGCCGCCGGCCTTGGATAGGCTGACGAGGTGAACATCGCCCAGAGCCTCGACAACCTCAAGCTCGAGCAGGACGCGATCGTCCTCTACGACGCGCTCGCCTCGATCGAGAAGGATCCCCGGCGCGCGGCCGCCTTCCGGCACATCGCCGACAACGAGCGGCGCCACGCCGACATCTGGGCGTCCCGCCTGCGTGATCTCGGCGCGACCGTCCCGCCGCCGACCCGGCCGCGGGCGCGGGTGCGGTTCATCATCCTCGCCGCACGGCTGCTGGGCACGCGCGCCGTGTCGGACCTCGTCCAGGCGCTGGAGGGCGACGAGGAGGCCGCCTACGACGCACAGGAGACGCACCCGGACATCGAGGCGATCGCCGCCGACGAGCGGGAGCACGCCGAGATCTGGAAGCAGCTCGATGGGGAGCCGGCAACGAACGGCGCGCGGCGGCGCGCGCCGCGTCCCCGGACCGCCGAGGCGACCGCAGTCGTGGCGGCGGCGTCGCACCCACCGGTCACCCGCGGCGCGGCGGAGAGCCCGGAGGCGATCACCAGGGGCGAGAGCTGGCATCGCAGCGGCCGCTCCGGGACACTGCGGGCGATCATCTTCGGCGTCTCGGACGGGCTGGTCTCGAACCTCGCGCTCGTCATGGGCGTCGCGGGCGCGTCGAGCGACGGCCGGCTGATCCTCCTCACCGGCATCGCGGGCCTGCTCGCGGGCGC
>DASSRG010000159.1:0-22193 GCA_035701885.1 Candidatus Limnocylindrales bacterium
CCGTCGAGGGCCGTGAGCTGTTCGGCGGCCGCGGCGTCGCGTGCCCGCAGCGCGTCGGCGGACAGGTCGTCCATCCGGTCGTCGTAGTCGGTGAGGCCGTAGCCGCTCGCGCTGACGGGCGAGAAGGCGAAGTCGGCGTCGAGGAGGTCGGACAGGAGCGCATCGAGCTGCGGGTTCGGCATGGTCAAGCTCCAGGGGTCGCAGGGGACGCGCGCGTCAGGGGGCGCGCCGGTCGACGAAGCGGCACCGCTCGCGGACGGGGCACAGCTCGTGCTTCGGGTTCTGCGCGTGGCAGATCGCGCGTCCGTGGTGGATCAGCAGCACGTGAGCCGCATACATCTCGTCGGGCTCGAGCAGGCCCAGGAACAGGTCGTGCGCCTGGTCGGCGGTCGCCTTGGGTGGCAGCAGGCCGATCCGCTTGGACACCCGCTCGACGTGGCGGTCGACCGCCATCACCGGCATGCCGAAGCAGAAGGCGAGGACGATCGACGCGGTCTTCTTGCCGATGCCGTCGATCCGGGTCAGCCAGTCGCGCGCCTCGAGCGCCGGCATGTCGCCCAGGAACGCGAGGCTGTAGTCGCCGCGCTGCTCGCGAATGTGGCGGAGGGTCGCCTGGAGCCGCGGTGCCTTCTGCGGCCCGAGCCCGCCCGGACGGATGACGTCGATGAGCTCGGGGAGCGGCGCGAACTCGACCCGGGTCCAGTCGGGCGGCGGCGCGGTCGGCAGGCCGTCCCCGCCCCAGCCGATGCCGGGGTTGTGGGTCTCGGGGTCGCGATCGGACGGGTATGCCCGGCGCAGCGCCTCGTACGCCTTCTCGGCGTTCGTGTCGGCGGTGTTCTGGGTCAGGATCGTGAGGATCAGCTCGCTGGTGGGGTCAAGCCGCGGCTCCCAGACCTGCTCGCCGTAGGTCGCGGTCAGGCCGTCGATGACGTAGCGCTGGAGGCCGGGCCGATAGCGCCGCAGGTAGCTGGTCCAGTGGCGGACGGGGTCGGCCTTCTTGCGCGCAGGCTTCTTCGCGGGCTTCGTCGTTGCCTTCGACGCCTGCTGCGCCCTCGTCGTGCGGGCCGTCGCGATCGGTGTCGGCTCGATCGGATCCATCGGCCCTAGTCAAGCACGAACAGGAGCTCGGCAAGGCGTTCGCCGCACCGCTCGACCGGCGCCGTCCCGGCGGTCATCGCCTCCTCGATCGTGAGCGGCCGCTCGGCGACCGGAACGGCGACCGCACCGACCGCCCGCAGCGCGTCGATGCCCCCCGGGGTCACGCCGCCCCCGACCGCGAGGCAGGGGGTGCCGGCGGCGCGCGCGCGAGTGGCGACGCCGAGCGCCGTCTTTCCGAACGCCGTCTGCTCGTCGATCCGCCCCTCCCCGGTGATCACGAGATCCGCCTCGGCGAGCGCCTCGTCGAACCGGGCCAGCGCCATGACGAGGTCAACCCCGGGCTCGAGACGGAGGCTCGCGAACCGGTCCGTGAGCGCGAGGAGCCCGAAGCCGACGCCACCGGCCGCGCCGGCGCCCGGCGTCGCACGCTCGCGCCGACCCGTCGCGGCCTCCAGCGCGTCGGCCCATCGACCGAGACGGGCGTCGAGGACGGGGACGTCGTCCGGCGCGGCACCCTTCTGCGGACCGTAGGTCGCGGCCGCGCCGCGCGGACCCAGCAACGGGTTGGTCACGTCGCACGCGATCCGGAGGCTCGTCTCCGCCAGCCGCGCGTCCAACGCCGACAGCTCGACCGCGTCGAGCCCAGCGGGTACCCGCGCCCCGAGCGCCCGGAGCAGCCCCGCCCCGCCGTCGGTCGTCGCGCTGCCGCCGATCCCGAGCGCGATGTCGCGGATTCCGTCGTCGAGCACCGCGCGCAGCAGGTCGCCCGTCCCTTCGCTCGTGGCCCCGGCCGCGTCCCGCTCCCCGGCCGCGACGAGCGACAGCCCCGAGGCGGCGGCCATCTCGACGAACGCGGCGGCGCCGTCGTCGCGCACCAGCCAGCGTGCCTGGATCGACCGCCCCAGCGGGTCGTGCGCCGCCGATGTCCGCCACTCCCAGCCACCCGCGGCCGCCACCGCCACCAGCGTCCCCTCGCCACCATCGGCGAGCGGCGCGAGCCGGACATCGTCCCCGGGGCGCGCCCGGAGCCACCCATCGCGGAGCGCGCCCGCGACCTCGACGCTCGTCAGCGAGCCCTTGAACGAGTCCGGGGCGATCAGGACGCGCACGGGCGGCTAGGAGCCGTCGCCGTTCGGGACCCGGCGCTTCTCCACGTACTCGGGGATGCGGATCATCGGCGGCCGCTCGTGGTCCGCCAGCTCGTGGACCTCGAGCGAGAGCCGGCCGCGGCCGGACCGCGGCAGCTTCATCGTGGAGCCGAGCTCCGCGAACAGCCGCGCCCGGCGCCGCTCCTCCAGCCGCTTCATCACGGCTTGGAGGATCACGAACGACATCCGCGACAGGCCCTCGAGCTCCTGGTTCCGGTGCACGCGCCGCTCGAGGTCGACCTGGCCCAGGCCCTCGATGCCCGCCCGCTCGGATGCGTCGATGAGGTGGCCGATCTCGACCGCGTAGCCGGTGAAGAACGGGATCTGCTCGAGCAGCGACCGCCGGCCCGCGTACTCGCCGGACAGCGGCTGGATCATTCCCGACAGCTCAGGGAAGAACAGGTTGATCAGGGGCCGTGCGACGAGCTCCGTCACCCGGCCGCCGCCGCCCTCCTTGAGCACGCCCGCCTCGACGATCGGGCGCTGGTAGTAGCCCTTGACGTACTGCAGCCGCGGCTCGACCAGGAGCGGCCCGAGCGTCCCGTAGACCATCCGGTGGTGCCAGTTGCGGACGTCCGTGTCCGCCCACACGACGATGTCGCCGCTGGTCTCGAACAACGACTTCCAGAGCGCCTCGCCCTTGCCGCGGAACGAGCCGTAGCGAGGCAAGACCTCCGGGTGGGTGATGACCCGGGCGCCCTCGTCGCGCGCGATCGCGATCGTGTCGTCCGTGGAGTCGGAGTCGATGACGAGGATCTCGTCGAGGAGCGGGTAGCGCTCCTGCATCTCGCGCACGGCGCGGCGCACGATTGGACCGATGGTCTCGGATTCGTTGAGCGTCGGCAGCACGAGCGAGACCGTCAGGCCCTGCTTCTCCTTGAGCGTCATCAGCCGGGCGAGGTCCGAGAACTCCGAATGGTGAAAGTTCGCCTCGGCGAACCAGCGGTCGACCTTGGCCGGGATCGCGCGCGACTCCTCCGCCGCCCGATCCGCGGCAGCCAGCGTCTCGGCCTTCTGGGCGAGCTGCTCGAACGTCTGGCGCCCGATCGGCTCGCGGGTCTTGACCACGATGACCGTCGGCCGCGCGCGCTGCGCGATCGCCTCCGGGAGCGCGCCGAACAGCGACGAGCCCATCTCGCCGGGCGGCGCCGATGCGCCCATCACCACGAGGTCGGCATGGTCCGCCTCGCGCAGGATTGCGGTCCGGACGTTGTGGGTCTCGCGCAGGATCGGCTCGCTGCGGGCGGTGAGGTGCTGGCGCGCGAAGGCGGCCAGGGCATGCTCGGCCTGCGCGCGGACGGCCTCGGTGACGCCCTGCGGGACGAGGTGCATGACCGCCACGGTCGCGTCGTGGCGGGCGGCCAGGGCGTCCGCGACCCGCAACGCGAGCTCGGCGTGCGGCCCGCCGCGGACCGGCACGAGGATGCGGCGGATGTCGCGGGCGCCACGCTGCTTGACGACGGCGATGTCGCACGGCGACTCACGCACGGCCTCGTCGATCGTCGGCGAGATGACCGGGCCGCCGCCCTCGCGATGCGGGCCGGACTTGCCGCCCCAGCCGAAGATCATCAGGTCGGCCTCCTGCTCCGCGGCCGCCTCCACGATGCCGGCCGCCGCGTGGCGGCCGATCCGCACCAGCGGGTGGATGACCGTCCCCTCGGGCGCATAGTCGAGGACCTTCTGGAGCAGCCGCCGCGCCTGCCGGGCGCGCGTCGCGCCCTCGGAGAGGGGCATTCCCTCGGGCACCTCGACGATGCCGAGCGCGGTGAGCTCGCCGGTCCGCGGCTCCAGCAGCGACGCCCCGATCCGGATGAGCTCCTCCGCCGTCAGCGGGTTCGCGACGGGGATGAGGACGCGGGACGGGAGCGGCTCGCCGGTCACGAGGTGGTCTCCGAGGCGCTCCCGGCGCTCGCGGCCTCGGCGGCGTCGAGCGCGCGCCACCGCTCCACGAGATACGGCTTGAGCAGCTCGAACTCGCGCGCCTGGCGCTCCACCCGCTCCTCCGCCTGCGCGGTGGTCACGTTGCGGTTCTCGATCACGAAGCTGCCCACGCGCCCGAAGTAGATCGGCGTCAGCGCCGCGACCAGCTGGCCCGTGTCGATCTCCCCGCGCCGCGTCGTGATCACGAGGTCGTAGATGCAGCGCGCCCACAGGTCGTCGGGGAAGTGGAAGCCGCCGAGCGCCTCGGCCATCTCGACGGTGGTCGCGGCGGCCGACCCGCCCTCGCCGCCGAGGCCGAGCGTCCGCGTCGCCCGGTCCGCGGCGGTTCCGGCCTCCTTCGCCAGCTCGAGCACGGTCTCGACGTTCTCGGGCGCGAACATCCGGCGCCACGTCTCCGCGAGCGACAGCGAGCCTGCATGGAGCTCGGACAGCAGCCGGATCGCGTTCACCTCGAGCGGCGGCGGGTCGATGATCCGCTCGAAGCCGTAGGCCGGGACGTCGTGCGAGCCGCGGATCCCCAGCCACGAGTCGGGGTGGGCGGCCGCCAGCCGGAGGATCGTCCCGACGACCTGGCGGAACATCGGCCCGAGGTCAGCGCCCGGGTCCTTGGGGTCGTGGACCTTCGCGCCGAGCCGCGTCTGGCAGACCGCGAACCCGCCCGTCAGCGCCGATGTCGTCATCCAGATGTCGATGCCGAACTTGCTGATGTCCTCGGTCCAGTCGTCCAGCTCGAGATAGTGGCGGACGAGGTCCCCGGAGACGCCGAAGTCGCCGCCGATCGGCTGCCGGATCCGGTGCCCGTACAGCGCCCGTGTCAGCGGGTAGGTGACGGTGTTGGTGATCGTGCCGTCGTACTTGTAGCGGGCGTAGAGCGGGGCGACGAAGTCGTAGCCGCCCTTGAGGATCGGGCCGGCGAGGAGCTCGATCCACTCCGGAACGATCGACCGCAGGTCGCTGTCGACGACGACGAGCGCCTGGACCTGGAGCGCGTCGGCGATCTCGAAGATCGTCCGGAGCGCCGCGCCCTTGCCGCCCACGCCGTCGATCTCCGGGTAGGTGATCGTGACCCGGTCCAGCCGGTTGGTGGGCCGGACGAGGAGGATCGACTCGACGTAGTCCGGCGGCTCCGTCTCGATGACGACGCGCTGCGTCCCGTCGGGCGAGCCGGCGTCGCTGTTGACCAGGACGGGCTTCAGCTCCGGGAAGTACTGGACGAGCCCCGCCGACGCCGCCTTCACGACGTAGCCGATCGTCGCGGCGTTCTTGAAGCTCGGGATGCCGACCATGATGTCGGCACGGCCGAGGCGGGCGATCTCTTCCCGGATGGCCGGTGTCAGGGCAGACGGGGGCATCGGCCTCACCCTACCACCGGGTGGCCGCCGTTCGTGACACCGGGGCGATCCTGTGACGGGTTTGCGAGGCGAACCGGCGGTGAGAGCCGCCCCGCCGAGACGTCAGCGCGGCGCCACGGGCTTCGGCGTCCCGACGGGCGCATCGGGCGCACGGGCGATCGCCCAGTCCGGCTGCTCACGTCCCGCGAGGTAGCGCGAGTTCGCCGCGCGGTACGACAGATCGCGGAACCCCAGCGTCCCCCAGGTGATCAGCGTCAGCTGCGCGGATGGCCGGACATAGGCCGAGAGCCGGACGAGGAACGACTCGCCGAGCACGCCCTCCAGGAGCCGCCGGCGCTCGAGGAGCGGGACGTCGGCGAGCGAGGTGCCGTCGATCCACAGCAGGTCGGTGGCGACGAACGCGTGCCGCTCGCCGCGCTCGAGGGCGTCACGGACCGACGGCTCCAGCCGCGCCTCGGCCTGCTCGTAGTCGCGCGCCTGGACGTACGGGTCGTCCTTGACGTCCTTGCGGATCCACTTCGGGACGAGGATCGGCGGGCGCTCGACCTTCGGCATCGTCGGGAAGGCGCCCGCTGACGAGCGCAGCGCGGACGTCGTCACGTGCCCTTCGACCACCGCCTCGACGGCCCGGAACGCGTCGAGGAGCGCCTCGAGCAGCTCGTCCGGCGCGACGACCTCGCCGCCGTCGCGGAACAGGGAGGCCTCGTCCTCGCTCAACGCGGCCACCACTCGCATCCCGCCCCAGTCGGGCTCGACGATCGCGTCCGGGATGTCCCTGGCCGCGCGCCGGCCTGGCCGCTGGGGGCGCCACGCCTCGGCGATCTCGCGTGGGCCGGTCTCCGTCGCCATTCCCGGATGCTAACGGGCAGCGGCGCCGGGCGTCGCGACGAGCGCTCGACCGTATTCGGGGCGCCTATGATCGCAACACGCGGGTCCGCCGGGCGTCACCCGGGCAGCCGCAACAGGAGACCCGATGACGTCCCCGGCCGCCGCGTTCCATCCCGCCGATCCGGACGTGCCCGCCGCCAACCTTCGGCCGATCGCGAAGGGCGCATGGGCGTTCTACGACTTCGCGAACACGATCTTCTCGTTCGTCGTCATCTCGTATGCGATGGGCCTGTGGCTCGTCCGGCCGGAGCAGCTCGGGGAGGCGAACGGGCAGCTGGCGTTCAGCCTCGCGATCCTCATCAGCGTCGGCGCGAATGCCGTCGTGTCGCCCATCCTCGGCGCGCTCTCGGACCGGGGCGGCGGGCGGCGGCTGCCGTACCTCCTGCTGTTCACGGTGCTGTGCGTCGGGCCCACCGCGGCGATCGCGTTCGCAGGGAGCTTCGTCGGGCTCGTGCTGTTCACGATCGCGAACTTCGCCTACCTGTCCGCGCTCATCTACTACGACGCCACGCTCAAGCTCGTGAGCACGCCCGCGACCCGCGGCCGGATGTCGGGGATCGGCGTGGGCATCGGCTACTGCGGCACGGTGTTCTCGGGGCTGCTCCTGTTCCTGTTCGACATCCCGGTGGAGCTCCGGTTCGTGCTCGCGGCCGTGCTGTACGGGCTGTTCGCGATCCCGATCTTCGCGCTGGTTCGCGAGCCTGGCGCTTCCGACGCGCAGCCGGTCCGCCTCCGCGACTTCGTGGACTCCTGGGATCAGCTCCGGACGACGATCGGCCACGCCCGCCAGGTGCCGGGCCTGTCACGGTTCCTGCTCGGCCGGTTCTTCTACTCGGACGCGGTGAACACCGTCATCGTCGTCATGAGCATCGTCGCCGTGAAGGCGGTGGGGTTCAGCGAGCGCACCACGGTCCTGATCCTGCTCTCGCTGACCCTGGTCGCGATCGCGATGTCGTTCGTCTGGGGCCGGCTGTCGGACGGCATCGGGCCGCGCAGGACGCTGATCGCGATCCTCGCCAGCTGGGCGGTGGGGCTGATCCTCGGGTCGCTGTCGCTCGGCCTCAACGGCACCGACCCGGCGACCGGCGCCCCGGTGCCCGCCATGCCGGGCATCGCGCTGTTCCTCGTCGCGGGCGCGATCCTCGGCTCGGGCCTCGGCGGCGTCCAGGTCGCCGACCGCGTGTTCATGATCCGGCTCTCACCGCCCGAGCGTGTGGGCGAGTTCTTCGGCGTCTACGGCCTCGTCGGGAAGGCGTCGCAGGTCATCGGCCAGCTGGTGTTCGCGCTGATCGTGTTCCTGCTGTTCGACTCGTTCGGGACCCTCGCCTACCAGGTCGCGATCCTCAGCCTCATCGTCACGATGCTGATCGGGCTGTGGCTCGTGTGGCCGGTCTCGGACCGCTGGGCGGGCTCAGGGGAGCTGCACCGGCACGGGGACTCGGCGTCGGTCGATACGCCGCCCGCGCGGCTGGCGCCGGATCGCGCGCCGCTCGAGGATCGGAGCTAGGGCGGCCTCGGTCCGGGCGGCCGGTTTGCCTTCGTCCGGAGTGCCGGTCCGCCGGTCGCGCAGCGGCTCATCAGTCCACGCTGCTTGGGGTTGGCCCATCGCGCGCATCGCACCGATGGGTCGCTCAGCGACCCGTCCGCGTCGAGCTGGGCATCCGTTACGAGCGGACCGCGAGTCCGGAATCGAGCGCAGTCGCCCTTGATACCGGACCGCCGCTCCGGATCGCGGCGAGATCACCTTCTGCGATGGCCTGTTTCGGTTGTCGGACGGAACGTCAGTCCGGATCTGGACGCTCGAGTCGCGGAAACCGGACTCCGGTTCCGGTCAGTCGCCGTAGCCGCCCGGGTGGGCGCGCCGCCACGCCCACGCCGAGCCGATCATCTCGTCGAGGGTCGACCGACGCGGCGTCCAGCCGAGGACGTCGCGGGCGCGCTCATTCGAGGCGACCAGCACCGGAGGATCGCCCTCGCGCCGCGGGCCGATGGCGTGGGGAATCTCGCGGCCGGTGACCCGGGTCGCCGTGGCGAGGACGTCGAGGACCGAGAACCCGGTTGCGGTGCCGAGGTTGCAGATCACCGGCGTCGACGGACCGTGTTCCGTGACCTCCAGCCCGGCGAGATGGGCGTCGGCGAGGTCTTCGACATGGATGTAGTCGCGGATCGGCGTGCCGTCGGGGGTCGGGTAGTCATCGCCGAACAGCGTCAGCGGCTGGCCGCCGTCCGCCGCCGCGAGGACGTTCGGGATGAGGTGCGTCTCCGGCCGGTGGACCTCGCCGAGTCGCGCCGTCGCGCCGGCGACGTTGAAGTAGCGCAGGACGACGCTCCGGAAGCCGTATGCGGCGCCGTACCACCGCAGCGCGCCCTCGAACGTGCGCTTGGTCTCGCCGTACGTGTTGATCGGGCGGAGGGGGTCGTCCTCGAGGATCGGCGTGCGATCCGGGATGCCGTAGACCGCAGCCGTGCTCGAGAACACCAGCCGCCCGACCCCGGCGGCCCGCGCCGCCTCGAGCAGCGCGACGCCACCCGCGACATTGTCGCGGTAGTACTTCGCCGGGTCCTTGACGCTCTCGCCGACGAGCGACCGGGCGGCGCAGTGGAGGATGGCGTCGATGCGGTGCTCGGTGAGCAGCCGACGGACGGTCTCCTCGTCGGCGTACGTGCCCTGGACGAGCGTCGCCTGCGGCGAGACCACCGCCCGGTGGCCGGTCGTCAGGTCGTCGAGGACCACGACGTCGTGCCCGGCCGCGACGATTGCATCGACGGAGACCCCGCCGACGTAGCCGGCGCCGCCCGTGACGAGGACCCTCATTCGCGCTTCCGTCCGAACAGGTGGCGCACGCGATCGAGGCCTGGCAGCGCACCGAGGTTCGGCCCCTCCTCGTCGTGCTCGGCCGACGCACCGGGTTCGTCCGCGGCCACCGAGTCGTCAGTCGGGGTTGGTGGAATCACGGCCGCCGCCGCCTCCTCGGGCGCCTCGGATGCCTCGGGCGGGGCCGTCTCGGCGGAAGTTGACGCCGTCCGGGCATCTGCCACCTCGGCGGTCCGCGCCGCCCAGGCGTCCGCCGTGTCGTCCGCAGGCGTCTGCTCGAACTCCACCGGGACGGGCCAACGAGGCGTGGGCTGGGTCGCCGGCTCGACGGGCGAGATCGACGGCGTGTCCACGAGGTCCCTGGCCGGCCACGACCCGACGTCCGGCGGCCCGTCGGCCAGCTCTCCGGTCGCCGCCTCGGGCTCCGCGACGCCGGCGACCGCCGCCTCCCAGGCGTGCGCGGCGGCGATCACCGCGGGGTCGAGTGGAGCCGGCTCGCCAGGTTCCTCTGGTTCGGGCGCCGCGATCCCGCCCACCTCCGCGGGGTCGACACCGACCTGAGCGACCTCGGGTTCGGTCGGGGTCTCCGCGACGGGCTGGCCCGAGCGCTCCGGCTCGACCGTGACGACGGACGCGGGCTCAGGGTTGTCCACCGCGGCCGCGGCCGGCTGCGGCTCGGGTTCGTGGTCCGCCTCGGCTTTGGCCACCGGTTCCGCTTCGGCTTCGCCCACCGGCGCCCACTCGGCTTCGGCCGCCGGCTCCGCGTCGGCTGCGGCCACCGGTCGAGTTTGGGCTTCGGGCTCACGCTCAGCTTGGGCTTCGGGCTCCGCGTTCGCGTCGGGCTCGGCTGCTGCCGCGAATTCGCCTCCTGCGTGGTCCTCGGCTGCTGCCACCGGTTCGGCTCGGGCTTCGGCCTCGTCCTCGGCTGCTGGCACCGGTTCGGCTGGGGCTTCGCGCTCAGCTTCAGCTTCGGCTGCTGCCACCGGTTCGACCTGGGCCTCGGCCTCGGCCTCGAGCTCGGCGTCGGCCACCCGTTCGGCTCCGGCGTCCGGTTCGGCTTCGCGCGCCGCAATCGCCGGTGCCGGGTCGACCGCCAGGACGATCTCGGCGGGAGCGACGTCGAGCTCCAGGCGCGCCGCGGTCGCGACAGGCGTTTCGGGCTCTTGCTGCGGGGCCGGCTCGTCGATCCCCCAGGCCGGCTCGGCCTCGACATCGGTCACCGCGACCCCCGGCTCCATCGTCGTCGGCTCGGCCACGGGTTCGGAGGGCGCCGGCTCGTCCGCGGGAGGCTCGACCACTGGTTCCGGCGACGGTTCGATCACCGACTCCGCTGACACCGCCCGACCGGATCGCCGCCACACGTCCTCGAGCGCCTCGACCATCCGTCGGGCGGCCGCGTTCTCAGGGTCGATCTCGAGCGCCCGACGAGCCTGCCGCCACGCCTCGGCCTCGTCGTCCCGCTCCAGCGCGATGCGGCCCAGCCCGACGACGGCGATCGAGTTGCGGGGGTCGGCGATGGAGGCCTGGCGGTAGAGGTACTCGGCCTGGTCGATCCGGCCCTTGTCCAGCGCACGCTCGGCCTCGAGCAGCAGCTCGATCACGACGCGCCTTCGTCCTGCATGTCAGCAAGCATGCCCTGTGCGAGGAGAAGGAGTGTAGGAGCGTCGTTCAGGGCGGGATCCACGATCACCCGCTCGACCAGCTCGTCGAGGATCCGTCCCAGCCGCGGGCCGGGCGGGAGGCCCAGCTCGCGCATGAGGTCTGTGCCATCGATCTTCAGCGCGTAACGGTCGAGCGCCGCCTCCGCGGCGAGCTCCGCCTCGATCCGTGCCCGGAAGGCAGTGAGCGACGGCGAGTCAGCGGGTCGCCCCGAGCCGATGTCGTCCGCGCGTCGCAGCTCCAGCAGGTCGTCGATCCGCTCCCGTCCGATCCGCCTTATGAACCGCCGGACCGCCGCGCCCGACGCGTCCGGGTCGACCGTGAACATGTGGTGGCGGACGAGCTCGACCACCTCCTGCGTCGCCGCGCGCGGGTAGTGGAGCCGGTCCAGCAGCGCCTCCGCCAGCTCCGCCCCGACGACGTCGTGGTGATGGAAGTGGCCGTCCGAAAGCGTCGACGGCTTGCCGATGTCGTGGAGCAGCGCGGCGAGCCGGACGACCGGCCGCCCGGCCGGCGCCGCGTCCACCGACCGGAGCGTGTGGTCCCACAGGTCCTCGCCGTCGATCTTGTTCTGTGGCACGCCTCGCTGGGCGGCGAGCTCGGGCGAGATGACGCCGAGGATGCCTGTGTCGAGCGCCAGCCGGAGCCCGACCGACGGCCGCGGCGCGGCGAGCAGCTTGCCGAGCTCCGCGGCGATCCGCTCCCCGGACAGGTGGGCCACGAGCGCCGCGTTCGCCCTGATCGCCGCGAGCGTCGCGGGCTCGATCTCGAAGCCGAGGGTCGCCGCGAGACGCACGGCGCGGACCATGCGGAGCGCGTCCTCCCGGAACCGCGCGTCCGGGTCGCCGACGGCGCGCAGGACGCCGGCTTCGAGGTCCACGAGGCCGCCGAACGGGTCGACGATCGCGGGCTCGAACGAGGCGCCTGAATCGGCGCCCGCGGCCGCGTCGTCCCCGGGGGCTTCGGCGCCCCACGCGATCGCGTTGACGGTGAAGTCGCGGCGCGCGAGGTCCGCCCGGATGTCGTCACCGAACTCGAGCCGGTGCGGCCGCCGGAAGTCGGCGTACTCGTGCTCGTGGCGGAAGGTCGTGATCTCGACGACCTGGTGCTCGCGCCGCACCGCGACCGTTCCGAAGGCGTTCTCGTACACGGCCCCGGGGAGGAGCTGGAGCATCCGCTCGGGGAGGGCATCGGTCGCGAGGTCCCAGTCGGTCTCGCGGCGCCCCAGCAGCGTGTCGCGAACCGAGCCGCCCACGACGTACACGGCGTGCCCGTGCGCGTGCAGCTGTTGCATGAGCGCGCGGACGTGCGCGGGGCAGGCCACAGACAGGCGGGCCGCGGCCGTCGCGGCGTCGGTCGCGCCCACCGGCGCTAGTTCCGGCCGAGGAAGAGGTAGTTCCTCCAGGCCTCGTTCCGCACGTCCTCGAGGTACGGCGTGAACAGGCTGTACACGTCGCTGCGCGGCTCGAACGGCGGGCGGATGAGGCGGACGCGTGCCTCCTCGGGGGTGCGGCCACCCTTGCGGTGGTTGCACGCCTTGCACGCCGCGACGAGGTTCTCCCAGGTGTGCCCGCCGCCGCGGTGCCGGGGCATCACGTGGTCGAGGGTCAGGTCGTTCGCCACGCGGCCGCAGTACTGGCAGGTATGGCGGTCGCGGGCGAAGATCTCGCGCCGGGTCAGCTTGACGCGGGGACGGGGACGGCGGATGTGGTGCTGGAGCCGGATGACGGAGGGCGCGCGGTACGTCTCGCGGACCGTCCGGATCTCCGCGTGGTTGTACTCGATGACCTCGGCCTTCGACCCGAACAGGAGCCTGAACGCCCGCGGGATGTTGCAGACGTTGAGCGGCTCGTAGTTCTGGTTCAGGACCAGCACGACGCCGTCCATGGGCCGCACGCTACCACGGTCGTCCGCCGGCCCTCGGTAGGCCTCGGCGCGGCCTGGCTCGTCGCCGGCGAGGCGGGCCGGGACGGGCGGTGCGGTGGAGTGGAACGCGGTGTCGGTCGAAGGCTCCTCTCGCCGCTAGACCCGCGGCGGGTCCATGGCCCGCTCGATGCGGGCGATCTCGACCTCGATCCGGCCGACCTCGGCCTGGGCCTGCTCCCACTCGTGCCCGCCGAGCACCGCGGCGTTGCGGCGTGCGCGGGCGGCCTTGTGCAGCGCGAGCAGCTCCTCGCGCGTGCCGGGCAGCGGTTGCGTGGGTGCCGGTGCGGCCGTCGCGGCCGGCGCCTTGGTGGTGGCCATCGTTCCTCCGGGTCGGTCGGGGTGATCCTACCCCGCTCGGGGCGCGGCCGCCCGTCCCCGGATCAGCCTGCCGCCGTGTCGCAGCGTCCAAGCCAGTGGAGCTCGGTGGTGTAGGGCAGCTCGATCTCGTCGCGCCCGGCGGTCTGGGGGTCCGTGCGCAGGATCGCGTCGACGTCCGACAGCAGCCGGTCCCGGACGGCGGGCTCCGCCGCGGCCACCACGCTCATCGACGCCAGCCGGTCGAGGACGCCGTGCGGGGTGAGCCGCTGCGCGTGGTGCGTGGTCGTGGTCTCCACGAGGTCGAAGAACGGGGTCGCGTCGACCGCCGGTCGCCACGCCTCGTCCTGGTGCCGCGGAATCTTCTCCTGGAGCGCCGCGACCAGCTCGCCCATGGCCGCCACCCATGGGACGGACTCGTCGCGGACGTTCCAGATGAGCACGAGCCAGGCGCCCGGTCGAAGGACGCGGTGGATGTCGGCGAGCGCCCGCTCCTGGTCGAACCAATGGAAGGCCTGGGCGCACACCGCGCCGTCGACGGACCCGTCCGGGAGCGGGATCGCCTCGGCCGTACCGTCCAGCGGCTCGGCGTCGGGTGTCGTCGCCGCAAGCTGAGCGCGCATCGCCGCGAGCGGCTCGAGCGCGAGCACTCGCGCGCCTGACGGGGTCAGGAGGCGGGTGAGCTTGCCGGTGCCGGCGCCGATGTCGAGGAGCGTCCGGCCGGGACGAAGATCGAGGCGATGCACGATCTGTGCGACGGCGGCCGCAGGGTAGTCGGGACGCGACCGCTCGTAGGCGTCGGCGGCGGCGCTGAACCCACGGGCCGCGAGGTCGTGCATCGGCGGCGCAGGGTGGTGGCCCGCGCCGGTCACGAGCTCGCCGGAAGTGCCGACACGCCGGCGTAGATCGCGGCCTCGACCGCGTCGATCGGCTCGCGCGGCATGCCCCAGCAGCCGCTGAGGTACACGTACGTGAGACCGAGCTCAGGCTCGATCCACAGGCGCGTTCCGGAGACGCCGCCGTGCCCGTATGCCCCCGGTGACCCGAGCGAGGCGACGCCCGGCTTGCCCCAGCCGAGCGCATAGTGGTCTGCCCTGAGCGGGTCGTCCTGAGAGCCGAGGCCCGCGATGCGCGATCCTCCGGGAACCGTCACCTCGGCCGTCATGAGGCGCATGAACGCGGGCGACAGGATCCGGGTCCCGTCCAGCTCGCCGTCGCGGAGCATCGCGCGGCCGAGGCGCAGCAGGTCCTCCGCAGAGCTCCACAGGCCGCCGCCTGCGAGATGGAGCGCGGTGAAGGCGGCGACGAGATCCGGATTGGCGGCGAACGTGCCATCCGCCTGGTACATGACGACCGGAGCCGCACGGACGGCGAGCCGTTCGTCGGCGGCCGGATCGAACAGCGTGGACGTCATTCCGAGCGGCTGGAGGACGCGCCGTCGCAGGTCCGACTCGTAGGCCTCGGCGGTGTGGCGGGCGAGCGCCTCCACCAGCAGATCGAAGGTGAACGAGACGTAGTGGAAGCGGCTGCCGGGCGGGTTGGTCTGGGGCTTCGCGCGGAGGTGGTGAAGGAGATCGTCGCGACCCTGCCCGTGGGCGAGGATCGACTCGAGGTCCACGTCGTCGATGCCGGTGGTGTGGGTCAGGACGTGCCAGGCGGTGATCGGCGCCCAGTCCGGGTTGACGAGGTCGGGCGCCCAGCGGCCGATCGGCTCCTCCAGCGTGATCGTCCCGTCCTCCACGAGCTGAAGCACGGAGATCGCGGTGAGCGGCTTGGTGATCGACGCGAGGAGACAGATGGCGTCGGTCCCGATCCGCGGCCCGCCGGGCGAGCCGTAGGCCTCGAGCCGAACGACGCCGTCGCGATCGGCGACGCCGAGGATTGCGAACGGCACGCGGCCCGTGTCGACCTGCCGGGCGGCGAGCTCGAACGCTGGCTGGAGCGCCCGCCGGAGGGCCGAATCGCTGGGCATGGCGCGATCCTACGCGGTCGAAATCGGCTATGGTTGCTGAGCAGGTTTTCGCACCGTCCCGCCGCCGCCGGCCCGCGAGGAGTCGCCACGTGCCAGACGCCGCCCGCGCGCTCGAGCCCCAGCCGGGATCGGTGACGCCGATCGCCGAGGAGATCCGGCTCCGGCTCGCCGACGCCTGGGGAGAGATGGGCGCCGCCTGGGGGGTCGCGCCCGCGATCGCGCGCGTCCATGCCTACCTGATGACGCGCCAGGAGCCGCTCACCGAGCGCGAAGTCCGCGAGGCGCTCAACCTGTCGCACCGTGCTGCGTCGCTGGCACTCGCCGAAGCCGAGGCGTGGGGGCTCGTCGAGCGGGTCGCCGAGCCGCGGCGGGTTGGCCGGCGCGGGCCGGCGGGCACGGCGTACCTGGCCGTCGGCGACCACTGGCGCTGGTTCGGCCGGGTCGTCGCCGAGCGGAAGGTCCGTGAGGGCGACCCGATCATCGCCGTGCTCGAGCGGACCCTCGTGGACACGAACGCGGCGCTCGCGGATCACCCCGACGACGCGGAGCTCATTCGCCTGCGCGACTGGCTGTCGACGTTCCTCGTGTTCGTGCGGCTGTTCGACCGCGCCGTGGGGCTCGTGTCGCGCCTCGAGCCGACCGAGCTCGAGCGCGCGCTGCGGCTCCTCGGCGAGGTCCCCGACGACACGATCCTGCGGCTCGTGAAGCTGCTCGACGGCCTGCCCGACGACGACGTCCTGGGCCTCGTCGAGGCGCTGAGCCGGCTCTCGCCCTCATCCGCCCGCCGCGCGACGACGCTCATGTCGGGGGTCGTGCGGACGCTCGTCCGCTAGGTGTGATCCCCAGATGGACGGGCCGCGCGACGCCGACCCGTTCGATCTCGTCCGGTTCCTGCGCGCGCAGCAGGGCATGCACGAGGTCGCCGTCCGCGAGCTGCGACAGGGCCGGAAGGTGGGCCACTGGATCTGGTTCGAGTTCCCGCAGGTCGCCGGGCTCGGGATGTCGTCGATGTCGCGCGAGTACGCGATCTCGGGACTCGACGAGGCGCGGGCGTACCTCGCGCACCCCGTCCTGCGGGCGCGGCTGCTCGAGAGCTGTTCGGCGCTGGTCGCCCACTCGGACCGATCGGCGACGTCGATCCTCGGCTCGCCGGACGACATGAAGGTCCGCTCGTCGGCGACGCTGTTCCATCGCGCGGACCCCGCCGAGCCGGCGTTCCGGCGCGTCCTCGAGGCGTTCTACGGCGGCATCCCCGACTCCCGGACCGACGAGCTCCTCGCCTGACCCCGTCGGCCGCGCCATACGCTCGCCCGGTGGGCGTATGGCGGCGCGGCGGTCGCGAGCCCTCGCGCGCGTGCGCGCGCCCGGCGCGCTTGGGGATTTGTGAACCTCCGTGCGATAATCCCCCGGTCGTCGGACCTTCACGGTTCGAACGGGCGACGACCCCGGGGCCAGCCGGCCGGCCGACGATCACGCGTCCTCCCGGAGTACCCGCACACCATGACCGAAACAAGCACCTGGGCAACCAAGAAGGGCCTCGCGCAGATGCTCAAGGGCGGCGTCATCATGGACGTCGTCACGCCCGAGCAGGCCAAGATCGCCGAGGAAGCCGGCGCCGTCGCCGTCATGGCGCTCGAGCGCGTCCCGTCCGACATCCGCGCCGCCGGCGGCGTCGCGCGCATGTCCGACCCCGCGATGATCGTCGGGATCATGGACGCGGTGTCGATCCCGGTCATGGCCAAGGCGCGGATCGGTCACTTCGTGGAGGCGCAGGTTCTCGAGGCGCTCGGCGTCGACTACATCGACGAGTCCGAGGTGCTCACGCCGGCGGACGAGACGAACCACATCGACAAGCACGCGTTCAAGGTCCCGTTCGTGTGCGGCTGCCGGAACCTGGGCGAGGCGCTGCGGCGCATCAACGAGGGCGCCGCGATGATGCGGACCAAGGGCGAGGCCGGCACGGGCAACGTCGTCGAGGCCGTCCGCCAGCTGCGCGACGTCCTGTCCGAGATCCGCCGCCTCCAGCACATGCGCGAGGACGAGCTGTTCGTCGCGGCGAAGGAGCTCCAGGCGCCGTACGAGCTCGTGAAGAGCGTCGCCGAGGCGGGCCGGCTGCCGGTCGTGAACTTCGTCGCGGGTGGCATCAGCACCCCGGCAGACGCCGCGCTCGTGATGCAGCTCGGCGCCGAGGGCGTGTTCGTCGGCTCGGGGATCTTCAAGAGCGAGGATCCGGCGCGGATGGCCAACGCCATCGTCCAGGCCACGACCCACTTCCAGGACGCCGCGATCATCGCCGAGGTCAGCAAGGGCCTGGGCGCGCCGATGCGGGGGATCGCCCTCGAGGAGATCCCCGACCAGGAGCGGATGGCGGTCCGCGGCTGGTAGCGGGCGCCGGCACACGGCCGCCCGGCACGCCACGATGAAGATCGGTGTCCTCGCCCTCCAGGGGGCGTTCGCGGAGCATGTCGCCGCCCTGCGCGCCATCGGCGTGGAGGCGGTCGAGGTGCGCCTGCCGGAGCAGCTCGACGACGTCGACGGGCTCATCATCCCGGGCGGCGAGTCGACGACGATGCGGCGACTGATCGCGCGCTGGGGCCTTCGAGAGCCGATCCTCGCCCTCGCCGCCGAGGGCAAGCCGCTGTTCGGCACGTGCGCCGGGATGATCGTCCTCAGCAAGCAGATCGAGGGCGGTGAGGAGCCGGTCCTCCCGCTGCTGGACGTCACCGTCGAGCGGAACGCGTTCGGCCGCCAGCTGGACTCGTTCGAGACGGAGCTCAACGTTCCGCTCCTCGGCGACACGCCGGTCCATGCCGTGTTCATCCGCGCGCCGGTCATCGAATCGGTCGGGCCGAACGTGGACGTGATCGCGAGCCTCGAGGATGGCCGCATCGTCGCGGTCCGGGAGCGGAACGTCATCGCCACCTCGTTCCACCCGGAGCTCGCCGGCGAGACCCGGTTCCATCGCCTCGTTGCGACGATGGCCGCGGAGCACGCCGACCCGGGCGAGGGCACCGGCCGCCGGCCGCACCCCACGCGTCGAGCGCAGCAGGGGAGGTAGGCGTGGCGCGAAGCTCCGGCAAGGTGCGCGCGGCCCGCCTCACGGATCTCGCCGCGCTCGGCGAGCTGTCACGGCTCGCGCAGGCGGACGGCGAGGGCACCCGGTCGCTCGGCCTGCCCGTATCCGGACCGCCCGTCGGCGTGTTCAGCCTGTTCCGCCTCCCGCTCGGCTACTTCCAGCCGCACGACGTCCTCTATGTCTACGAGCGCGATTCGCACATCGCGGGCCTCCTCCGCGTCGAGCGCGAGAGCAGCCGGGACGAGTGGACCGTCGTGGAGCTCGACGCCGTGGGCGGCCTCGACGCGGGCGAAGTGCGCTACCGGCTCGTCCAGCACCTCCTCCGCGACGGCGCGAAGCGCGGTGCCGTCCGGTTCCACGTGGCGTGCGCCGACGCCGACGACAACGTCGAGCTGTTCATGCAGGCGGGCTTCGTCCGCTACGGGGACGAGTGCGTCCTGTACCGCGAGCCCTCCCAGCGCCTGCCGGAGCCGATGACCGACGCCGAGGCGGCGAAGGCGCGGATTCGGCCGGTGACGCCGCTCGACGCGGTCCCGCTGAGCCGGCTGTATGCGACCGCGACCCCGCAGCCGGTCCAGCGGCTGGAGGGCGTCCGCCTCCCCGACTGGGAGCGACAGGGTCGCGACTGGCGCGTCCCGCGCAGCTCGCTCGCGCCGATCCTGCGGTTCGCGGACGTGGAGGCGTACGTCCAGGAATCGAAGGGCGGCGGCAAGGACGGGACGCAGCTCGACGGCTTCGCGCAGGTTGGCGTCGCGAAGGAGGACCAGCCGCACTACCTGAAGCTGCTCGCGCTCCCCGACGCCGATGTCGTTCCGCTCCTGCGATATTCGCTGGGCGTGATCGCGGCGCGGGCTGATGCCGATCGGGTGCATCGTCAGGGCGTGCTGTCGCCCGTCAGGACGTACGAGTCGCCGCTCGACCGGCGGCTGGAAGAGGAGGGCTTCGCCTCGGTTGCCACCGTCACGCTCCTCATGAAGGAAACCCTCGTCCGCGTCGCCGAGCCGCGCCTCGTGCCGGCAGGCGTCCGCTGAGCGGAGCAGGAGGAACAGCCAGCGTGGGATCCCAGGATCGGCAGCGCGAGACCCCCGACGACCTGCGTGTGCTCCTCGCGGCCCTGCCGCCGGAGATCGTGCAGGCGATCGACGCCCTTCCGGATCGGGAGGCGTTGATCGAGGTCGTCCTGGACCTCGGGCGCCGCCCGGAGGCGCGCTACCCGGACCGCGAGGTCACGCTCCTCGAGCGCGAGATCGGCGAGGCGGATCTGCAGTATGTCGTGGAGCACATCGGCTCGTTCGGCGACGACAACCGGGCGGGGATCGAGCGCACGCTCCACCGGATCAGCGCGATCCGCAACCGGAACGGGAAGGTCGTCGGGCTCACCTGCCGGATCGGCCGTGCGGTCTACGGGACGATCGAGATCATCGCGGACTTCGTGGAGACTGGGAAGTCGATCCTGATCATGGGGCGTCCGGGCATCGGCAAGACGACGATGCTCCGCGAGGCCGCCCGCGTCCTCGCCGACGAGCAGCGCAAGCGCGTCGTCGTCGTCGACACCTCGAACGAGATCGCGGGTGACGGCGATATTCCACATCCGGCGATCGGGAAAGCCCGGCGGATGCAGGTCCGAACGCCGTCACTCCAGCACGAGGTGATGATCGAGGCGGTCGAGAACCACATGCCCCAGGTCATCGTCATCGACGAGATCGGGACGGAGCTCGAGGCGCAGGCCGCCCGCACGATCGCCGAGCGCGGCGTCCAGCTCATCGGGACCGCGCACGGCAACAACCTCGACAACCTGATGCTCAACCCGACGCTGTCGGACCTCATCGGCGGCATCCAGAGCGTCACCCTGGGCGACGAGGAGGCCCGCCGCCGCCGGTCGCAGAAGAGCGTCCTCGAGCGCAAGGCGCCGCCGACGTTCGACGTGATCGTCGAGATCCAGGACCGCGAGCGAGTGCTCGTCCACAGCGACGTGTCGGCGACCGTGGACGCGATGCTCCTCGGTGACCCGGTGGCCCCCGAGCTCCGGTGGCGCGACGAGGAAGGGGTCCACCGCTCGCAGTCGCGGCCGAAGCCGTCCGCGCGAGAGGCCGTCGGCGGTGGCGACCGGTTCAGCGGGCTCACCGGCTCCGGCGCGGGTGCCTGGGGTCGGGATCCCGGGTGGCGCGGTGCCGGTTCCTACCGCACGGGCGGCTATGCGGGCGAGGACCGGCTCCCGGCCCGTCCCGGTTATCGGCCCGGCGCATCCGGCGGCTGGCGTGGGGCGCCTCGAGGATCGGAGCGCGGCTCCGAGCGTGGGGCGTCTGCCCGGGAGGGCGACCGACAGGGCTCGTCGTCGGTGATGCCCGGGGAGCGGTTCGCCGTTCCCCCCAACGCCCCGTTCGTCGCCGGTGAGATCGCCGATCGCGGACCGCTCGAGCGTGCCGAGGGTGCCGCGGCGGCCGCGCTCGACGTGCGGGCGCGCGACGCGCGTGAGCTCCAGCGGCAACAGGCGTGGCGCGAGGAGGCGACACGGGCGCTCAACGCCCTGCGCGAGGACGAGGGCACGCGCCCCGTCAACGCGGAGGAGCTCGAGGCCGCCGAGGAGGCGCGGATCGCCGCGATGGTCCCCGGCGAGGACACGCTGGACGGCGCGGACGAGGACGGCTTCGGCGCGGCTGCGCGGACCGTCGACGAGGGCTCGCTCCCGACGCTCCGCGTGTTTCCGCACGGCGTGTCGCGGAAGCGGCTGGAGCAGGCGATCAAGGACCTGCAGCTGCCGGTCATCATCGCGCGCGAGCCCGACGAGGCGGACGTCGCGATGACGCTCCGCTCGGAGTACCGCCAGAAGCCGCCCGCGCTGCGCGAGGTGGAAGACCGCGGGCTGCCGATCTACGTCCTCAAGGCGAACACGATCGCCCAGATGCAGGCGTCGCTGACCTCGATCTTCTCGCTCGAGGTGGACCCGCGTGAGGCGGCGCTGTCCGAGACCGAGCAGGCGATCCGGATCGTGATCAAGGAACAGGAGCCGGTCGAGCTGTCGCCCCAGAACGCGTACATCCGGCGGCTCCAGCACCAGATGGCGGAGCGCGCGAACATCGTGTCCCGCTCGCGCGGCCGTGAGCCGTACCGGCGGGTCCGCCTCTACCCCGAGGACGCGCGGCCGGCCTGGCGGTAGCGGGGTCGGATTCGTTCGGGGTCCACCTCGCACGCGTCCGCGCCGCTGCTGGCTCGTCTCCGCGCCCCCGCAACCCGGCTCGGGTCAGGGCCCCACGCGGCTCGTGTCCGCCGCGCGGACCATCCGTGCCTCGGGGCGCACGGACTGCCCGCCCGCCGGACCGAAGCGGCCCGATCCGCCGCTCCGTGTCTCAGGTCGGCCGCACGGCGGACCAGTGGTGACGTGCCCCGCACCGTTGGTCCGCCCAGTGGACGACGGCGGCAGTCGGGGCTGCTCACCGGGCGGGCGGTCCAAGGCACAGAGTGCACGGACGGTCCATCGAGTGAGCAATCCGACGCACATCGGCGTCACCCTGCATGAGACTGCTCACCGGTTGGACCAGTCGTGTCGCCCCCGCCATGGACCGCCCACCGCATGAGCACACACGCGGCGGACCGCACGCCGGTTCAGCGACGGCGACGTCGAACCCGGCGGGCCGGCCGACCGGTAGAGGGAGCAAGCACGGGAGGAGCACACGCATGAGCCTGCGGGTGGGCGAGGTGGTGATGGACTGCGCCGAGCACGGCGCGGTGGTGGACTTCTGGCAGGCGGCGCTCGACTACGAGCGCCAGGACGTGAACGAGCAGTACGTCGCGCTGGGGCCGAAGGAGCGGGAGATCGGCCGGGTGCCGATCCTGTTCCAGAAGGTGCCGGAGCCGAAGCGCACCAAGAACCGCGTCCACCTCGACTTCCGGTCCGAGGACATGGCCGCCGAGGTGGAGCGCCTGCTGGCCCTCGGCGCAACGTTCGTCGCCGAGCGCTCGCTCGGCCAGCTGACGTGGACCGTGATGGCCGATCCCGAGGGTA
>DASSRG010000160.1:0-10492 GCA_035701885.1 Candidatus Limnocylindrales bacterium
TGGAGGACGATCCCCGCATTGAACCCCTCGCCGCGCTCAACGCGCGGGACGACCCGCACGATCGCGTACTCGAACGGGCGGCGGTCGCTGTTCACGGCGTCACGCGGCGCGGGCACGTTCCGCCTCCTCCACCCAGGCGCGGGGCGCCTCCAGCCGACGGGTGAGGTAGTCCACGTATGCGCGGCGATGGGCAGCGGCGTCCTCCAGGCCCGGCTCCGGCTGCAGCCAGTCGTCGGGGATCGCGGCGGTGATCGTGTCGAGGACACCCGGCGTCACGAGCGGCGCGAGCCGCGCATCGGCGTCGGTGAGTTGCGAGGCGAACGGGAGCAGCACGTGGTCCTTGACCTGCGGGAACGGGCGCCGGGCGTGGGCCTCGGGGTCGGACCACGTGTGGTGGACATAGAGCGCAGACCCGTGATCGATGAGGTATGGCCGGCGGTGCCACACGATGAGGTTCGGGTTGCGGGGCGTCCGGTCGACGTTCGTCGTCAGCGCATCGAGCCAGACGGTGTCCGCCGCGAATCGCGGCTCGGGCGCGGGCCGCGCGGTCGGGGCGAACGCGAGCGCGCCCGGGAGGAAGTCGAGGCCGATGTTCGTGCCCGCGCTCCGCTCGAGCAGGTCCTGGATCTCGCCGTCGGGCTCGGCCTTCGCCAGCGCCCCGTCGAGCTCCACGAGCACGAGCTCCGGGACCGGCAGCCCCAGGTGGCGTCCGAGCTCGCCGGCGATCAGCTCCGCGACGAGCGCCTTGCGGCCGTGCCCGGCGCCCAGCAGCTTCACGACGTACAGCCCGTCGTCGTCCGCCTCGACCAGGGCGGGCACGGAGCCGCCCTCGCGGAGCGGGGTCACGTACCGGGTGGCGACGACCGTCCTGAGCACCCGGCGAGTGTAGGGCGCGGCGCTCGCCCGTTTGCGCACGTGGCCGGCCGCCCGTACCGTTGATCGCGCAACTACCAGCTCATCACCGCCCACGGAGCCCCATGGACGACACCATCCGACGCGCACTCGATCGAGGCACCGTCATCGACATGACGACGACCGGCCGCCGCACCGGCCGGCCCCGCCGCATCGAGATCGCCTTCCACAACATCGACGGGCGGATCGTCATCAGCGGGATACCCGTGGCCGGTCGGCGGCGTGGCTGGCTCTACAACCTGGAGGCCGACCCGAGGATCACCCTGCACCTCAAGCGCTCGGTCACGGCCGACCTCGAGGGGACCGCCCGGATCATCACCGACCCGGCCGAACGCCGGGAGCTCCTGACCCAGGTCGCGCGCAACTGGGGGCGCACGGACCTCGACGCGATGGTCGAGCACAGCCCGCTCATCGAGGTCACCATCCCCGGCTATCCCGCCTGAGGCCGTCGCCGAGGGGTGCCCGGCGCGCAGGTGGCTAGAGGTCCGACCCCGGCTCGTCGTCGACGGCTTCGGGCCGCCGGTTTCCCTGGTCGCCCCGGTTCGCTCCTCCCGCGGTCTGCGAGGCACCGGGTTCGGGCAGGTGCTCCCGGGGCGCGGTCTCGTCCGCGTTCACCGGATGGCCGCCCAGCTCGCCGCTCGGCTTGTGCTCCGGCGCATCGGTCTTGTCCTGCGGCGTGATGCCGTGGCTTTCGTCCATCGTCGTCTCCTGGGCTCGGGTGGGCTAGCGACCCGGCTCGTCGCCGAGCGACTCGCGGACGCTTGCCGCCACGTCAACCGGCTCACCCTCGGGGATCGCGCCGCTCAGCGCGCCCTGGTCGTCGAACTCGAGCTCGTCGGGAGCGGTGTCGAGCCCCGTCTCCGACCCGCCGCGGCCCACCGCCTGGGTGACCGCGTCGGCCGCCTGGCTCGCGGCCTGGGCTGCGGCCTGCCGCGCCTGCTCGACGCCGGTCATCGCCTGGTCGACGTAGGTCGAGAGGTCCGTGTCCGGCACCTTTGCGACGAGCGTCTCGAGCCGGTCGGCGAGTGGCTTCCCGGTGTCCGTGCCGGCATCCGGCGAGGCGGCGAGCGGATCGACGCCACGAACCCGGAGCCCATCGCGGTACACGAGGTGCATCCCGTACCAGCTCGACGTCGCGATCCCGGCGGCCGACGCGACGTTGAGCAGCCGGACGAAGATGCCGACGCGACCGGTCGAGCGGAGCAGCAGCTGGAGCGCCACTGCGCCCATCACGCCCGCGTTGAGCATCCCGTGGGCGTTCGCGAGCCGCTTCGTGTCGGTTCCCCCGGGGATCTCGCGGTAGTCCTGGTAGCCGGTCGCGGCGGCCGCGCCGCCCGTGATCAGCGCGAACAGGAGCGAGAAGAACGAGGCGACCTTGAACGACCGCCGGCGCGTCACGAGGTGAAGCATGTCGAAGGCCACGCTCGCGGGCACGAGCGCAGCCGGGTAGTCGTTGAGAACCGGGTGGATCGGGTTCTCCGCGTACGTCTGCTTGGGCATGGCACGTCCTCCTGGCCGGCGTCCGCCGGGGAACGAAGGGTGCCGTCGCAGGGCGTTCGAGCGCGCCCGCGAGAGTGCGCGACCGCTTGCAGCCGCGTGGCGAGCGTCAGTCGGGCTCGGCCGCCACGAGCGCTTTGAACCGTTCCAGCGCGGAGGGCAGCTCGGCGTTGATGCGCCGCTCCGCCTCGCGGGCGATGAATCCGAGCAGCGGGGGCGAGCCGACCTCGATCTCGAGCGTGACCCGGGTGCCGCCCCCGGCGCCCTCGAGCCGAGTCCGCACGTCGATCGAGAGCGGTCCGGCCGAGCCGCCGATGGCGGTGATCGCCGGCGGCCGGAGCTGCTTCACCGTCCCGGTCACCTCGACGTTGCCGGCGGCCGGGCCCATCCGCAGGCGGACGCGGCTGCCGAGCGCCAGCGGCGCGTCCAGGAGCTCGGCGCCGACCACCTCGGGCAGCCAGCGCGGGAGGTCCTCGATCCGCGTCGCGACCCGGAAGACCGTCTCGGGCGGCGCAGGGAGCTGGAGCGACGCCCCGACCTTGCCCATCAGGCGGCCTCGGTGAGCTGCTCGACGAGCCGGTCGAGCTCGGCGTCGGTGAGGCCCTGCCGCCGGAGCAGCGCGCGGGCGCCGCCATGCTCCGTGGCGAGGTGATCGAGCGCGACGCGCATATAGACCGGCTCCGATTCGACGATGAGCTCCGGGTGTCGCCAGTCGTCCTCGTCGATGATGACCCGGGCGGGCTCGGCGAAGTACGCCGCCGAGCGCGCGTAGTCCTCGACGATCGTGGGGTGGTCGACGCCCGCGAGGTCGAGCAGCAGCGCGATCGTGACGCCGGTCCGGTCCTTGCCGGCCGCACAGCCGATGATCGCGGGCACGCCGTCGTCGGCGAGCAGCGCGCGCGCGACCTGGCCCAGCTGGGCCGCACGGACGTCGAACACGTGGCGGTACATGCCCACCAGCCCGCCGTGGGGCGTGGGGTCGTCGGCGAGCAGCGAGATCGGGGTGTAGCGGACGCGGTCGGAGCGCAGGAACACGTTCGGCGCGCGCTCGAGCTCCTCCGGCCAGCGCAGGTCGATGACCTGGCGGATGCCGAGCTCCACGAGCCGCGCCTGGGCGTGGTCCGGCAGTCGGGTCAGCTCGTCGGAGCGGAGGAGGGTCCGCCAGCGGGTGCGTCTCCCGCCGGCCGCGGCGTACCCGCCGACGTCGCGAAGGTTGCGCGTGCCGTCGAGCGGCAGGTGGCGGTCCGGGGTCTCGATCACGCCCCCAAGGGTAGCCGGGACGGCAGCCTGCCTGCCGCGAGTGGTCCCGTCCGCGGTGGTCCTTCCGGGGGATGCGCGATCCGGGGAGCACGGGATAGGGTGGAGGGACCAGCCGTTCGAACGCCGGCCCATCGCACGCCGCCGGCCCGTCCTGGAGACCCCACCGTCGTGACCGATCTCGCCCGCCTCGCGCCGCGTTCCGCCGGCGCCGTTGCCGACACGGAGCTCCTCCGCGTCGCCCGTACCGACCTCGACGACCCCGAGACATCGGTGCGTCTCACCCTCACCGATCGCATCCGCGACCTCGCCCCACTCCGCGCGCTGCGCACGTCCGACGACCGGTCCACCCCGGTCCACCTCGACCGCTCGCGCGACTGACGCCGCCCGGCCGCGAGGGCCCCTTGTCCCGGGCGATGTCGACGTTTGTCCATGCCCGGACATGACCCTCGGCCGTAGGTGCGGGACCGGTCCGGCGATACGGTACGGACATCGAACGGACCGCCAACATTCGGACCAATCCGGTGGCGCGTCGACCCTCCGGCGGGATGCTGGGCGGCGGCGGAGCCGGAAACCCTGTCCTACGGGCGGTCCGTTTTCGATTCCCGGCTGTCGTGCAATACGCAGTTGTACGGATTCGTTCCGCCCCGCCTGACCGTGCACGATCACGACGTCAATCCGCCGGGGGGCAAGGAACGATTCGTGCCCGCGCGTCCGACCCCCAGGCTCCAGGCGTTCCCCGCCGAGGATCTCGCGTTCCGGCGGTTCGTCGCCGAGGCCTTCGCGGAGTTGCTCGCGGAGGTGGAGACACGTCCCGAGCTGCGCCTCGAGCCGGAGGAGCTCCAGGTCCGGCTGCGTTCGAGGTACCCGGCCGCCGTCGTCCGGCCGCGTGACCGCCTCGCCGATCCGGGCGAGGGCGAAGTCCTGTGGTACGTCTATCGCTTCGGGTCGGTGTCGCCGGGCCTGCGATGGTGGGAGGAGCCCGGGCATGCGTGGGCGATCCTCGACGACAACCGCCGGTTCGTGGAGGTCTCCACCTCGCTGACCGAGATCGTGGAGGCGCCGCGCGAGGCGATCATCGGCCAGCTCGTCGACATGCTGGCGAACCCCGAGGACGCGACCGCGCTCGAGGACGTGCGGGCGCTGTGGGGCGAGCTCATGGACCGCGGCGAACTCCACGCGACGCTCCGCTTCAGGCGAATGGACGGCAGCGCTCGCGAGATCGAGTACCACGTCACCAAGGAGGGGGCGGGCCCCGGACGACACCTCGCGGTGGTGCGCGAGATCGACGTCGCCTAGCGACGCTCAGCGGCGGCCTTGTTCGAACGCGCGCTTCGCCCCCGCGACGGCGGCGCGCACGCCGTGCCCCGCGGCGAAGGACGCGAGCAGCTCGTGCAGCCAGCCGAGCGGACCCCACAGCCGCGACCGCAGCTCCGCCGCCTGGTGGACCCATGTCCCGGTGCCGCGCGCCTCGAACGTGATGATCAGCGCGCTCTCCATCGCGTGATCGAGCGACACGTGCACCTGGCGGGTGAGCGGCCGGTGCTCCACGATCTCCCACTGCTCGGTCGCCGGGAGCCCGGCGAGGCGAGTCCGCTCGCGGTAGACGCAGCCGACCCGCGCAGGCCCCGAGACATACAGGATCTCGTCCACGAATGGCACCCAGCGCGGGGTGCCCTCGATGTCGTCGTAGAGCTGCCAGACCTCCTCGCGCCGGGCGCCCACCAGGGCCTCGGCTTCCACGCGTCGCATTGCCCGCAGTATCCCAAGCCGCGAGGCGCTCGCGCGCGGCCTCGAGCGCTCCTCAGCGGGCGGCCGCCTCCGCCTCCCGGGCCGCCACCCACAGCGCCCGGCGGGCGACCTCGATCCGGTCGACCGCGGCGAACGCCTCATCGCCGATCGCCGATTCGACCTGCGTCCGGAGGTTGTCGGCGAGGCGACGGGCCCAGCGCCGGCCGACGAAGCCCGCGTGGAGCGCGAGCAGCCGGGCGAGGACGAACCCGATGACGAGGCCGGCGGCGAGCAGCGCGAACGGCACCGGGATCGGGCCGAGGATCGGCACGTCGACCGACCCGACCGGCGGCCGCAGGAGCACCCACAGCACGATCCACGCGACCGCGAACACGAGCAGCGCGAGGTTGAGCGTCTGCCCGATGCCCAGCAGCGTCCACAGCGGGCTGGTGGGCGGACGGAGCTCGGGCTGGGCCGCGATCGCCCGGTCCACGGCACCGGCCAGCCGTCCCTCGAGCGCCCCCGGTTCGGCTGCGGCCGCCAGGCCGGCACGGAGCGCCGACGGCGTCGCGGGGAGCGCCTCGAGCACCGCCTCGCGAACGGGCGCCGCGGGGCGGGTCATCGAGCCGCGGGACCGCCACCCGCGGAGGTACCCGGCGGGGTCCGCGACGCGTGCCTCGCGCCCCGATGCCCGGTACACGAACGAGGTGAGCCAGCCGAGCGGGCCGGTGCCCCGCGGGCGGGCGCTCGCTCGGGTCGCCGCGACGGCCTGCCGCTCCGCCCCGCGCAGATCGACGACCCGGAGCGTCTCCGCGACCGCGGCGTCGACCGCGCGCCGCCGCCGGGGCGGCTCGATGAGCGCCTGGCGCCCGTGCTCGCCCCACGCGCCGGCCTGCCGGGCGAGGGACTCGACCGCGTCCACGGTCGCCGCCGCGAGCCGGCCCGCCACGACGGCCTTCGCGTCGATCCCGTCATACAGCCACGCACGGAACGGCGCCACACCCTCGCTCCCGTTCGCCGCCGAGACCAGCACGACGTCCGGGCGCGACGACCGGGTGCCCACGAGCTCCGTCGCGAGGACGCGGCCCAGGTGCGCCTGCACGCGATCGGCGTCGTCGCGGGTCAGCCGGTCCGCCTTGTTGAGCACGACGACCTGGCGGTCGAGCCGCGGGATCCAGGCGCGCAGAAACCCGTCGTGGAGCAGCGCGTCCGCGTATTTCTCGGGATCCGTGACCCACGCCACGGCGTCGACGCGCGGCAGCACCTGCTCGACGGTCGCCCGGTGCTCCGGCTCCAGCGAATCGACGTCGGGCAGGTCGAGGATGACGACGCCCTCGAGGGCAGACTCGTCGTGGAGGCGGCGCTCGGTCGCGCCGAGCCGCTCGAGCAGCGGCGAGACGCGCGGCGCAGCGGCCGTCGACACCCAGGCGACGGGGCGTCCGGTCGTCGGGCGTCGGGCGCCGGCCTCGCTCACGGTTCGACCCGCCAGCGCGTTGAGGAGCGACGACTTGCCGACGCCCGTGCCCCCGACGAGCGCGAGGACGTAGGCGTCGGCCACCAGGCCCAGGCGATCCTTCGCCTCCGCCAGGACCGTCTCCGCGGCCGCCGTGTCGAGATCCAGGCCGCGGGCAGCGCCGATCGCGTCGTCGAGCGCGATGAGGCAGCGCTCGATGCCGCTCGAGCCGCGCTGGATCCCGGACAGGCGCCGGGCGCGCTCACCGGGGATGGTCGACGTCGTCATCGGGCGTCGGCGGGCTCGAGGCGCGGCGCGCCGTCGTCGGTCGTCGATCCGCCGTCCACCGCCACGGCGCGCGCATCGAGCGGGATCGCGGGCTGGAGCGCCGCCACGTCCCTCGCGCCGTCCCGCAGCCGGGACGCCAGGTCCCGGAGCGCGGCGCCGTCCGGCACGAGCCCCCGGTACCGCCCCAGCTCCTCCTCGAACGACGCCGCCAGCGCGTCCGCGAGCCGGCTCCGGGCGCCGTCGATCATCTCCACCAGCGCGGCCTCGCCGAACAGCGCTTCGAGCAGCTTCTGGTTCAGGAACGCCGTCGCCGCCGCGACCCCGACTTCCGCACCGGTCACGCCCCCAGTGTGCGCGAACGTCGCGAGCATCACCCCGACGCCTGCCGCGTTCACCCCGATCGACGCGCCCTTTGCGAGGCGTCGCTTCCCGCCGCCCGTCGCCTGGACGTCTGCCGCGATCGACTCCACCCAGCCTTCGAGGCGGCCGGTCAGCCGCTCGTCGAACCGCGGCGAGGGGCCCCACAGCGTCGGGTCGTCCGTGATCGCGTCGCGCGTCGCGGGCTCGTCGGCCCAGTCCGCGGCGGTCCGGCGTGCCGCCTCGGCCGCGTGCGACCGGGCGAGCGCGACGATGTCGGCGAGCGCCTCCTCACGGACCTCCGCGACCGGTGCCTTCGGCGTCCCCCGGATCAGCGCCGAGAGCGTGCCGCGGACCTTGCCGATGCCCGTCGAGAACAGCCGGGTCACCTCGTCCGCCCCCACGAACGACTGCCACTGGCGGAGCGCCTCCGCACGCAGGAACGTGCCCCGCGAGAGGTCGTCGCGCAGCGAGCCGAGCTCCGATTCGAACGCGGACCGGGCGGTCCTCGTGAGCGCGTCCGCGTCGATCGCCTCGTGATCCGCGTCGTCTGCGACGCGCTCGATGAGCGGTGCGAGTCCCGCGAGGCTGCCGGCCAACGCGCGCGCCGCGAGGGCGCGCCGCGCGTCACGGTCCCGGCCGAGGGCGTCGATCCGGGCGCGAAGCGGGGCGACGGCGTTCCCGGCGAGCCCGTCGGTCTGCGGGTCGACGGCGCCCTCGGGGACCGGCAGGACCGCGAGAGCGCCCGCGTCACCATCCTCGTCCGCCGGCGTCGCCCGCTCGAGCCCGCGGGCGTCGATCCCGAACTCGGCGAGCAGCCGGTCGAGGTCGTCGAGCACCGCGACGCGGTCCGCGGGCTCCTCGGGCATCCGGTTGATCACGACGACGAGCGGCAGGCCGCGGTCGCGGGCGCGAAGCAGGACGTCCCACGGCACCCGGTCGGCATACCGGGTGGCCGTCGTGACGAAGATGCCCAGGTCGGCGGCCTCGGCGAGCCGGTCGGTGAGCTCGCGGTTCGCGTGCTCGATGGAGTCCACGTCCGGGGCGTCGACGAGCGCGATCCCGCGCGGTGCGGCCTCGTCGGTCACGACGCGCAGCCGCTCCCCGGCGAGGGTGACCAGCGGCGCGGTCTCGGCGAGCAACGCGTCGCGATCGGCCGGATGGACGACCGCGACCAGCTCTCGCGTGGTCGGTCGCAGGACGCCCGATCGCGACACCGGCCGGCCGGCCAGCGCGTTGACGAGGCTGGACTTGCCGGCACCCGTGGGCCCGATCAGCAGCACGAGCAGCGGCGCGTCCAGGCTGCGGGCCCGGGGAAGCACGTGGCCGGCGAGGTGATCCCGGAGCCTCGCCGCCCGACGCGCGGCATCGTCACCGACCACGCGTCCTGACGTGCGCTCGGCGGCGAGCGCGTCGACGCGTTCGGCGAGCGCGAGCAGATCAGGTTCGCTGGTGGCCACGATGACTCGACGATGCCCGAGGAGCGCGCGCACGCACAGCACCGGCGGCGGCGACCCCGTGACGGGTGTCTCACAACGGCTCATCGCCGGGCTCACACGTCCAGGTTGCCCGCGATCGTTGAGATCATGACAGGTTGTGTCATGGACGAGCGATACGGTACGGACATCGAGAACGACCGACGGACGAGGTGCCCGATGTTCCACCTTCACGAGCTGAGCAATGCGGTCCAGGCCGACCGCGAGCGTGACATCCGGGACCGGCTGCCGCGAACCCGTGGCCTCGCGTCGGGCAGCCGGCACCCCGAGGTGCCGGACTCGGGCGTGGTGGTTGCAGGGCCGCGGCGCCCCGAGCTCCGCCGCGAGCCGCGGCCGGCGTTCGGCTTCTGATGCAGCTTCAGGCGGTCGCGGTCTCGCCCGTCGCCGGGGCGTAGATCGCCGCCGCCTCGGCCGCCAGGGCGGCGATCTCGGCGCGCAGCTCGGGCGGCTCGAGGACTTCCACGGCGCCACCGAGCGCCAGCAGCCGGCCCGCGACCTCGCGCGGCCAGTCGAGCGTCAGGCGCAGGGTCCGCCAGGCGGGATCCGGGTCCGGGAGCTCCACGCCGGCGGAGAGCACGGGCGTGTCGATCACGTCCTCGAGCCACCGCGACGAGCCCCTGCGGGCTCGGAGCGTGACCTCGATCCGCGGCGCCTCGCGCTCGTACGCGGCGGTGGACTCCGCCCAGTAGCTCGACAGGTCGAACCCATCCGGCCGCACGCAGCGTTGGTCGGTGGGCTCGACGTCCCTCACACGGGACACCCGGTACGTCCGCAGCTGACCCTCGTGCGCCGCGACGAGATACCAGTTGCCCGCCTTGAGCACGATGCCCAGCGGGTCGACGAGCCGCCGGACGGACCGGTCGCCGCGGTCGTACTCGAGCTCGATCCGCGAGCCCTCCCAGACGGACTCCGCGATCGTCGCCAGCCAGGGCACCGTGTCGCCCGGTCGGAACCAGCCCGCGGCGTCGAGGTGGAACCGCTCCAGGAGCCGGGTCGCCCGGCCGCGCAGCTCGACGGGGAGCGCCGCGAGGACCTTGAGCCGCGAGGACGCGACGACGGTGCCCAGACCGAGCTCCGCGGCCGCCCCCGGCAGCCCGGACAGGAACAGGGCATCGGCTTCCTCGGTCGTCATCCCGGTGAGGCGCGTGCGGTACCCGTCGATGAGCCGGATGCCACCGTGCGGGCCGCGTTCCGCATAGACGGGGATGCCCGCGGCGCCCAGTGCCTCGACGTCGCGATGGACGGTGCGGACCGAGACCTCGAGCTCTTCGGCAAGCTCGGCGGCGGTCATGCCCCCGCGTGTCTGGAGGAGCAGGAGCAGGGAGAGCAGGCGGGACGCGCGCATCCCGCCATGGTACCGAAACCGGACACGATTCGGCAGGAATCCGGACGCCCACGAGGTCCGCGGGCGGCCAAGCTGTCACCCGGTCGTCGCGGCCGGCCCCGTCGGGCGGGGCTAGCATCATGCCGTGACCGATTCCCTTCCGCCCGATCGCGACGC
>DASSRG010000161.1:0-2418 GCA_035701885.1 Candidatus Limnocylindrales bacterium
ACCCTGTGGGAGGTCACCGAGGCCGCCGAGGAGATCCGCGCCGCCGCGGATCCCGAGGCGAACATCATCTTCGGCACGAGCTTCAACGAGCGCCTCGGCGAGGAGGTGATGATCACCGTCATCGCCACCGGGTTCGACGGCAAGCGCCGGCCCGACCGGGCCGCGACGACGACCGGCGAGCGCGTCGCCAGCACGAGCTCGCTGCGCCAGCCGGCAGCCGTTGCCGCCGGGACCGGCTCCGGCGCGACGATCCCGGCGCGGGACTTCCTCGAGGAGCTTGAGCGCCAGCGGTCCGAGACCGAGGACGGCAACGGCTCGAGCAACGCCGACGCGGTTCCCGTGCGGGTGGAGCGATCCGTCGGCAGCGAGCCGAAGCGCGCCGCCTACGACGCCGACGACCTCGAAATCCCTTCGTTCCTCCGCCGGAAGTAACGCGTCGCCGGCCGGGAATCGCCGCTGCGGGCGTTGCCGCCTCCGGGCGCTCGCTCACGCACCCTGAAGTGCGCTCGCTCGCGTCCTCGGCGGCGCCTTCGCAGCGACGATCCTGCCATCGTGCTCGCACGTCCCGATAGGGGGTCACGTGACGGCTGATCGGGTGGCTGCTCTTGCTGCCGCGCGCCGGCAGGTGCTGGATCGGATCGCCGCGGCGGCTGCGCGGGTGGGGCGGGATCCCGGTGAGGTGGCGCTGGTCGCGGTGTCCAAGACCCATCCTCCGGCGGTCGTGCAGGCGGCGATCGAGGCCGGGCTGACGGTGCTCGGGGAGAACCGGGTGCAGGAGGCGGTCGAGAAGGTCCAGGGGACGACCGGCGGCACATGGCACCTCATCGGACCGTTGCAGGGGAACAAGGCGCGGCGGGCGCTCGAGACGGTCGACGTCATCGAGTCCCTGGATTCGGTCGAGCTCGCGCGTCGGCTGGACCGGCTCGCGGGCGAGGTCCGGCCGGGGCGACGGTTCCCGGTGCTCATCCAGGTCAACGTCGCCGACGACCCGGCCAAGGCGGGGTTCACGCCGGACGAGGTCCGGGCGGCGATCGGGGAGCTCCTGGATCTGCCGAACCTGCAGGTCGACGGCGTCATGACGATCGGGCGGCTCGTCGACGCGGCGGAGGCTGCCCGCCCGACGTTCGTCGCGCTGCGCGAGCTGGCCCAGGAGCTGCGCGCTCGCGACGGCCGGCTGGGCCCGCACCTGTCGATGGGGATGACGGACGACTTCGAGGTCGCAGTCGAGGAGGGGGCGACGATCGTGCGGGTGGGCCGCGCGCTGTTCGGGGAACGGCCCGCGCCGGCCGCCTGATCACTGCCGTGGGGAACGCCGGCGGAGGCCGCCGACGGCTTCTCGTGCAGCCGCTGCTAGACTCGGCGCATGGGAGCCCTCGCCCAGGCGACGATCGGCGGCCTCGCCCTCGTGCTCTGGCTGCTCGTGTTCGCCCGCCTGATCCTGAGCTGGGTGGACCCGATGGGCCGGACCGCCGCGGCGGGGTTCCTCGTCTCCACCACCGAGTGGCTGCTGGGCCCGGTGCGCCGGATGCTCCCGCAGACCGGGATGCTCGACTTCTCGGGGCTGCTCGTGCTCCTCGTCCTCGGCGCCGTCATGCGAGCCTTCCTGTAACGAGGTCCTCCTGAACCCTACCGACGTCCGCTTCGCCGTCCGCCTGACGCCTCGTGGGGGAGCCGACCACGTCGAGGGAGTGACCGATGGAGTCCTGCGCGCGCGCGTCGCGGCGCCGGCCATCGAGGGTGCCGCGAACCAGGCCCTGCTGCGGCTCCTCGCCGACGAGCTGGACATCCCGAAGCGCGACGTGCGGCTGGTCGCCGGTGCCGCGAGCCGGACCAAGCTGATCGTGGTCGAAGGCGTCGAAGCCGGCGCGATCCTGGAGAAGTGGCCGGGTCTCAAGCTCTGACCCGAGTGACCACATTCGCCCGGCGCGCGAGGCACGCTAGAATGCGCAGCCTCGGGCGATTAGCTCAGTTGGTCAGAGCGCACGGTTCACATCCGTGAGGTCACTGGTTCGAGCCCAGTATCGCCCACCACCACAGCACCCCACCGACGCGGGACCTCCCTTCCGGAGCCCGCGTCGTTTCATGTCCGCCAGCGCGTCACACCACGGGGGGCCGTGGCGTCGAACGGACGAAGAACCTCCCCCGCGACCCGGTCTCCTCCTCGGGTCGTCGAGGGGGCCACCCGTCGAAGCCCCCGGTCACCCGGCCGGGGGCTTCGCGTTGTCGATCGGTCCGAGACCCCGGCAGTTGCCCGAGGCTTAGGACGCGGCGAGCCGCCGGAGGACAGCCGGCAGGATTCCGCCCTGGCGCAGGTACTCGACCTCGATCGGCCCGTCGAGGCGCGCGATCGCCCGGAACCGTCGCTCGGTGCCGTCCTCGGACCTTGCGACCACGGTCACGATCTGGCGCGGCTGGAGA
>DASSRG010000162.1:0-22473 GCA_035701885.1 Candidatus Limnocylindrales bacterium
ACCTCGGGCCTCATCGAGCTCCAGGGCCGTGACGTCACCTGGCTGCCGCCGTACAAGCGCCAGGTCAACACGGTCTTCCAGAATTACGCCCTGTTCCCCCATCTCACGATCTTCGAGAACGTCGCCTTCGGGCTGCGGCGCAAGCGCGTCCCGGACGCGGAGCTCAAGAAGCGCGTCACGGACATGCTGGACCTGGTGGAGCTGCCCGGCTTCGAGCGCCGCAAGCCCAGCCAGATCTCCGGCGGCCAGGCGCAGCGCGTCGCCCTCGCCCGGGCGCTGATCAACCGGCCGGCGGTCCTGCTCCTCGACGAGCCGCTCGGGGCGCTCGACCTGAAGCTGCGCAAGCAGATGCAGGTGGAGCTCAAGCGCATCCAGCAGGAGGTCGGGATCACGTTCATCTACGTGACCCACGACCAGGAGGAGGCGATGACGATGTCCGATCGGATCGCCGTGATGAACCGGGGCCGGTACGAGCAGCTGGGCGACCCGGAGACGCTGTACGAGCATCCGGCGACCCGGTTCACGGCCGCCTTCCTCGGCGTCAGCAACCTGCTCGGCGGCGAGTGCCAGGGAACGGCCGACGGCCTCGGGATCATCGAGCTCGCCGACGGCACGGTCGTCAAGGCCCCGGCCGACGCGGTCTACGGGCGCACGACCGTCGACGTCGGCGTCCGGCCCGAGAAGATCCGCCTCCACCGTGACGGCGGAACCGTGCCCGGCGGGCACAACGCGCTCGAGGGTGTCGTCGCGGACGCGTCGTACCTCGGGGTCAGCACGCAGTACATCGTCGAGACCCGCGGGGGCGCGAGGGTGATGGTGTACGAACAGAACATCGAACGGACCACCAAGGAGGAGCTGTGGTCCCGTGGAGACCAGGTGCACCTGTCCTGGATCCCGGACCACACGTTCGTGGTCGAGGCGGCGGCCGCCGGGGCGATCGACCCCGCAGCTGTCGCGGCGACCGCCGATTGAGGAGCACATGAACGACGAGCTTCGCGCCCCGGTCTCCCGTCGCACCGTCCTCAAGGGCGCCGCCCTGGGCGGGATCGCGACGTTCATCGCCGCCTGCACGGGCACTCGCACCGGCGGCGCATCGCCCAGCGCGGTCGCCTCCGAGGGCCAGTCCCAGGAGGCGGGGGCATCGGAGTCGGCGCCGCCCGCCGCCTCCCAGACGCCGACGGGCCCGCTGATGTTCGCCAACTGGCCCGCGTACATCGACCTCGCGGGGCAGGCAGCGGAGGACGAGGCGTACTCGCCCGGCTCCTCGCCCTCGCTCGAGGAGTTCAAGAAGCAGTACGGCGTCGACGTCGACTACCAGGAGAAGATCGGCGACAACGCGTCGTTCGTCGAGACGATCAAGCCGGCCCTCGTCGGCGGCCTGGCCACCGGCTGGGACCTGATGGTGCTCACCGACTGGATGGCGGCCCAGGTGGCGCAGAATGGGTGGCTCGAGAAGATCGACCCGGCGAACGTCCCCAACGCCGTCGCAAACCTCGACGACAGCCTCAAGGGCTACCCGTGGGATCCGAACCAGGACTACCACTACCCGTGGCAGTCGGGCATGACCGGCATCGGCTTCAACAGCAAGACGCTGTCCGAGAACGGGATCGCCGAGCCCACGAAGATCGCGGACCTGTGGAACATCCCGGCCGACAAGCTGACGTTCCTCACCGAGGCTCGCGACACCTTCGGGCTGACGCTGCTCAAGCTCGGCATCAACGCCGACCCCGAGACGGTCACGGACGACGACCTGAACAAGGTCGCGGCGGACATCCAGCCGCTCGTCGACAAGGGCCTCCGGTTCACCGGCAACGAGTACCTCCAGGACTTCGCGCAGAAGAAGGTCTGGGGCGCGTACGTGTGGTCCGGCGACCTCGCGTCCTCCGGCGGTCCCGACGACAAGTTCGTCGTCCCGGAGGAGGGCGTCCTCATCTGGACCGACAACATGCTGATTCCCAAGGGCGCCGCCAACAAGTACACCGCCGAGCTGATGATCAACTACGTCTACGACCCCAAGGTCGCGGCCCAGATCGCGGCGTACGTGTACTACGTGTCGCCGGTGAAGGGCGCCGCCGACGAGATCAAGGCGCTCGACCCCGAGGCGGCGACCAACCCGCTGCTGTTCCCCGACGCCGAGACGGCGGGCAAGTTCCACAGCTTCCAGGCCCTCAGCGAGGAGCAGGAGGCACTCATGAACGAGCTGTTCGCCACCCTCTCGGGCACGTAGGCACCCCGACCGGATGACCGCGACGACCAGATGAGCGCCGCGACGACCACGGCACCCCCCACCGGGCCCGGCCTCCGCCGGCGCTTCGGCAAGGCGGTGCCGTGGCTGCTGCTCGCCCCCGGGCTGCTGTGGCTGTTCTTCTTCTACGTGCTGCCCGTCATCCAGATGTTCACGTACTCGATCTCGACGGGGTCCCTCGAGGACGGGTTCGTGCTCACGCTGAGCCCGGACGCCTACATCGAGGGGCTGACGAAGTTCGGCAAGCAGTTCCTGAACTCGATCCTGTACGGCGGCCTCGCGACGCTGCTCACGTTCGCGATCGGGTTCCCCGTGGCGTACTACATCGCGTTCCGGGGCGGCCGCCACAAGAACCTCATCCTGTTCCTCGTCATCGCACCGTTCTTCACCAGCTTCCTGATCCGGACGATCAGCTGGAAGATCCTGCTGGGTGACGAGGGGCCGCTGCTCGGCCCGCTCAAGCACACGTTCGGGATCCTGCCCGGCACGTTCACGCTGCTCGGGACGCCGGTCGCCCAGGTCGCCGGGCTGACCTACAACTTCCTGCCGTTCATGATCCTGCCGCTGTACGTCGCCCTCGAGAAGATCGACATCCGGCTGATCGAGGCGGCGGCGGACCTCTACGCGGGCCGGGTGGAGGCGTTCCGGCGGGTCACGTTCCCGCTCGCGCTGCCGGGCGTGTTCGCTGGCTCGCTGCTGACGTTCATCCCGGCGATGGGCGACTACATCAACGCGGAGCTGCTGGGCAACCCGCAAACGCGGATGATCGGCAACGTGATCCAGAACCGGCTGCTGATCCAGAACGACTACCCGGTCGGGTCGGCGCTGTCGTTCATCCTCATGGGCGCGATCCTGATCGCCGTCGCGCTTTACGCGCGCGCGCTCGGCAGCGAGCAGCTGACCGGCTGATGGCCACGACCTCCACATCCACCGCCACCGCCTCGCCCGCCGAGGCCGCCGAGGCCCGGCGCCCCTCGCAGCCCCTGTGGCAGAAGATCGACCGGTACCTGCTGCCGGCGTTCACGTTCCTCGCGATCGTGTACCTGCTGATCCCGATCGCGGTCATGATCGTGTTCTCGTTCAACAAGCCGGCCGGCAAGTTCAACTACGCCTGGAACGAGTTCTCGCTCGAGGGCTGGATGAACCCGTTCGGCTGGCCCGGCCTGTCCGACGCCGTGCTCACCAGCCTGCTCGTCGCGCTCATCGCCACGATCGTCTCGACGATCCTCGGGACGATGATCGGGCTCGCGCTCACCCGCTACCGGTTCCGCGGCCGCGGCACGCTCAACGGCCTGATCTTCCTGCCGATGGCGACCCCGGAGATCGTCATGGGCGCGAGCCTCCTCACGCTGTTCGTGGCGACGGCGCTGCCGCCCCTGGGTGAGAGCGGACTCCCGAAGCTCTACCCCACCGGCTTCCACACGATCGTCATCGCCCACGTGATGTTCTGCATCTCGTTCGTGGTCGTGACCGTGAAGGCGCGGCTGGCGGGCTTCGATCGGCGCCTCGAGGAGGCGGCGATGGACCTCGGCGCCGACGAGATGACGACGTTCTGGAAGGTGACGTTCCCGCTGATCCTGCCGGGGATCATGGCCGCGGCGCTGCTCGCGTTCAGCCTGTCGATCGATGACTTCGTGGTCACCAACTTCGTGTCCGGCACCGACAACACGTTCCCGATCTGGGTCTACTCGATCCAGCGCAATGCGCTCCCGGTCCAGATCAACGTCGTCGGCTCGATCGTGTTCCTCGGCGCCGTCGGGCTGGTGCTCGTCTCGTCGCTCCGGTCGGGCGGCATCCCCAGGTTGCGCTAGCCGGTCATCGCCGGGCCGGCTCGCCGCGCCCCGCCCGAAGGAGTCCCGCAATGGTCGACACCGCCTCCGCGACCGCGCCGTCGCCCGCTCCCCTGCCCGACCGCTCGGTCGTGCCGCCGGTGTGGAGCCGGATCACGAACCTCGTCGTCGACCACGGCGAGGGCTCGTGGCTCGTGACCCCGGAGGGCGAGCGGTACCTGGACTACACGTCGGGGATCGGTGTCACCAACACGGGGCACGCCCACCCGCGGGTCGTCGCGGCAGTCCAGGCCCAGGCGGCCAAGCTCCTCCACGGCCAGCAGAACATCGTCTACCACGAGCCGGGGCTGCGGCTGTACGAGCGCCTGGCCACGCTCCTCCCCGGCGGCCCCTGGCAGGCGTTCCTGTCGAACTCGGGTGCGGAGGCCGTCGAGGCCGCGGTCAAGCTCGCCCGGGTCGCGACGGGCCGCCCGGTGATCATCGGCTTTCGCTACGGCTTCCACGGCCGGATCGGCAACGCGATGGCGCTGACGGCGGCGAAGGACGTCTACCGGGCCGCGTTCGAGCCGCTCCCGGGCTCGATATACCACACGGCCTACCCGTACTGCTACCGGGCGCCCGCCGGGGCGCACGACCCAGCGGCATGCACGTGTGACTGGGAGGAGCAGCTCGACCTGCTGTTCCACCAGCTGGTGTACCCCGAGAAGGTCGCAGGGATCATCGTGGAGCCGGTGATCGGCGAGGGCGGCTACCTCGTGCCGCCGCCCGACTTCCTGCCCCGGCTCCGGGCGCTCACCGAACGGCACGGCATCCTGCTGATCGCCGACGAGGTGCAGACCGGCTTCGGGCGGACCGGCGAGCTGTTCGCGGTCAGCCACTGGGACGTGGAGCCGGACATCCTGGTCATGGCCAAGGGCATCGCGTCGGGGCTGCCGCTGTCGGGGATCATCGCGAAGCGCGAGCTGATGCAGCGCCTGTCCCCCGGGACGCACGGCGGGACGTACGGCGGCAACGTGGTGTCATGCGCGGCGGCCAACGCAACGCTCGACGTGATCGAGGACGAGGGGCTCGTCGAGAACGCCCGCGAACGCGGGGCGCAGTTCCTCGCGGGGCTCCGGGCGCTCCAGGCGCGTCATCGCTCGATCGGCGACGTGCGCGGGCTGGGCCTCATGGTCGCGATGGAGTTCGTGAAGCCCGACGAGGGCGACGGACGCCTCCCGGACACGGACCTGACGAAGCGCGTCCAGGCCGAGTGCTTCGCCCGGCACCTGTTGGTGCTCACGGCCGGGACGAGCGTGAACGTGATCCGGATCATCCCGCCGCTGGTCACCACGGCCGACGAGGTTGACCAGGCACTCGGGATCATCGGCGAGGCGCTGGAGGCCGCCGCAGCGTAGGCCCCGGACGACCCCTAGGAGGCGGCCGGCGAGACGCCCTCACTGCGCTGGGGATCGAGCGGGGCTGTCGGGCTCGCGTCCGACGCGCCCGGCTGGGCCGCGGGCGCGTTCACGTCGCGGCCACGCGCCTCGTACGCGTACTCGCACACCCGCTGGAAGGTGGAGTCGCCGCGGTTGGGGTTCGTCTGGAAGTCCCGGTCCGCGTCGGGCGAGATGTTGAGCGCCTCCGCCGCCGCATCGAGCTCGGCGGGGGGCGCCTGGTTCACGCAGTAGCCGTACGCCTCGTCGGACAGGGAGCCACCGGCGCAGGCGGCGACGGCGAGAACGGCAAGGCCGCCGGCGGCTGCCCCGCGGAGCAGCCGCGCGACGGCCGTGCGGTCGATCACTGGTCGAGGATCTTGTCCGCCTTGCGGTCGATCTTCTTCTCGTCCGCCTTCGACAGGTTGCCGGCCTTCACCTGTTGCGCCGCGCGCGCCTTCGCGTTCCGCGCGTGCGACTCGTCGGGCATGGGGTACTTGCGCTCCTCGGGGAGGCCGAACTGGGACGGCTTGAGGTTGTCGCGCTTCTTCTCGCTGAGGGTGGCCATCGGCGTGCCTCCGGCTGCGGTGGTTGGCCGTTCCACCGTCGCCCGCGACCCGCCGCGCCCGCGCGCCATCCGCAGCTGCCGTGCTAACGGTCGCCTCTCAGCCGCCGGCGGGCCCCAGCCGGCCGCCAGGGGTCAGGCCGCGATCACCCAGCGCGGATGCGCTCGAGGATCGCCTCGTGGAGGACGCCGTTGGAGCCCACGAAGGTCGCGGCGTCGTAGCGCCGCACGCCGTCCACGTCGGTCACCTTGCCACCGGCCTCCTCGATCACGACGAGCGGGCCGGCGAGGTCCCAGACCTTCATGTCGACCTCGAGCATCACCTCTGCGGCGCCCTCCGCGACGAGCGAGTAGCCCCAGAAGTCGCCGAATCCGCGCTCCCGCCAGCACGCGGCGAGGAGGGCATCGAAGCCTGGCATCAGGCCGCTCTCCACGCTGTCGCGACGCGACCCGTAGACAACCTGGGCGTCCTCGAGCGCCGAGACGCGCGAGACGTGGATGCGCCGCTCCCCGTCGAGCCCGCGGTTCCAGGCGCCGCCGCCCCGGTACGCGAACCAGCGCTCGCGCATCGCGGGCGCCGAGATCATCCCGACCTGGAGCTCCCCGTCGTGTTCGACGCCGATCAGCGTCCCGAACAGCGGGATCCCCCGGATGTAGTTGTGGGTCGCGTCGATGGGGTCGATGATCCAGCGCGTCCGCGCGTCGCCCGCCTCGACGCCGTACTCCTCGCCCACCAGCCCGTGGTCCGGGTAGCGGGCCTGGATCCGGCCCCGGATCTCGCGCTCGATCCCCTGGTCGGCGATCGTCACGAACGTCCGGTCCGGCTTGCGCTCGAGGTCGAGGTCGCGGCGGAAATGGGCCATCGCGATCACGTCGGCCGCGTCGCAGGCCTCGTGGGCGAGCGCGAGCCACTCGCGCAGCTCGGGTTCGGGCGCGCGGGCGAGCGAGGCGGACCACTGGGGCCCGTAGTCAGGCGTCGGCATCGACCCATGATGCCCGGCCGTGCCCTGTCCGGGAGGCTCAGTGGCACCGGCCGGAGCCGGCGTCCTTGAACGCGCCGTCGGTCGCGTCGAACTGCCACGACCAGCCCGTCTGCCTGAGGCGCAGCTCGACGATGCCGTGGGACACCGACGCCCGGACCTGGCTGTTCGCGATTGGGTCGTGGAAGTTCCGGAGCGGTGTGCCGCCCGTGCCCACGATGAGCTGGGTGATCCCCCGGGCGTCGTCCGGCCGGCCCTGCGGGTCCTGCGGTGCGAACCGCTCGTAGTCGTGCTCGTGGCCGTTGAGCACGAGATCCGCGCCCGCCTCGTACAGGGCGTCCCAGAACGGGGCAACTTCGGTGTCCGAGCCGTGCTCCCCGCTGCTGAACCGGGGGTGGTGGAACAGGGCCAGGGTGCATGCAGCCCGGCTGGCCGCGAGGTCCTCGCGCAGCCACTGGACCTGCGGGGAGTCCGCGCCGCAGCCGCCCTCCACCGCGTCGCACGTCGAATCGAGCACGACGACGTGCCACGACCCGACGTCCTCCGAATACCAGGTCGTGCCGTCGCGGACGGCCCTGTCGCCGAAGTAGTCGCGGTATCCCGCCGCGTCCTGCGTGCCGTAGTCGTGGTTGCCCGCCACGGGCAGCGCTATCCGGTCCTTGAAGCGCCCCCATGACGGCCCGAAGCAGTCGCGGTAGTCGGCGTCGCTGCCGTTCTCGTACGCGTTGTCGCCGAGCGTGAACACGATGCCGTCGCGCGCGGCGACCATCTCGGCCGTCGCCTCGTCCCCGGTCCCGTCGCAGCGGGCGATGTCGCCGGCGCCGAGGAGCGTGACCTCGGCCGGGATGGGCGTCGGGCTGCCGGCCGCGGACGCGGTGGCCGTGGCGGACGACGATGCGGCCGACGGGAAGCCGCCGATGGAGGCGCCGGCCGATGCGCCGGGCGAGCCGCCTGCCGATTGCGCGGGCCGCATGATCGTCGTGAGACCCGCCAGCACGAGCAGCGCGCCGGCGCCGGCGAGGAGCGCGGCGAGGAGGAGCCGGACGAACGGACCCGAGCCTCGGTGCATGGCCCGAGGCTAGCGGGTTCCGCCGATGGATGGCGTCGCGCGCGCCGACGCGGGTCGCTCGCGACCAGTGGACGCGCCCGGAGCTACGGATCCAGCCGATAGAAGCGGAACACCTCGTGCTCGATCGGCAGGACCGTCGTCGAGGCGAAACCTGCATCCGCGGCGTACCGGCGGACGGTGTCGGGCCGGATCACGGTCCCGGTCCCGACGCTCGGCGGGTCCGCGAGGCCGTTGGCCAGGCAGACGAACACGCTGTAGCCGTACATCAGCCGCTCGATCTCGTCGCCCGGGACGGTGAACTGCTCCGCCACTCGCTCGTCCATCACGAGGACCGTGCCGCCGGGCGCCAACAGCCGCCGGGCCGATTCGAGCACCTCGACCGGTCGGGCCATGTCGTGGAGCGCCTCGAAGATCGTCACCAGGTCGAAGGTGCCGTCGAGGCTGTGGTCGCCGGCATCCACGACGTGGAACCGCGCGCGGTCGTCAAGGCCCTCCGCCCGGGCGTGGGCACGTGCGCGGCTGATCGCCTCCGCGTCGAGGTCCAGCCCGTGCACCTCGGCGCCCGGGTACCCCCGCGCGATCGCCAGCGTCGACAGTCCTGCGCCGCAGGCGACGTCCGCGACTCGCGCGCCGCCCGAACGCAGCCTGGCGTCCACGTCGGGGATCGCAGGCAGCCACTCCTGGGCGAGCAGGTGCCGGAACAGCGGCCGGTTCGCGGCCTCCTGGATCACCGAGATCCTGGGGTACTCGTTCCAGTGCACGCCGCCGCCGGACCGGTACGCGGCGAGGAGCGCGGGCCACGCCTCGACGACGCTGAGCGGCGCGTTCGCCACGGGCGCCATCGTCGACAGATCGTCGGGGTCGAGGAGCACCGCCGCGTGTGCGGGCGAGAGCGAGTAGCGGCGTGCGTCGGCGTCCGCGGTCGCATCGTCGACGTCGAGGACGCCCGTGACTGCCTGCTGCTCGAGCCACTCGCGCGCGTATCGGGCGTCGATGCCGGCGCGGGCCGCAAGCTCCGGTGGCGTGGCCGGGCCGTCCGCACGCAGCGCGGAATACAGGCCCAGCTCGAGGCCGAGCTGGATCGACAGCAGGTCGAACGTACCGAGCAACGCCTCGAACAGGCGGCCGGCAAACGCATCGCGCCGTTCGTCGTCGACGGCATCGTGGATCAGGGTCGTCACTGCGCGGGTCTCCTTTGCTGCGCGAGATGTGCGCGCTGGGAGCCTCCGTCCGGCCCGCCGGCCCAGACTACGGCATCGGCGCAAGGGCCTCAGGCGAGCGGGCCGAAGGCCTCCGGGTAGCGCACGGTGCCCCGCATCGCGTCGTCCCACGCCGGCAGGCGGCGCGCGAGCCACACGGGATCGGGCCAGGCGTCGGCGGGTGGCTCGAGTCCGACGCCCCGCGCGCTCTCGAACCCGAACCGCGGGTAGTAGTCGGGGTGGCCCAGCAGCACGAGCGCCGGGACGCCCCGGGCCAGGGCGACGGCCGTGGCGGCGTGCATCAGCGCAGCGCCGATCCCCCGCCGCTGGACCTCCGGCGCGACGGCGACCGGCCCCACCGCGAGGACGGTGGCGAGGACGGCCCCATCGTCGTCCTCCACGGGGCACGGCGACAGCAGCAGATGGCCCACGACCGTGCCGCCCGCATCGACCGCGACGAGCGACAGCCAGCCCTCGGGAGCCTCGTCCCGGATCCGGTCGACGATGTCGGCCTCCTCCGGGCCCGTGAAGGCTGCGAGCTCGACGGCGCGGACCGCCCCCTCGTCTCCCGCGGCCTCGAGGCGGACGGCGACCGGGAGCGTCGTGTCCCCGCCCTCGACCGCGGTGGTCAGCTCGGGACCGCCGTACGCAGCGCGTCCGGGATCGGGCGCGCCACGGGGACCGGGCGGATGTACCGCTCGACCATCTCGAGCGACCCGTTCACGCGCAGCTCGGTGAACAGGAACGCGAGCTTCGACGCCTGCGAGGCGAGGATCTCGTCCTTGGTGGGCAGCTCCCACAGCTGGCGCTTGAACGGCCCGATCGCCTTCTTGCGCGTCGTGTACAGGAACTGCTCCTCGGTCTGGCCCTCCTTGCGCTCATCCGCCGCGTTCGTCCGCAGCCACTCGTGGATCTCCTCCTTGAGCGCCGCAGGGAACGCCGGGTGGTCGTACGCGGCGTTCTGGAACCCGGTCGCGAGGTGGATCTCTGCGGTCTCGACCGCCGGGAACCGGTGGAACAGCTCGTCGGGGAGCGTCGACGCGCCGTGCTGCACCGCGCCGGCCAGTCCGTACGTGCGGGCGACCTCGCCCAGCTCCTTGAGGACGTTGAAGTCGAGGTTGACCTGGGCCACGCCGCCACCCGGCAGCGGCACGCCGCCGTGGCTCGTGCCGGTCTGGACGGAGACCTTCGAGATGCCGACCGAGCCCGGGCGACGGGCGGCCAGCTCGCGGTTGTACCCGTCGAGGTACGCTCGCAGCTCGCCGACGGTCGAGTTCTCCTTGCCCACCTCGCCGATCTCGCCGCCGACGCTCACGGTCACGCCGTCCGTCTCGAGGTCGCGGATGTATGCCGTGAGCTCGGCCGCGCGCACGTAGTTCTCGTGCTGCTGCTCGTCCAGGCTCTCCTTCGACAGGTCCACGAGCGTCGAGCTGTCGATGTCGATGTTGCGGTAGCCGGCGTCGATGGCCAGCCGGCACGCACGCCGGATCTCCTCGGTCATCGCCTCGGGGTCCGCGGCGTACTTCTTCGCGTTGAACTGGTAGTGGTCGCCCTGGATGAACACCGGGTTCGACCAGCCCGCCGCGACCGCGCCGGCGAGGACGGACGTCGCGTAGTCCATCGGCCGCTGGAACGTGTACGTCTGCTCGGATCGGGCGAGCTCGAAGATGACGGCCCCGACGTCGGCCCGCGCGGCCGTGTCGTAGAAGGTCCTCGCCATGTCGAACGTGGACGCCCGGATGTTCAGCGCCGGGACGGTGAACCCGGACACCTCGCCCCGGGCCCGGGCCATGTACAGCTCATGGATGCTCGCGGAGCGTGCGCCCAGCGCCTGGCTCGCCTCCCACACGATCCAGCGGGCGGCTTCGGCAGCGGCGTCGTCGGTGGTGAACGCGTTGGTCCACGCGAGGTCGGCGGCCGACTCCGAGCGGAACCGGGCCTCGTCGTCGATGACGAGGCGGTCGTCCTCGACGTGCGCGGCACCCGCGAGGTGGGCGAGGAGGTCGGCGGGCGACGACGCGACGTACGGCATGGGGCGGGGTCTCCTGTGGTGGTCGGTCTGATGGTAGCCCGATCGCCCCTCGGCAGCCCCTGCCGGACGGCCCGTCAGCCGACGGGCTTGACGACCATCAGGAACACGATCACCACGATGAGCAGGCCGAGGAACATGCCGCCGCGCTGGGCCTTCTTCGCCGTGGCGAGAAGCTCCGGAGACGGCCCCTCCGGACCCGGCGGGGTCTTGGTGAGCTCCACCATCTTCGCCACGGTCGGCGCCTGGACCGCGACGGCATAGCCGATCGCGATCAGGTACAGGACGATGCCCACGATGAGCCAGCGCCAGGGCGGGCTGGTCAGGTCGGCGCCCAGCGCGATGATCAGCAGGACGCCCGTGATGCCCTGGACGATCGCGCCCGGGATGATGATCCTGCGCTCGATGACGTCGGTCACCAGCGCCGCGAAGTGGCTGTTCTGGGGCGACTTGCGCGCCTGGCCCGCGATCAGCGGGAACGCGAACGACGGGCCGAACACGATGATCGCGCCGAGCACGTGCAGGAACAGCAGGAGCTGGACCATGGAGCCGATTGCCCTCCTCGTCGGCCCCACCCGATGCGCCCGGGCGCCAGGCCGTTCTCCCCGGGCGCGATGCTACGACAGGCGCTTCGTCCGCCGCTGGACGAAATCGACGAGCACGTACTCGCCCAGGTGCTCCGGCTCGGCGTAGAACGCGCGGCCCTTGTTGAGCTCCGTCACGTACCCGATGAAGTCGGTGAGGGCCGGCGAGCGCTCGAGCATGAACGTGTTGATCGTGATGCCGTCCTTCGTGCACCGGACGACCTCGCGCAGCGTCTCGTGGATCGTGCGCCGGGTCGGCGGGTAGCTGAACTCCACCTGCCCGTTCTCGAAGTGGGCGGTCGGCTCGCCATCGGTGATGACGACGATCTCCCTGTTGGCCGATCGCTGGCGGGCGAGGATCCGGCGGGCGAGCAGCAGGCCGTGCTGGAGGTTGGTCCCGTACTCGTACGTGTGCCACGAGAGCTCCGCGAGCTGCTCCGGGCGGAGCTCTCGGGCGTAGTACGCGAACCCGACGATCGACAGGTTGTCGCGCGGGTACTGGGTGCGGATCAGCGTGTCCAGCGCGATCGCGACCTTCTTCGCCGCGAGGTAGCAGTTCCGGAGCAGCATCGAGCGGCTCATGTCGATGAGCAGCACCGTGGACGCCGAGGTGGTGTGCTCGGTCCGGTAGACCTCGAAATCGTCCGGCTGCAGGCGGAGCGGCGCGCCGGGCGGCCGCACCGACGGCGCGTTCTCGTCGCGGCGCAGCGCATTGCCCAGGGTCCCGCGGAGGTCGAGGTGGAACGGGTCACCGAACTCGAGCGGCTTTGACGTCTCGTCCCGCTCGCCGTTGCGGCCCGCGTTCGCGAGGCGGTGGCCGCCGAAGGCGTCGCGGTTGAGCCGGGCGAACAGCTCGTCAAGGACCTTCTGCCCGATCCGTCGGTGGCCGCGCGGGGTCAGCTCGAGGCGATCGCCGTCGCGCTCGAGGTAGCCGGCTCGCTCGAGCCGGTCGGCGAGGTCCTCGAGCGCGTCGAGGTCGCGGGCCGCGTCGGGGCCAAGCAGGTCATGGACGTCGGAGCGGTCGATCGCGCCGAGGTCGCCGGGGGCGCCCGCCCCGTCCAGCTGCGCCTCGAGCTGATCGAGCGCCTGGAGCCGGCCCAGCTGGTCGAGCGCCGCCTCGAGGCCGAGTGGCTGGTCGCCGGTGAACCGGACCCGCTCCCCCAGCCCGCCGGGGAGCACCTGGTCCAGGTTCGCGGCCAGCTGGGCGAGGTCCCATCGGAGCCGGTCGTCGCGGAGCAGCGCGTCGAGCGTGTCCTGGAGCTCCGCGCGCTGCTCGGGCGAGAGCGAGCGCATCAGTGACTGCATCGCGGCCATGCGGTCCGCGAGCTGCTCGATGACGTCGTCGAGGGTCTGCGCGCCAGGGAAGAACCCGCCGTGCCTCGCGAGGAACTCGTCGACCTCGCCCTGCGACGGCTCATCGCCCTGCGCGCGGCGGCTCAGCAGCTGGTTGAGGTCCTTGACCATCTCGCGCTGCGGCTCGAGGTCCTCGGGCTTCATCGACCGGACCGCATCCGCAAGCCCCTGGCTGATCCGGTCGAGCATGCTGTGGCGGAGCTCATCGAGCAGCTCGTCGAACCGCCGGCGCGCGTCCTGGTCCAGGAAGTCGTACTCCTCGAGCGCCCGGATCCGCGCACCGACGTCCGGCGGCAGGCTGTCCAGGCTGTCCAGCCGCTTCGCTGCGATGCCGCGAAGCATCCGCTGGAGCTGGGCGTCGGGCTGGGCGGTCGGATCACTGGCCGTCCGCGGATCGGCGGCGCCCTGGTCCTCGCCCACCTCGGCCGCCCGCGGCTCGAAGCCCGGCTCGGTCTCGTCGAGCCGCCGCTGCACGCCCTCGCGCTCCTGCTCCACGATCTCGTCGAGGCGCTCACGGACGTCGGCGAGCGGGTCCGCCAGCTGGCCCTCGCGGAGGATCTCGCGGCGGCGCTCCCGGATCCGGTCGAGCAGGTCCCGCAGCCCGCGCATGTCGCCGCGCGCGGGATCGTCGGTGCGCACGCCCCGGTCCATCAGGTCGCGCAGCGCCTCGGACAGGTCGCCGTGCTCCAGCAGGTCGTCCGCGAGCTGGTCGACGATCTCGTCCGCGGTCAGGTCGGGGACGGCCTGCGAGCCGTCCCACGCGCGGTACCGTGCGGCGGCCGGGAGCGGGGCGTCGGTGCGCGGCCGGGGGCGGTCGGTCCGGTCGAGGTGGCGGGGGTCGGGTGTCAGGAAGGCCATGGCAACGGCCGGCTGTGGAGGCTCAGCGCCGGTATGTGACGCCGGCGGGGCCGCGGTCCTTGTTCAGCCGGCGCTGGAGGTGGAGCCCCTCGAGCAGGAACTCGACCGCGGATGCGACGAGCGCGGGGTCCTGGGCTCCCTCGGTCGCGTCGAACGTCCCGAGCTGCTCGACGGCCTCGCCCAGGCCGGGCACCTCGCGCATCCAGCGCACGTACTCGCGTGACGGGATGCGCTCGCCGGTCTCGAGCACCAGGCCGTCGTCGAACGCCTCGAGCACGGGCTCCAGCCGGTCCACCGACGAGTACCGGTTGAACGTCGCGAACACGGCCTTGGTCACCAGGCGCTCCACGATCCGCTCCTCGGGCGTGTCCTCGCCGACGGTCTCGACCTCCACCTTGCCGGTCGTGGTCGCCAACACCGCGCCCAGGTCCGAGATCCGCGGCGCCGCAACGGCCTCGCCGAGCCGGACCGCGCGCTTGATCGCCGCGGCCTCCAGGACCTCCATGTTCGCGACCGAGACGCGGACCGACACCCCCGACCGCTGGCTGATCTCCGGGGAGCGGCGGGCGAGGTGGGTCAGCTCCGCGACCAGCTCCTCCATGAACGAAGGCACGACGACCGGCGGGATCGCGTCGTCGGCCGGGAAGCGCTGCTTCTCCTGGCGCACGATCGCGACCTCGTCGTCGAGGCTTCGCGGGTAGTGCGTCCGGATCTGCGAGCCCAGGCGGTCCTTGAGCGGGGTGATGATCCGGCCGCGGCTCGTGTAGTCCTCCGGGTTCGCCGACGCGACCACGAACAGGTCGAGCGGCAGGCGGATCTGGAACCCGCGCACCTGGACGTCGCGCTCCTCGAGGATGTTGAGCAGGCCCACCTGGATCCGCTCGGCGAGGTCGGGCAGCTCGTTGATCGCGAAGATGCCACGGTTCGCGCGCGGCACGAGCCCGAAGTGGAGCGTGAGCTCGTCCGAGAGGTAGCGGCCCTCGGCGACGCGGATCGGGTCGACCTCGCCGATGAGGTCGGCGATCGTGATGTCGGGCGTCGCGAGCTTCTCCGCGTAGCGGCGATCGCGTGGCAGCCAGTCGATGGGCGTCACGTCGCCGCCCTCCGCCACGAGCGCCCGGGCGGCGGCGCTGATCGGGGCAAACGGGTCGTCGTTGAGCTCGCCGCCGCGGACGATGGGCAGCCACTCGTCGAGGAGGGTGACGAGGAGCCGGGCGAGGCGGGTCTTGCCCTGGCCGCGCTCGCCCAGGAACACGATGTCCTGCCCGGCGAGGATGGCATTCTCGATCGCCGGGACGACGCTGTCCTCGTAGCCGACGATGCCCTCGAACACCGGCCGGTCGGCGGCGAGCCGGGCGACCAGGTTCGCCCGCAGCTCCTCCTTCACGGACCGCGAGCGCCAGCCCGATTCGCGCAGCTCGCCGATGGTGGCGGGGAGGCCGGACGGCTGGGAGGAGTTCGAGCGGGCCACGGCGAGGACTCCGGGACAGGTGGGGTTGCTCGGGACGGCCAGCGTGGCACGCGACCATTGCGCCGTCAAACGTCGTCGGCGGTCGCCTCAGCCGAACCTGCGCTGGAGCTCGGCACGCTCCTCGTCGGTCAGCAGGCGGACATCCCGACCGTCGAGCCGGAGGTGGAGCGCCGCCGACGCCTCGATCTCCTCCGCGACCGCGACCGCCTCGTCGAGGTCGCGGCCCCACCCGACGAGGCCGTGATTGGCGAGCAGGAGGCCACGGCCGGCACCTGCCGCGACTTCGGCGGCGGCCTCGCCGAGCGCCGGGTCGCCCGGCGGGATGTACGGCACGAGCGGCAGTCGGCCGATGCGCATCACGCGGTACGCGGTATATGGCGGGATCGCGTCGTGTGGGTCGAGTGTCGCCAGGCAGCTCATCGCCACGGAGGCCGGGGCGTGGAGGTGGACGATCGCGCGCGCATCTAGCCGTGCCCGGTACACCGCGAGGTGCAGCGGCCACTCCTTGGACGGTGCCGGGCCCGCCACGACGCCGCCGTCGGGACCGATCAGGGCGAGCGCGCCCGGGTCGAGTGCGCCGAGGCGGGAGCCGGTCGGCGTCAGGAGGACGTGGTCGCCCGAGCGGGTCGAGAGGTTGCCGGAGGCGGCCGGGGCGAGACCTGCGGCCTCGAACGCGGCGCCGGCGCGGACGATCGCGTCCGCGGCGGGATCGGTCGGGTCAGCCATCGGTTGCCGCGAGCGCGTCCGCGAAGAACGTCGGCCCACCGAAGTTGCCCGACTTCGCGACGAGGACCAGCGCGCCGCCGGCGCGCTCGGCCAGCAGGACCGGGACGCCGGGTGCAAGCTCCGCGCCGACCTCGAACGAGCGGACGTTGAGCGCCTCGACGACGGCGCCGGTGGTCTCGCCGCCGGCGGTGACGATCCGCCGGACGCCGTCCGCGGCCAACGCCGCCGCAACCTCGCCCAGCCAGTGCTCGATCCATGATCCGGCCTCCGGTCCGAGCGACTCCCGGGTCGTCGCGACGCCCGCCGGGTCCGTCGTCGACGAGACGAGGACCGCCCCCGCGCCGGCGAGAAACGCACGCCTGGCCGCGCCGATCGCGGCGCTGGGCGGATCGGCGAGCGCCGTGTCGAGGCGGACCGCGGGATGCGACGAGGCAAACGCCGCAACCTGTGCCTGCGTCGCCGTGGAGCAGCTCCCGGCGACGACGAGCGCCCGGCCGCCCGTGCGAGGGACCTCCGGAGGCTCGGTCGCGGCGGGCGGCAGCCGGCCGTCGCGCCGCAGCCCGGCGAGGATGCCCGGGACCAGCCCGGAGGCGATCACCGGCAGCGCCCGGCCGACGACGGCCTCGCCGAGGGCAGTCGCTGCCGCATCATCCGGCGCGTCGGGAACCAGGTAGCGCGCTCCGGACGCGATCGCGCGCTCGATCGCGGCGGCCGGGTCGTCGCCGACGTCGAGGCGCACGATCCGATCGGGGAAGGCGACCTGGGGGGCGAGCAGGCGGGCGAGGTCGGCGTCGCGCATCGGTGTCAGCGGGTGGTCGCGCATCGGCGACTCGTCGAGCGGCACGCCGTGGACGAACAGCCGTCCGTCGCGCACGACCCGTCCGTTCTCGGGGAACGCCGGACACACGAGCGCGGCCGGCAGGCCAGTGAGCGCGAGGAGGGCGTCGGTCACCGGGCCGATGTTTCCCTCGGGCGTCGAGTCGAACGTGGAGCAGATCTTCCATGCGAGCACCGACGCGCCCGCGTCGAGCAGCCAGGTCGCGGCGTTCGTCGCGCGCTCCACGGCCTCGCTCACCGGCGCCGTGCGGATGCGCAGGCCCACCACGACGGCATCGGCGACGGGCGCGCCGCGCCCGGGTGCCGGGTCGCCGGCGATGAGCGACGTCCGGACGCCGGCCCGGCGCAGGATGCCCGCGACGTCGGCTGCGCCCGTGAGATCGTCGGCAACGATCGCCAGGGCCGGGGCGGACGGCTCGACGGCGATCGGCCGGGTCACGGAAGGAGGGTCGCCCACGTTGCGGGCGGACGCAAGCGAGGCCCGTTTGCGGCAGACTGGACCCGACCCCCAGCGCCGCCCGTCCGGGGTCCTGCCGTGCCCAGATCCATCCGTCCCGCGGTCATCTGCGCGGGTCACGCGACGCTCGATGCGATCGTGGCCGTCCCGCGCCTGCCGCGCCCCGACGAACGCCTGCCCGCGACCGACGGCGTGCTCGCCGGGGGTGGGCCCGCCGCGACCGCCGCGGTCGCACTCGCCCGGCTCGGCGTGCCGGTGGCGTTCGCGGGCCGGGTCGGCGACGACGCGGCGGGCACGTTCGTCCGGGACGGGCTCGCGCGGGAGGGCGTCGACGTCTCGCTCCTCGCGGTCGTCCCCGGGACGACGCCGTTCACCACCGCCATCGTCGGGCCGCACGGCGATCGGGCGCTGATCCCGACCGCCGGCAGCCTGCCGCCGTTGGCGATGACCCCGAGGCTCCGGTCGGCGCTCGCCGGGACGGCATGGCTGCACGTCGACCACGCCGGCGCGGCCCTGCTGCCCGGCGTCCGCTCCCTTGCACCTGACGTCCGCGTCTCCGTCGACGGGGGCAACCCGATCCCCGGCCTCTCGCTCGCTGGTGTCGATTGCTACGCCCCGACCGTGGCCGCGCTCCTCGCCTTCACGCGCGCACGCTCGGTCGACGCCGGGATCGAATCGGCGCTCGCCGCCGGCGCCGGCCTCGTGGTCGCGACCGATGGGGCGAGCGGCGCCTATGCGGCTCGCAACGAGGCGGGGCCGGTGCGCGTCGTGCGCGCCCCGGGGCGGGCCGTGACCGGCCTCGTATCCACGCTCGGCGCCGGCGACGCGTTCCACGGCGGGCTGCTGGCCGCCCTGCTCGCGGACCGGGACCTCGAGACGGCGCTCGCGATGGCGAACGCGGTCGCCGCCGCCTCGACACGGGCGCTCGACGGACGATCCGCGCTCCCCGACCGTGCGGCCCTCGACGCGATGCTCGCCCAGGAGCCCGTGGCATGACCGCGGCCCTCGACGCGCTGCGGCGATCGTCCGGTGCCTTCGCGATGGTCGCGCTGGACCAGCGGGAGTCGCTGCGCACGATGCTCGAGGACGCGCGTGGCGGCGATCCGCAGCCCGCGGACGTCGCAGCGTTCAAGGTCGCGGCGACCCGCGCCCTCGCGCCGCACGCATCCGCGGTCCTGCTCGACCGCGAGACCGGCCTCCCCGGCGTGCTCGACGCCGACGCCCTGCCCGCCGACACCGCCTTGCTCGTCGCGGCCGACCGGATCTGCCAGCCGCGGGGCGGAATGGTGGCCACGACCGGCCTCGACAGGACGGTGTTCCAGACGCCCGCGTTCGTCGAACGCGCCGCGGCGTTCAAGCTGCTCGTGATCTGGCGTCCAGGCCGCGGGGCCACGCGCCGAGCGCGCCTGGTCAGGGCGTTCATCGATGCCTGCCGCGCCGCGGGGCGGCCGTCGCTCGTCGAGGGGATCGTCCGCCGGCCGCCGCAGGTCGCGGCCCAGGAGTGGGATCACCCGGCAGCCGTCCTCGCCGCTGCGCGCGAGCTCGGCGGGTTCGAGCCGGACGTGTACAAGGCCGAGGTGCCCACCCATGGCACGGGGGAGCGCGCCACGATCGTCGAGGCGAGCCGCGCGATCACCGCCGCGCTCCCCTGCCCCTGGGTGGTCCTGTCGAACGGCGTGGCGCCCGACCGGTTCGACGACGCCGCCGCGGCGGCGTGCGAAGGCGGCGCGTCCGGGTTCCTCGCCGGTCGCGCGATCTGGACGGCATCCCTCGCGGCCGAGGACATCGAGCGCCACCTGCACGAGGTCGCCGCACCGCGCCTGCGAGCCCTCGCCGCGCGGATCGACGCGATCGTCGCGGCTCGCGACCATCTCGCCACGCCACCGGAGGCCGTTCGATGACGACGCTCACCTTCATCCACACCGTCTCGTCGCTGCGACCGACGTTCGAGACGCTGGCCCGGGATGCCGATCCGTCGCTGGAGATCCGGCATCTCACCGACGAGTCCCTGCTCGCGGACGCGATCGAGGCGGGATCCGTGCCGCAGCAGACATCGGAGCGCCTCACCGAACGGGTTCGGTCGGCGCTGGACGACGGCGCGGACCTGGTCGTCGTCACGTGCTCATCGATGGGCGGGGCGACAGAGGCGATCGCGAAGCGCGAGGGCTGGCCGCTCGAGCGCATCGATGTGGCCATGGCGGATCGCGCGATCGATCTGGGCGCGCGGATCGCCGTCCTCGCGACGCTCCCGTCCGCGCTGGCGCCGACGGCTGCGCTCGTGGAGGCGCGTGCGGCCGAGCGCGGCGCGGACATCGCGCTCGTTCGGGGCCTCGCCACTGGCGCGTTCGCGGCGCTCCAGGCCGGCGACGGCGAGCGCCACGACGAGCTCGTGAGGGGGGCGTTCCGCGACGTCCTCGGCCGGGTGGACGTCATCGTCCTCGCCCAGGCGTCGATGGGCCGCGTGGTCGACAGCCTCGGGGAAGAGGCGGCGGGCACGCCGATCCTGGTGAGCCCGGCGCTCGGCGTCGAGCGCGTCGTCGAGCGGCTCCGCAGCGAGCATGGCGCCGAGGCGAGCTCGAGCTAGGCGGGCGAGCCACCCGCACGGAGCGCCGCGGCCAGCCCCGCCTGCTCGCGCTCCAGCTCGATCGCCGTGAGCCCGACCCGCGAGGCGAGCTCCGGCGTCACGCCCCACGCGAAGTGGTCGAAATCGTCGCGAGCCATGTTCCACGTCGCGAGCACCGCAGGCGGCATCCGCTGGACGTGCCCGTGCTGATCGCGCGCGACAGGGCGGACGTAATGTGCGGCGAGGACCCGCGTGCCGGGCGGCACGTCTCCGACGGCGAGGACGACGCCGAGCCGCGAGCGCTCGTCCTCGTCGGTCCCGACCGGCGGTCGATGGAGGCGGTCGAGGACGCCCTGCAGGTCCGGCTCGTCCACGGTGGCGACGAGCCCGTAGCCGACGGCGAGCGCACGGACGACGAGCCGCGCCCGTTCCCCGCCCGTGGCCTCGGGTGCATCGCCGGCGAGGGATCGGGCGACGATGACCGTGGAACCCGAGCTGACCCGCTGCACCGCGTCGCGTCCGACGCCCGGCACCACCCGACGCTCGCGCCGCCAGCCGAGCTCCACCGCCTCGGGCAGCCACTCGAACTCCTCGGCGGCGCCGGCGAGCTCGACCGGGGTCAGGTCGTGCGGGAGCGAGGCGACCAGCGCGTCGGCGAGCGCCTCGCGGCCGGACGTCGGCGGGCCGGCGACGATCACGGGGACGCGGGCACGGAGGAGGAGCAGCAAGAGCGCCGCGAGCTCGGCATCGAGGGTTCGCGCCGCCACCAGCGCGGCGAGCGGCTCCGATCGGTCCACGAGGTGAGGCTACACGCGGTCAGCGTCGCGCGGCGTTGACCGCGTCCGCGATGATGCCGCTGGACGCCGCGCGATGCCGGCATCGCCGCACCCCACCCGCCACGGAGGTCGCATGCGCTACGCCCGGTTCGCCGCCGCTCACCGGCTCGTCGGGGTCGTGGCCGTCGTCGCCCTCGTCGCCGTCCTGGCCGGCTGCGGCGGGACGCCGACCGGCACCACGACGCCGACCGTTGCGCCGAGCGCGCCCGCGACGACCGGCCCGGAGAGCAGCGGCCCTGTCGCGATCACCGACCTGTGCACGCTGCTGACCGCGGAGGACTTCGCGCGGTTCGGCGTGGACGGAGCGGGCGAGCCCGTGGCCACGACCGACGGCACCGGGTCGACGTACTGCGTCTTCGCCGGCGAGTCGGGCGCGACCGGCGGGATCGAGCTCGACCTGTTCCCGAACCCCGACGAGTCGACCGCGCACGACACCTTCGTGACGGCCACCGGCGAGGCCGCCGCGGGCCGGCCGGCGACCGGCGGCGGCTTCGACGAGTCGTCGTTCGCCATCGACAACGAGGTCGCCTTCCTTGTCGTCCGCCAGGGTCCGCTCGTGATCGCGCTCTCCGCGCCGAACGACATCAACACCGAGCAGGGCCTCGTGAGCCTCGCGCAGCTCGTGCTCGAGCGAGCCGACCCGGTGCTGCTCGGCGAACCGTAACCTCGACACGGCTCGCACCTCGCGCGCCCCCCGCATCACGGAGGATCCATGGCCATCCAGCGCATCGAGCCCGGCGTCCGCTTCTCGCAGGCCGTCGTCCACGGCGACCTCGTGTTCCTCGCGGGCCACACGTCCGAGGACCCCGCCGCGAGCGTCTACGACCAGACTCGCGACATCCTCGCCCAGATCGACGCCCACCTCGCGGCCGCCGGCAGCGACAAGTCGAAGCTGCTGAGCGTGAACATCTGGCTGCCCGACATCGAGACGTTCGCCGAGATGAACCGGGCGTGGGACGAGTGGGTCGACCAGGACAACAAGCCGGCGCGGGCGACGGTGGAGGCGCGGCTCGCGTCGCCCGACTACAAGGTGGAGATCGCGGCGATCGCGGCGCGCTAAGGGATCGGACCGCAGAGCCCGTCGGACCGCCTGCTCGGGCGGTTCGGCCCTCGCCGTTCGCGCCGGTCGGGGCGCACCGTCGCGTCGTGGCGCTGCCCGATATCGTCGCGGCCTGGCTGCACACGGTCGCCTTCGCGATCGCCTGGGGGTACTACGGCGTCCTCGGCCGGCTGATCGTGCCGGCGCTCGACGACGCCATCGACGCGTCCTCGTGGAGCTCGTCGCTGGTCGCGATCGAGCGCCGTGCGCTGCCGTTGCTCGGGATCGCCATCGCCCTCATCGTCGCGACCGGCGCATGGCTGCTGGTCGTCGATCCCCGGTACGAGGGGGTCGGCAACCTGTTCGCCTCGACCTGGACGACCCTCATGTTCCTGAAGCACGTCGCGGTGGTGGCGTTCGTGGTGTTCGCAATCCTCGTGCATCGCGCGATTCGGCG
>DASSRG010000163.1:0-3382 GCA_035701885.1 Candidatus Limnocylindrales bacterium
GTACCGCGTGTGGTACGCGAGCAATCGGCCGCGCCCGTTCCGGATCGCGACGACGTTCAGCGTCCCCGTCCCGGTCGATCGCGCCTTCGGCATCTACGTCGATCGGGTGGCCGAATGGCAGACCGCGATCCGGCTGCGGCCGGCCGGCGGCGCCATGGAAGGCTCACTCGTCGGCCGGACCTGGGACGCCACGTACCGGTTCCTCGGCATCGCGTACGCGGGCCGGCTGCTCATCCGCGATGCCGAGCCCCCGAACTCCGTCACGTACGAGGCGTCCGGCTCGGGGATCACCGTCTGGTACACCACCGCGTTCGCGTCGCGCGGCCCCGAGGAGACGACCGTCGCGGTCCGCGGTGACTACGACCTTCCCTCGAGCATGCTCTCGCGCATCGCCGACAGGCTCCACCTGGAGCGGACGATCGGCCGCGACATCGAGCGCGCGAACGCGAGCTACGCACGGCTATGCGCGACCGAGGCGGCACCCGGGCCGGGCGGCCCCGCCCTCGAGACCACCGCGGAGCCGAGCGTCACTCCGGCCGGCTGACCGCCGCGGCGAGCATTTTTCGGTCGACAGCGCGCGAAGGCCGGCTCGCGCGCGGCGTGACCGCTCGCGTCAGCCGGCCGGCGCTTCGGCCCGGTTCGCGGTCCGGGCCACGTCCGCGATGATCTCGGCCAGCTCGGCCGGCTTCGACCACATCGGCCAGTGGCTCGTGGGCATGTCGATCCAGGTGGCGTTGCGCAGCTGCGGGATCCCGGCCAGCCACGACCACTCCGGGTGTTCGGCCGCGGCCTTCCGGTACTCCGAGGCCGGGAAGCCCGTGCAGATCAGCGTGCTCGGGATGTCGTTGCGGGTGTCGTTGGTGAACTCGTAGCCGTCGCGGAGGAGGCCGCCCGGCACCGGGACTGCGCGCTCGCGGAAGGTCGCCTTCTGCTCGTCGCTCAGCCCATCGAGGTTCTCCTCCGCCTCGATGTCCTCCCACACGAGCGGCTTGTCGTCGTCCGCGAAGTCCGGGTCCAGCGGCGGGATGCCGGGCGCGGTGTCGACGTAGACCATCGCGGCGATCCGCTCCGGCACCCGGTCGCTGGCCGCGTAGCCGGAGAAGCCCGTCGCGCTGTGGACCGCGAGGACCACGGGCTCGTCCCTGGACTCGATCGCGCGGACGATCGCGTCCACGTGGTCGGCGAAGCGCACGTTCGAGCGGTCTGCATCCTTCGATTCGAGCCCGGGGAGCGTGATCGCGGTGACGTCGAAGCCGTCCCCGCGCAGCCGCGCGGCGACGTCGTCCCAGGCCCAGGCACCGAGCCAGAACCCGGGGACGAGGATGATCGGGGCGTTCGGCATGGCGAGACCTCCGTGGTGGCGGGAGGGGTGGCGTTGCGCCCAGTGTCGCCCTCGAACAGGTCAACCCGTGTCCGGTTTGTCGAGGATCGACTACGCCAGCGTGTCGACCAGGTCCGCGATCGAGTCCACGACGCGTGACGGTCGGAACGGGTAGCGCTCCACCTCGTCCGCGCGGGTTGAGCCGGTGAGCACCAGGACCGTGTGCATCCCCGCCTCGAGGCCGGACTTCACGTCGGTGTCCATCCGATCGCCGATGATCGCGGCCTCCTCGGAGTGGGCGTCGATCGCGTTGAGGGCGGAACGGACCATCAGCGGGTTCGGCTTGCCGACGAAATACGGCTCAACCCCTGTCGCGCGCGAGATCAGCGCGGCCACGGCGCCGGTCGCGGGAACGGGGCCGTCGATGGTGGGGCCGGTGGGGTCCGGGTTGGTGGCGATGAACCGGGCGCCGTCGGTGACCAGGCGGACGGCGCGGGTCACGCGCTCGAAGCTGTAGGTGCGGGTCTCGCCCAGGACGACGTAGTCGGGATTCCGCTCGGTGATCGTGTAGCCGGCCTCGTGGAGCGCGGTGGTGAGGCCCGGCTCGCCGATGACGAACGCGGAGCCGCGCGGGCGCTGGCTCGCGAGGAACCCGGCCGTCGCCAGGGCCGAGGTCCAGATGTGGTCGCTCGGGACGTCGAGGCCGCTCGCGCGCAGCCGGGCGGACAGGTCGCGCGGCGCGTAGATCGAGTTGTTGGTCATGACCATGTAGCGCATGCCGCGCTCGACGATCCGGGCGAGGAACTCGTCGGCGCCCGGGATCGCCGTCTCCTCCTGGACGAGCACGCCGTCCATGTCGATGAGCCACGAGCGGATGTCGGGCGGGGTCATGCGGCCATCGTATGCCGGGCGCCACCCGCCGAACGTGCCGGATGCCTTGCGCCGTCGGCGTACGCTCCGGTACCGGGGCTCGCACGACAAGAGGGATCGATCCCGTGGACGCGGAGACCGGATGACGGCAAGCCCGGCGGTCGGCGAGGTCCCCGGCGGGCCGGTTGTGGCCGCGCGGAGTCCCTCGGTCGACATCGTCCGCGAGATCACGCGCGGCGGGCTGGCGGGCCTGGTCGTAGGACTCGTCCTCGCCGGGATCGGTGGCCGGCTGGCGATGCGCGCCGCCGCGCTCCTCGAGCCCGATGCCGCCGGGCTGCGGACCGAGAACGGGAACGTCATCGGCGCGATCACGCCTGAGGGCACGCTCGCGCTCGTGGTGTTCGCCGGCCTCCTGTTCGGGATCGTCGTCGGCGCGCTGTGGGTCGTGATGCGGCCCTGGCTGCCGCGATCCCCCGGGATGCGCGCGCTCACGGCGGTGCCGATCGCCCTCGCGATGGGGTCGACCGGCCTGATCAGCGCCACGAACCCCGACTTCATGATCCTCGGCCGGAACCTCGGGATCGTCCTGCTGCTCGTCGTGCTCGTCGCCCTGTTCGGACCCGCGATCGTGCTCGCGGAGACGCTGCTCGACCGGGTGCTGCCCGTGCCCGGCAGCCGACGGAGCGTCGCGCCCGCGGTCTACGCCGTCATCACGACGATCGGCACGCTGTTCACGCTCCTGCTCGTGCTGCCGTTGTACCTGACGAGCTCGATCGCCCTCGCCGGCGCCGCGTTCGTCGTCGTCGGCCTCGCGACCGCGGCGCACTGGCTGTTGCGATCGAGGCGGACGCCGGAGCCGGTGTGGCTGCCGCTCGTCGCCAGGGGCGCGCTGGTCCTCGCCACGGTCGCGGGGCTCGCCGTGGCGGTGCCGGAGATCCTCGGGGCGGCAAATCTCGCCTGAGAGACGACCGCAATCGGCCCTGCCGCACGTGGTGCCGCGGTTTGATCCGCGGCCGCGGCACGCTCCTCCCAGGTTGGCGCCATGCATGGCGCCGGAAGGAGGCTTCCGATGCCTGCGAAGACCGAGAAGCAGCGCAAGTTCATGGGCGCCGAGCTCGAACGCAAGCGCGAGGGCAAGAAGACCAAGACCGGGATGAGCGAGGCCGAGCTCGAGAAGATGGCCTCGAAGAA
>DASSRG010000164.1:0-3451 GCA_035701885.1 Candidatus Limnocylindrales bacterium
CGCCGGAAGGAGGCTTCCGATGCCTGCGAAGACCGAGAAGCAGCGCAAGTTCATGGGCGCCGAGCTCGAACGCAAGCGCGAGGGCAAGAAGACCAAGACCGGGATGAGCGAGGCCGAGCTCGAGAAGATGGCCTCGAAGAACAAGTCCTGACCATGGGTGCCTGGCGCGGCAGCTCGCACATTCACCCCGGGGCGACGATGACCGCCGCCTTGCGCATCGTGCGTGACCACGCGCCGCGCCGGGCCGATTTCCCCGAGCGAAACGACGTGCCCGGCGCGGAGGTGCCCGGCGCGGAGTCCCGGGCACGCCGGCCGGCCCGGCCCCGCTCCCACCTCGCGCCTTGGGCGCGCAGCGGCGTCCGCCACCCGAACCCCAGGATGAGCGAGGGGCTTGTCGCGCGCCTGCTGCATCCGTAGGCTTCGCGCCCCGGAGCACGCCAGAGGGGGCTGAGTCCACGCGCGTCCGCCCGGCTGAGGGAGATCACGGTGGGCGTGCGTCGCATCATCGTTCGTGCAGCGTTGGGCGCCGCCCTGGCCGTCGGGCTACTGCCCGTCAGCTCGGTCAACGCAGCGGGCCCGCCCACGGACGGGTCATTCGACACATCGTTCGACACTGACGGCTCCGTCGACCGTACGATCGCCGACTACCCGTACATCGAGCGGTCAATCCGGCAGCCGGATGGGAAGCTCGTGCTGGCGGGCCGGCTGAACGTCGGGTTCGACAACGACGTGCTCGTGGTCCGCCTCACGACATCGGGCACGTTCGACACCACGTTCGGCGGCGGCGACGGCTGGGTGACGACGCGGATCGGATCGAACGCGACCGCGTACGGGGTGACGCTGCAGTCGGACGGCAGGATCGTCGTCGCCGGTATCGGCAACGACGGCGGCAGCGTCGCGTTCCTCGCCCGCTACACGACGGCGGGCGTGCTCGACACGACATTCGGGGGCGACGGGATCGTGACCCTGCCCGTGGGGTCGGATAACGAGTTCACAGGCGTCGCGATCCAGCCCGACGGCCGAATCGTCGCCGCGGGCACGATCTGGTCCCCGAACAGGATCCTGGTCGCCCGGTTCACCTCGTCGGGCGCGTTGGACACGACGTTCAACGGCACAGGCTCGCGGACGTTCGACGGCCTCGGTGAGGCGCAGGAGCCGCAGATCGTCGTCCAGCCTGACGGGAAGATCGTGTTCGCCGGGATCACCCACCCCACCCCCTCCGACCCCACCTCGCTCGAGGTGTTCCGGGTCACGTCCACTGGGTCACCCGATTCATCGTTCAACGGAGACGGGACCTCGGTGCTCGATCCGGGAACGTCCGACAATCCCAGCCTCCGTCAGCTGCTCCTCGCCCCAGACGGGGACATCACGGTGATCGGGGCCGCCGACCAGTCCGTGGTGGTTTCGCGACTCCAGTCGAGCGGGCTCAGCGAGGACGGCTTCGGGAGCGGCGGCTACGTCGTCCAGGACCTTGGCGGGTACCACCTCGAGGCCACCGCCGCGGCGTTCGAGCCGAACGGGCGCCTCGTCGTCGCGGGCGAGCGCGAGACCAATGAGTCCGAAACCGACATGTTCGTGCTGCGGCTCCTGCCGATGGGCGTGCTGGACCCGACCTTCGGACACATGGGGACGGTCACGACCGACCTCGCCCAGGACTTCGTCACACCCACGAGCGTCGGCATCGGCACGGATGGGCGGATCACGATCGGCATCCATGGCCAGGCTTCCCCGAACCGGTTCGGCGCAGTCCGGCTCATGGGCGACACGGTGGCGCCCTTCGGGGCCAGGGTCACGAACCTGCCGGCGGTCGCGACCGCGAAGACCCGGACCCTCAACTGGACGGCGTCCGACGACAACACTGGGGTGTCGAAGTTCGACGTCCGGTACCGGTCGGCGCGCTGGGACGCCTCGGCGCTTGGCGCGGCAACGACGCTCAAGTCGGCCACCACGGCGCCGTACGGGGCGGTGAGCTGGAGCGCCGGGCGCACGTACTGCTACGAGGTGCGTGGCCGGGACGGAGCGGGCAACGTCGGGTTGTACGGGACGCAGTCGTGCGTCGTCGTCCCGCTCGACGATCGGTCGATGACTCGGTCCGGGAGCTGGACCTCGCCGACCTCCTCGAAGTACTACCTGGGCACGGCGTCGCGGTCCACGTCGTCGGGCGCGACCCTGAAGCGAACGGGAGCGAAGTACCGGCGGCTCGCGCTCGTCGCAACCACCTGCTCGACCTGCGGCACGGCCAAGGTGTACCTCGGGTCGACGCTGCTCAAGACGGTGTCGCTCAAGTCGTCGACGACCAAGCGGAAGGTGGTCATCCCGATCGATGTGTCCGCGTCCGTGCGGTCCGGGACGATCACCGTGAAGCAGGCATCGGGCGGCAAGCCGGTGATCATCGAGGGGCTCGCGATCGGGCTGTACTGACCGTCACCCCGGGGGGTCGTGTCCGTCGGAGGGTCCAAGGTACGGCCCTCCGATGGGACGCCTTGGAAGGTGCACACGGGGCGTCGCGCGTCATAGCCTTTGGACGACGGCGAGTGCCGTCCCGGCCCCGCTCGCGGAGCCGGCCGATAAAGGCAAACCCGGGGTGACCCGGGGACGCAAAGCCACGGGACTCGCGACGGCCTCGCACCGCCGTCGAGTCAGCCGGGTTGCCGGACTGGAGGTTGGTGTGGCTACGGCCCGCCCGCGCCTCGACGCGCTCGTGCGCGTCCTCGCCGTTGCGGCGCTCGCTCTCGCGGGCATCGCCTCGGCACGCCCCATCTGATCGGCCGAGGGCGCTCGCGCCCGAGGTCAGCGACCGACGCCTCGTCCACCGGACGGGGCGTCTTCGTGTCCGGCGATCGTCCGTATCGGCCTCCGCGTCACCGCCGGCGGCGCTCGGCGGCCGCGTCGGACCTGCGGCATCTCGCGCGCCTGCCATTCGCTCACCCCGCGGGCGTTATCTGCGGCGCACCGCTTGGAGTTGCCCCGGTTTCGTGTCATCCGTCCACACAGAGGACGCTATCGCCCGAATCGACCCCCGTTTCTGCCTAGTGGCATCGACGGTGAGCACTGGCCGGAAAGCAGAGTGCCGAGTGCTCACCCCATGGGCGTATGACAGGACGTACGCACGGCCCACGCACGGTCACCCCACCGGCGCCGCATCTGCGTGCCGATTCAGCCGATAACGGTCAGCCCGTGGGCGTATGGCATGGAGTTGCGCCGGAGACCGTCTGCGAACCGCCGCGAACCGGCCATTCCCCTCCGCCGGGGCTCGGAACGCTACTTGATGACGGCGAATGCGTCGATGTCGAAACGCGGACGTCCGGCCGTGCCGACGACGACCACCCGAACCCGCTTCGTCACCACGCTCGAGAACGACCGCTGCCAGATCACCGACCGGTACTCGGCGGTGCTGCGGTACGTGTCGACGGTCGCCTGGAGGACGCCGTCGAGGTAGATCCGCACGGCG
>DASSRG010000165.1:0-2335 GCA_035701885.1 Candidatus Limnocylindrales bacterium
GTTCGACGACGAGTTCAAGTCGCTCGGGCAGAACGGGCTGCTCGTCGCCGCGGGCGACAACGTCGGGGCATCCCCGCCGAACTCCGCCCTCCTCGACGACATGCCGGCGATCGATGTCGAGAACCTGTGGGGGCTCGATGCCACGTCGCTCGGCAACCACGAGTTCGACTACGGCGTCGAGCGACTGCTCCAGCACATCGACCGGGCAAACTTCCCGTTCCTCGCCACGAACGTGGTGGAGGAGTCGACCGGCCAGCTGCCGCCGTGGCTGCAGCCGTCGAAGGTCTTCACGGTCAACGGCATCAAGGTCGGCGTCATCGGTGCGGAGCTTGAGTCGACACCCGAGCTCGTGTCCGCTGGCGCCACCGAGGGCCTCGACTTCCTGCCCGAGGGCGCGGCGATCAAGGCCGAGTCCAACCGGTTGAAGGGCCTCGGCGTCAATGTGCAGGTCGTCGTGATCCACCAGGGCACGGCGACGGGCTCCAACGCCGCGGGTCAGACGCCGCCCGTTGCCTGGGATGGCCCGATCCTCGGCATCGCCGACGAGCTCCAGGACACGACCGTCGACGCGATGGTCGTCGGGCATACCCACCGCATCTCGAATCTCATGCGCGGCCGGATCCTCATCACCGAGGGGATCAACGCCGGCACGAGCTACTCGGTCCTTCAGCTGATGGTCCGCGACGGCGACGTCGCGTGGGCCGGCGGCGCGACCCGGGTGGCCAAGGACGTCGGCGTCGCGCAGCGGGCAGACGTCAAGGCCGTCGTCGATGCGGCAAACGAGGAGGTCAAGCCGATCCTCAACCAGGTCGTCGGGCCGCAGGCGGCCGACATCCTGCGCGATCCCACGCGCCTGCACGAGTCCGCGATGGGCAACCTCGTCGCCGACGCGATGCTCGACAAGTACTCGTCGGAGGCCGAGGCGGCCTACACGAACTCGGGTGGCCTGCGTGCAGACCTTCCATGCCTGCCACCCGCCGCAAGCGAGGGCGAGTGCGTGATCACGCTCGGGGAGCTGTTCGGCGTGCTGCCGTTCGGCAACGCGACCGTCATCGAGACGCTCACGGGCGCGCAGATGAAGCAGGCGTTCGTCAACGGGTTCTCGCCGTTCTGCGACTCGGCCATCAACACCGGCCGGTTCCCGCAGATCGCGGGCCTGAAGGCCCAGTTCCACTGCGACGTCGCGACCAAGAAGGTGGTCCTCGACAACGTGTGGAAGGCGCCGAAGGGCGGGCCGTTGACGCCGCTCGCCGACGGCGACACGGTCCGGTTCGTCACCAACGACTTCATGTACACCGGCGGCGACGGCTATACCGTGTTCACCCAGGGCACCAACGTCCTGCAGAAGGGCGACCTGCTGCTGGACGTGGTGGCTGCGTACATCGCCAATGCCGCGGATCCGGTGCACCCGGTCGTGGAGGGCCGGATCGTCGGTCCGTAGCCCTCGTCATTCCTCGGTCAGATCGGAGAGCCGGCTCAGTCGAGCCGGCTCTCCTGTTCTGTGGGGCGGTCCAGTCGGTGACCGGGCGCACCGCAATCCTGTGGCCGAGCGCACCGGACCGCCCCTTACACGTTCGGACCCGCCATGTCTCATGCAAACAGATGGGGTGACTTCGAGTAGTACGTCCGTACCATTCGAGCCTCATCTCGTCGGCGGCGAGTGCCCTCTTCGTCATCCCAGCCGCTGCCGGCCAATACCGGGGTAACTGCTATGCGCCCGAGCGCCCAGCGCCTCCTTGTCGCCCTGCAGATCGCGTTGATCGTCGCCCTGGCGATCTCGCCCGCAGGCGCCCTCGCCGCCGATCCCTCACCGGATCCCTCGCCCTCCGCGGAGGCACCCGCCGATCCGACGCCGAGCGCCGATCCGACGCCGACGGCGGAGCCGGATCCCACGGCGGCGCCGTCCGAGGAACCGACCGCCGAGCCGCCGGCAGAGCCCGATCCGACGCCGGCCGAGGAGCCGGCGAGTGAGACGCCAAGCGAGGCGCCCGCGTCCGAGGCACCGGGCGCGACCGACACCCCGGCGCCGACCGCGTCCGCGGCGCCCACGCGCGCGTACGTCGTGACGTTCGCGTCGGGTGTCGCCGCCGCCGACCAGCTCCAGGCCGTCGCCGACGCCGGCGCGGTTTCAACCGATTCCATCGCCGTCCTGCGCATTCGTGCCGTGACGGCCTCCGACGCCGCCGCCGACGCCCTGCGCGCCGACGCCCGGGTTGCGTCGGTCGAGCTCGATCGCAGCCGCGCGGCGGAAGCCGCTCCGAGCGATCCCGGCTATGACGGGCAGTGGGCACTGCCCCGCATCGGCTGGGACCAGGTGTACGGCAACGTCGACCCG
>DASSRG010000166.1:0-4278 GCA_035701885.1 Candidatus Limnocylindrales bacterium
TCGACCTCGTCGATCCCGACCAGCCGTTCACGGTCTCCGACTTCCGGGCGCACGCGCTCGAGGCGCTGCGCGACCTCGCTGCGCGCGACGGCATCGGCATCCTCGCCGGCGGGACCGGCTTCTGGCTCCGCGCGGTGACCCGCGGCATCGACACCGAGGCCCTGCCGCACGACGCACAGGTCCGGGCGGACATCGAGGCCGCCCTCGAGCGCGACGGTCTCGACGCGCTGGCAACCCGGCTGCGCGGCGTCGCGCCGTCCCTCGCCGCACGAACCGACCTCCGCAACCCGCGCCGGGTCGTCCGCGCGCTGGAGATCGCCACCCTCCGGGGCGACGCGCCCCTCCCGGAGCCCGTCGGATATCCCGCGCCGGTCCTCGGCCTGCAGCTCACCGTGGACGACGCGACGCTGCGCCAGCGCATCCGCGACCGGGCGCGGCAGCAGTTCGACGCCGGCCTCGTCGAGGAGGCACGCACCCTCCGCGAGCGCTGGGACCCGAAGCTTCCGGCCTTCTCGGCCATCGGCTACCGCGAGGCCTGGGCGTACCTGGATGGCGGGCTCACCCTCGACGAGTCGATCGCGCTCGACGCGCTCCACAACGAGCAGTTCTCGAAGCGCCAGCGGACCTGGTTCCGCCGCGAGCCCGCGCTCGCGGTGATCGACGCGACGAGGGATCCGACAGACGTGGTCACGCAGGCCGTCGACGACTGGCTCGAAGGGGTTACCGTTCGGCGATGAGCGACGACTCCTCGGAGCCCCTCGGCTTCAACCTCGACATCGGCAAGATCCTCAAGGACGTCACCGACCCGCCGAAGCGGCGCCGCCGCACGACCCGCGGCACCAGCTCCTCGTCCGACGCCGACGCCGCGATCCGCCGCGCCGTCCGCGCGGAGCTCGACGACGTGAAGCGGGCCATCCGGGACCTCGCCGAGGAGGTCGTCCGGCTCAGGCGCGCGAACGAGGCCCTGGCCGACAAGGTGACCCGGCTGACGAAGACGAAGTAGGGGAGCGGACGCCCCAGCGATCTCGGGCGCCGGCCCGAAGGCTAGAGCCCCGGGACCTCCGTCTCGTCCCGCACCTCGGACACGCCGCTGACCTCCGAGGCGACCTCCTCGATCAGCTCACCGTCCTCGATGTCCTCGACGGTCCCGCGCACCGTGACGATGCCACCGGTCGTCTCGATCCCGAGGGAGCCGGCGAGCCGCGAGGTCCGCGAGTCGGCGAGCAGGGCCTCGCGCACGCGCGCGCTGACCTCGTCGTCCGCGGGCAGCAACGTGGAGTGGTGGTCCGCGTCGAACGGCTCGTCGGTCGCCGTCGAACCGAAGCCCGCGGCCACCGTCACGCCTTCGGGCGCATCCCGATCGGCGACCACCGGAGGATCCACCGGCGGGACCCACGCCTCGCCCTCCTCCGCGGCGACGTCCGGGTTGTTCGTCTCGCCGGCCCGCAGCTCCGTTGCCGTCAGCAGGTCCAGGGACTCGTCGTCGGTGTCCAGGTCGGGGTTCACGCCGGCCTCGAGCTCGCCCTCGTAGATCTCGGTGTCGCTGATCGAGCCCAGGTCGTCGACGGACCCCTCGCCGATCGTCGGGTCCTGGTGGTCGCGGTCGGGCGAGTTCTCGAGCTCGGCGCGCTTGTCGTCGGGGTCGACGTCGGGTGGGTTGAGCGGGACGGTGTCCGCGCGGCGGGAGTCGGTCACGATGCCTCCTCGGGGCGAGCGATGGGTGCCCCACGACAGGCTCCTGCGAGGCGCGTTGCAGGTTCGTCATCGCGGATCGGGACCGGGCTCCGGGTATGCTACGGCTCCCATGAGTCCCCGAGAGACGATCGACCTTGCCCCGCCCGTGGAGAAGGCATTCCTGCTCGCCGTCGACACCGGCGACGACCAGGGATGGACCGCCGAAGACAGCCTGACCGAGCTCGCGAACCTCGCGACCACGGCAGGCGCTGACGTCGTGGGCGCCGAGTGGCAGAACCGCCGCCACGTCGACCCCAACTGGTACGTGGGCAAGGGCAAGGCCGAGGAGCTGCTCCAGGCGAAGAGCGAGACCGGCTTCGACATCCTGATCGCCGACGACGAGCTGAGCCCCGCGCAGCAGAAGAGCCTCGAGCAGCTGCTCAACACGAAGGTCATCGACCGCAGCCGGTTGATCCTCGACATCTTCGCGCTCCACGCCCAGACCCACGAGGGCCGGCTCCAGGTGGAGCTCGCGCAGCTCGAGTACCAGCTGCCGCGCCTGACCCGCCTGTGGACGCACCTCTCGCGCACCCAGGGCGGCATCGGTTCCCGCGGTCCGGGCGAGTCGCAGCTGGAGACGGACCGCCGGATCATCCGCAACCGGATCAAGAAGATGAAGGAGCGCGTCGACAGCGTGCAGCAGCAGCGGCAGACCGCCGCGCGCGGCCGAGATCGGCGTCTGTACCCGACCGTCGCGATCGTGGGCTACACGAACGCGGGCAAGTCGACCCTGCTGAACGCCCTCGTCGGGTCCGAGGTCGCGAAGGCCGAGGACAAGCTGTTCGCGACGCTCGATCCCACCTCGCGCCAGGTGAAGCTGGGCGACGGCCAGACCGCGATCATCACCGACACCGTGGGCTTCATCCACAAGCTCCCGCACCAGCTGGTCGATGCGTTCCGCGCGACGCTCGAGGAGGTGACCCGCGCCGACGTGCTGGTCGAGGTCGTGGACGCCGCCGACGAGCACCAGGAGGAGCACCGCGCGACGGTCCAGACGGTGCTCGATGAGCTGGGCGCCGGCGACAAGCCGCGGCTCGCCGCCTTCAACAAGGCCGACCTGCTGTACCCGAACCTGACCGAGGCGCTCCCCGCGCCCGCCGTGACCGGCTCCGTCCTGGTCTCGGCGGAGAAGGGCTTCGGGCTGGACACGCTGCGGGCCGAGATCGCGGCGCTGCTCGCGTCGCTGTGGGAGCCCGTGGACGTGGCCGTGCCATACGCCGCCGGTGAGCTGCTGGCGCGGGTCCGCGAGCGCGGGACGGTCGACCTGGACTACGGCGACCGGGACGTTCGCGTCCGGGGCCGGATGGCGCCGGGCCTGGCCGGCGAGCTGCGGGCCGCCGCGGACCGGTGGGCCGCGACCCTCGAAGCCGAAGGCGTCGCCTCCTGACGCACGAACGCTCCGGCCCCATGACGCGTCGCGCCGGGACCGGCCGGCTTCCGGGCGGCGGCGAGGTCGTGTGGACCGTCGCCGATGGCGCGCGCGGGCGCCGCTGGCGATCGATGCTCGTGGAGGACGGGCAGCTGGTCGGCGTGCTGCTGCTGGAGTCATCGCCGGACGGGGCCCTCACGAAGCTGGAGCTCGCGTCGGCCGCGGGACTCCTCACGCTGCATCCCGAGGGCGATGCGCTCCATGGCAACGTCGTCCGCCGGGCCGGCGTGGAGCATGTGACGCTGCCGTGGCGCGCTGACTCGATCCTGCTCGTGGGTCCCTCGCCCGCGACGGCCGCGGTGGCCGCTCGGCAGCTGGCGAGCCGCGTCCGGGTGGGGGAGGGCCGGAGCGTCCCGGGCATCACGGTGGAGATCGACCTCGGGATCGAGCCGGCGACGTTCCGCGTGGCGCGGACCGGCGATCGGCGCTGGCGCTTCGTCGTCGCCGACACCGGCGTGGAGGCCGTGGCGGAGCTCGACGACGACGGGATCCCGATCGTTCCGGAGGCGGCTTCGTGGCCGCTGGAACGCGCCCACGACCACTGACCACGGGCCTGGCGGCGCGCATCGTGGATGCGCTGTGGACAAGTTCGGCGGCTGGCGAGCCGACGTCGGATTCTCGTGGATAACCCCCGTTGTCGGTGAGGTGCGCCGCCGGGTAGGATTCGTCTTGCCCGAAGGGGCAGCAGCACCGACTACGGACCGGACGTTGTTTACAGCGACTGGACCGAAAGCGGAGCGGCGGTTCCTTCGGGCGCTTTGCTGTCTCCGGCCGAATCGCCTCCAGCCGTCGAGCGCCCACGACGCCGCTCCGCGTCGCTAGGCTGAGCGCGTGTCCACCACCCGCGGGCTCCAGGCCTCGACGATCGCGCGCGCCGCCGCGCCCGTCCTGCTGCTGCTCGCCGCGATGGCGATTCCGCCGCTCGCCGGCGTCGCCACGCTCGTGCTCGTGGGCGGCACGGCCGTCGCGCTCGAGCGGAAGGCACCGGTGGCCTGGGCGTGGGCGGCGATGATCCCGGCGACGGCCCTCGCGACCGTCCGCTGGTTCTCGGGCATCGTGCCCTTCGGCGACCCGACGGCCTGCGAGGCCTTCGGCGCACCCCGGGTGGCGTGGGC
>DASSRG010000167.1:0-28992 GCA_035701885.1 Candidatus Limnocylindrales bacterium
TCCCCGAGGACACCGAGTACAGCCTGACCGACGTCGAAGAACGGTTCGGCGCCGAGGTCGCGCACCTCGTCGATGGCGTCACGAAGCTGTCGCGGTTCTCGACCCACTCGCACGAGCAGCAGCAGGCCGAGAACATCCGGAAGATGTTCCTGGCGATGGCCGACGACATCCGCGTCGTGCTCATCAAGCTCGCGGACCGGCTCCACAACATGCGCACGCTCGGGTTCCTCAAGCCCGAGAAGCAGCAGCGGATCGCCCGCCAGACCATGGAGATCTACGCGCCGCTGGCGGAGCGGCTCGGGATCTGGCAGATCAAGTGGGAGCTCGAGGACCTCAGCTTCAAGGCGCTGGAGCCGGAGCGCTTCCGGGAGCTGGCCAAGCTCCTCGACACCCGCCGCAAGGGCCGCGAGACGTACATCGACCGGGCCATCGACGAGTTGCGCCCCAAGCTCGAGGCGTCGGGCATCCAGGCCGACCTGCAGGGCCGCCCGAAGCACATCTACTCCATCTGGAAGAAGATGCAGCGCAAGGGCGCCGAGTTCGGCGAGATCTACGACGTCTACGCGATCCGCCTGCTCGTGGACGAGGTGCGCGACTGCTACGCCGCGCTCGGCGTCGTGCACTCGATCTGGCGCCCGATCCCCGGCCAGTTCGACGACTACATCGCGGTCCCCAAGAACAACCTCTACCAGTCGCTCCACACCGCGGTCATCGCGCTGGACGGCAAGCCGCTCGAGATCCAGATCCGGACCCACGCGATGCACCAGGTGTCCGAGGTCGGAATCGCGGCCCACTGGCGGTACAAGGAGGGCTCGAAGGCCGAGCGCGACTACGACGCGAAGCTCGCCTGGCTGCGCCAGCTCATGGAGTGGCAGCGGGACGTCAGCGAGTCCGACGCGACCGAGTTCGTCGAGGGCATCAAGCTCGACATCTTCCAGGACCAGGTCTTCGTGTTCACGCCGCGGGGCGACATCAAGGACCTGCCCGCCGGCGCGACGCCGCTCGACTTCGCGTACCGGATCCACACGGACGTCGGGCACCGGACGATCGGCGCCAAGGTCAACAACCGTCTCGTGCCGCTGGACTACCGGCTGAAGAACGGCGACATCGTCGAGATCGTCACGACCAAGGGCGAGCACGGCCCGTCTCGCGACTGGCTCAACATCGTCCGCACCTCGCACGCGCGCGAGAAGATCCGGCAATGGTTCAAGAAGAAGGACCGCGCCGAGAACATCGTCCACGGTCGCGAGTCGCTCGAGCGCGAGCTCCGCCGGCTCGCCCGGACGAGCATCCAGGCGGTCGGGCTCGACAAGGTCGCGGAGGTCGCGAAGACCTACCAGCACGAGACCGTCGACGACTTCTTCGCCGCCATCGGGTACGGGGCGATCAGCGCCCAGCAGGTCGTCATGCGGCTGGGCGTTCTCGACGATGGCGCAACGACGCTACCCACGGTCGCGCCGCAGCAGCCGGCCCGGACCGGCGGCGTCCGGGTCAAGGGGGTGGGGGACCTCCTCGTCCGGTTCGCGAAGTGCTGCCACCCGATCCCCGGTGACCCGATCCAGGGGTTCATCACCCGCGGCAAGGGGATCACGGTTCACCTGCGCTCATGCCCCACCGTGCTCAACGAGCGCGAGGTCAGCCGGCTGATCGACGTCGAGTGGGAGGCGGCCCCCGCCCAGACCTACCCGATCGCGATCCGGGTCGAGGCCTATGACCGGACCGGCCTCCTGTCGGACATCACCCAGGTGATGGCCGAGAACAAGGTCAACATCCTGGCCGCCAACGTCGGCGTCGCGGCGGACCACACGGCCGAGGTGTCGATGACGATCCAGGTCGCCTCGGTCGCGCAGCTGGCGAAGGTCATGAGCCGGGTCGAGCAGCTGAAGGACGTGCTCAGCGTCCAGCGCGACCTCGGCTGAGCGTGGCGACTCCCCGGTGGAGGACGCGCTGACCCGCGAGGTCGAATGCAGGCTCGTGACCCGGGGCCGCAGGAGCGGCGAGCTGCGGGCAATCACGATCTGGTTCGCCGCGGTCGGGCGGACGATCTACATGCTGAGCGGCGGCGGCGACGCCGCGCACTGGGTGCGCAACCTGCGCGCCGATCCCGCGGTGACGGTCCACGTCGCCGGCCGGCAGCTCACCGGGCGCGCGCGGGTCGTGACGCCGGACGAGCCCGCGGACGCGGCCGCGCGCGAGGCGATCGCGGCGAAGTACGGGACGACCGGGCTCAGGACCTGGCTGCGGACGTCGCTGCCGGTCGCCATCGAGCTGGACGAGGCGGGACAGGAGCAGTCCTGACCGGGTGGGTCAGCCCCGGCGTGCCGGGGTGGCACCCGCGCCCGGGGCTTGGGCCCCGGCCGTCGCGGCCGTCGTCGCGAGCGTCTCGGTCCGGCGTGCCGACGAGGGTGCGGCGAGCGGGCGGCCGCTGCGCGCCTGCAGCCGCATGAGCCACACGAGCGCGAACACGCCGGCGACCAGCGACCCGATCCCGCCGACGGCGATTGCGACATCGACGCTCGCCGCCGACGCGATCCAGCCCATCAGCAGGCCGCCGAGCGGCGTGGAACCGACGAACACCGTGGTGTAGACGCTGATCACGCGGCCACGGAGCTCGTCGGGGACGGCGAGCTGGATCGTCGTGTTGGCAGTCGCGGCCATCGAGATCGCCCCGAAGCCGACGAACAGCATCGTGACCAGCGCGACCGGGAACAGGTGCACGAGCGACGTGGCGGCCAGGCCGGCGCCGAGCACGATCGCACCGATCGGGGCGAGGACCGGCCGCGAGCGACCGGAGAACGCGATCCCGAGCGCCGCGACGAGCGAACCGATGCCGGTCGCCGCCATGAGGAACCCGTACCCGGTGGCGTCGGTGCCGAGGACGTCCTTCGCGAGCGCCGGGATGATGACGCCGAAGTTGAACCCGAACGTCGACGCGAGGCCGACCGTGATCGTCATCAGCAGGATGAGCTCGTGGCGCCGGACGTAGCGCAGGCCGTCGGCGAGCGTGGAGCGGACCTCGCCGACCGACGTCGGGCGCGCGAACGTCGTTCGGACCCGGAGGTCGTCGTCGCGCATGGCGGCGTAGGCGAGGATCACGGCGAGGAACGACAGGCCGTTGATGAGGAACGCGGCGCTGACGTCACCGCCGAAGAACCCGATGGTCAGGCCCGCGATCGCGGGACCCACGATCCGGGCGCCGTTGAACACCGCGGAGTTGAGCGCGACGGCGTTCGCGACGTCCTCGCGGCCGACCATCTCGACGGTGAACGCCTGGCGAGTCGGCATGTCGACCGCATTCGTGATGCCCAGCAGCGTGGCGAGCACGAGGATCTGCCACACCTGGACGGTGTCGGTGATCACGAGCCCGAACAGCACGAACGCGAGGATCATCTGGACGGTCTGCGTGCCGATCAGCGTCCGTCGCTTGGGGAGCGCGTCAGCGATGAGGCCGCCGAACAGCCCCAGGATCAGCACCGGCAGGAAGGCGAGGGCCGTCGTCAGGCCGAGGACCAGGGGGTCCGACGTCAGCTCCAGCACGAGCCACGCCTGGGCGACCTGCTGCATCCAGGTGCCGACGAGGCTGACCAGCTGGCCGCCGAAGAACAGGCGGTAGTTTCGGTGTCGGAACGCCCGGCCGCCGTTCGACAGCGCGAATCCCGATCCGGCGGTGGGGACGCCCCGGCTGGGGTCGCGCATCATCGGCGCGCCCTCCCGTGGGCCTCGGGGCCGTGGCTCGGCTCGCGGCCGGCGTCGATATCGGCCAGATGGCCCGCGAGATGGACGCGGCGGTCCTCGGCCTCGGCGAGCATCGCCTCGAGGCGCTCGATCTTCTCGCGCAGGGACATGACCTGGCGGTCGACACGGGCGAGGTTGTCGAGCACGAGCGCGCGTCGCTCCGCCGGGTCCGCCGTCGCGCGGAAGTGCTCCCGGTTCCGCGTCCGTGCCTGCTCGTCCTCGAGCAGCTGGCCGATCTCGGCGAGCGAGAAGCCGGCATCGTCGCGGAGGCCACGGATGAACCGCAGTCGCTCCAGGTCGTCGGCGTCATACAGGCGATAGGAGCCGTCGGAGCGGGCGGCTGGGGCCAGCAGGCCCAGCTCCTCGTAGTAGCGGATGGTGCGCGGGGTGAGGCCGGTCTCCGCGCTGACCTCCTGGATACGAAGGAGGCGGCCGGGCGTGTCGGTGACGGGGGCGGGAGCGGGCGAGGGGGACGCAGGGGGAGTCACTGATCCAATCTATCAAACCTTGCCGTTCACGTAAAGGTTAGGGATGCCTTGCAGCCGACTATGCTGCGCACATGGCCGCCGATCCGGACACCCGGGCACGCACGCACATGGCGAACGAGCGGACGTACCTCGCCTGGTTCCGCACGGGCCTCACGCTCGTCGCGCTCGGGCTCGCCGCCGCGCAGTTCCTCGATACGTCGACCGACAGCAGGATCGTCCTGGGCCTGGCGACCATCGCGATCCTCACCGGCGGCTTCATCGTGCTCGTGGGTGGGCAGCGCTACTGGTCCGGGCGCGCCCGCATCGAGGAGGAGGCGTTCCGGCCGGCCTCGGGGTCGATCGTGGTGACCACGGTGGGCGCGGTGACGATGGCCCTGCTCGCGATCGCGTTCATCCTGATCCTCGGCAACCAGTAGCCCGGGCGCGGCCGTGGGTGGCCCGCGAGCGCGCCCGGCCCGCCGGTAGACTTCGGCCGATGCCGACGTTTCGCGCCCCTCGTGGCACCCGCGATCTGCTGCCGGAGGATCGCGCGACCTTCGACCGGCTGACGCGGATCGCGACGGGCCTCACCCAGCGGTACGGCTACCGGCCGATCGAGACCCCGATGTTCGAGCAGACGGCGGTGTTCGAGCGCGGGATCGGCGAGGTGACCGACGTCGTCGAGAAGGAGCTGTTCCGGATCGCGCCGCGGACCGAGGAGGCCGAGTCGTGGGCACTCCGGCCGGAGCCGACGGCGGGCATCGTGCGCGCCTACGTCCAGCACGGGATGCAGACGCTCCCGCAGCCCGTGAAGCTGACGACGACCGGCCCGATGTTCCGCTACGACCGGCCCCAGGCCGGGCGCTATCGCCAGTTCTGGCAGTTCGACATCGAGGCGATCGGGGACCCGGGTCCGGCCATCGACGCCGAGATCATCGAGCTCGGGCACCGGTTCTACGGCGAGGTGGGCGTCGAGGGTGTCGAGGTGCTCGTCAACTCCATCGGCGACCCGAGCTGCCGGCCCGCATACATCGCGGAGCTCGTCGAGTACTACCGGGCGCACGCCGACACGCTGCCACCGACCGAGCGCGACCGCCTCGAGCGCAACGCGCTCCGCCTGCTGGACTCCAAGGATCCGGCGATGACCGCGCTCAACGCGGCCGCGCCCCGGATCACCGATCGCCTGTGCGACGCCTGCGCCGCGCACTTCGAGGCGGTCAAGGCGCACCTCGAGGCCCTGGGCGTGCCGTTCCGGGTGGAGCCGGGGCTGGTCCGCGGACTGGACTACTACACGCGCACCGCCTTCGAGTACTACGTCGCGGGGCGCGAAGGCCAGCAGCAGGCCCTTGGTGGCGGTGGGCGGTACGACGGCCTGGTCGAGCTCCTCGGCGGCAAGCCGACCCCTGGCATCGGCTTCGGGCTCGGGCTGGACCGGGTCGCGCTCGTGCTCGCCGAGCAGGGTCACGGGCCGGCCCCCGCGGATGGACCGCTCGCCGTGGTCGCCGGCGCGGATCCCGAGGACACGATGGGCCGGCTGCGGGTTGCGACCGAGCTGCGGGCGGCCGGCCTCCGCGTGCGCGCCGACCTCGCGCGTCGCAAGCTCGGGCGGCAGCTCGAGGCCGCCGGCAAGGACGGCGCGCACTTCGCCGTGATCCTGGGCGACGAGCTCGCCGACGGGCACGTTCAGCTGCGTGACCTGCTGGCCGGGACGCAGCGGGTCGTCGCGCTCCCGGACCTCGCCCGAGAGCTCGCCCGAGCGGAACAACACCACCGCCACGGCTGACGCCGGTCCGCAAACATGACGACCCGTGGCCACATGCGCGCGTAGCCTGCGACCATGAGCGACGACAGAGATCCCAACCTGCTGACGCCGAACCAGTTCGAGGCTCGCGAGGGCGTCGACGACTGGCGGATCACCTGCGACGGCGTGACCGCGACGTTCCGGACGGCGTCGTTCGCGGCCGGCACCCGGTTCGCGGAGCGGATCGGGCAGCTCGAGGGCATCGGGCCGTGGCTGCCGGACGTGGACCTGCGGCACGACAGCGTGACCGTCCGGATGCTTCGGGTCGCGGACGACTGGTACGGGCCGACCGAGGAGTCCGTGGAGCTGGCCCGCTCGATCTCGTCGATCGCCGAGTCACTCGGGCTCACGCCGGATCCGTCCGCGGTGCAGGGGATCATGTTCGTCGTCGAGGCGGTGGACGTCCCGAAGGTCATGGCCTTCTGGCGGGCGGCGCTCGGCTACGAGTACCGCGCCGACAGCCCCGACGAGGACCTGATCGACCTGCGCGGCCGCGGGCCGTCGCTGTGGTTCGAGCCGCTCGACGTCGCGCGCGAGGAGCGCAACACGATCCACGTGGCGTGCTGGGTGCCGTACGAGCTCGCCGAGGCGCGCGTCGCGGCGGCGCTGGCGGCCGGCGGCTCGATCGTCCGGGACCAGTTCGCGCCGATGTGGTGGACGCTCGCCGACCCGGAGGGCAACGAGGTCGACATCGCGACGACCCGCCAGCGGGGCTGACCCGGGGGTGGCGTACGATGGGCTGCCGTCACGCCCAATGCCCCAGGAGAGACCCTGCCCGTGTCCGCCGAGCCGTCGCTTGCCACGCCCTACCGCACCCACACGTGTGGCGAGCTGCGGGCCGATGACGCGGGCACGGACGCGAAGCTGGCGGGGTGGGTCCACCGCCGCCGCGACTACGGGAAACTGATCTTCATCGACCTTCGCGACCGGCACGGGATCACCCAGGTCGTCATCGACGCCGCCGATGCCCCCGAGGCGCACGAGGTCGCGAGCCGGCTGCGCAACGAGTTCGTCGTCGCGTTCGAGGGCGAGGTCGCCAGGCGCCAGCCGGGCACGGAGAACGCGAAGCTCGCCACGGGCGACGTGGAGCTCCAGGCGCGCAACGTGACGATCCTCAACGAGGCGAAGACGCCGCCGTTCTACGTCAACGACCCCGAGGCGACGATCGACGAGACGCTGCGTCTGCGCTACCGCTACCTGGACATCCGGCGTGACGCGATGCAGCGCCGCCTGCTCCTGCGCAGCCGCCTCGTCCAGGCGATCCGTGAGGTCCACCACGCGAACGGCTTCGTCGAGGTCGAGACGCCGAACCTCATCAAGTCGACGCCCGAGGGCGCCCGCGACTTCATCGTCCCGAGCCGGCTCCAGCCGGGGACGGTGTACGCCCTGCCGCAGAGCCCGCAGCAGCTCAAGCAGCTGCTGATGGTCGCGGGCATCGACCGCTACTTCCAGATCGCGCGCTGCTTCCGGGACGAGGACCTGCGCGGCGACCGGCAGCCCGAGTTCACCCAGCTCGACCTCGAGATGAGCTTCGTCGACGAGCCGACGGTCATGGCGTTCATCGAGCGGATGATCATCGAGGTCTCGCACGCGACGACCCCGGAGCGGCCGATCCGCGAGATCCCGTTCCCCGTGTTCGAGTACGACGAGGCGATGGAGCGCTACGGGTCGGACAAGCCGGACATCCGGTTCGCGATGGAGCTGTTCGACCTCGCGCCGGCGCTCGAGGGCGGCAGCGGCTTCCGCGTGTTCGATGAGACCCTCGCGAACGGGGGCCGCGTGAAGGGCATCGCGGCGCCCGGCCTCGGGGGCGCGACCCGCCGGGAGATCGACGAGCTCACGGAGCGCGCGAAGCGCTTCGGCGCGAAGGGCCTGGTGCACCTCGCCGTCCAGGAGGGCGGCGAGCTCCACGGCCCGATCGCCAAGTTCCTGTCGCCCGAGACGCAGGCGGCGATCCGCGAGCGCGCCGGCGCCGAGGAGGGCGACCTGATCCTCGTCGTGGCGGACGGCGCCGACGTGACCAACGACGTCCTCGGCCGGCTGCGGGTGGAGCTCGGCGCGCGCCTCGGGCTCGCGGACGCGAACGAGCTCGCGTACTGCTGGGTCCACCGCTTCCCGATGTACCAGTGGGACGACGAGGCGAAGCGCTGGGACGCGACCCACAACCCGTTCAGCGGGGTCGTCCCCGAGGACGAGGACCTGCTCACCACCGTGTCGGGCAGCCTCGACGACCGCTCGCCGGACGATCCGGCCGGCCGCGCCCGGGCGATGCAGTACGACGTCGCGCTCAACGGCTGGGAGCTTGGGGGCGGCTCGGTGCGGATCTGGGAGCCGAAGCTCCTCGCCCGGAGCTTCAACCTGCAGGGCTACTCCCTCGACCAGATGAAGGAGCGGTTCGGGGCGATGCTCGAGGCGTTCGAGTACGGCGCGCCGCCGCACGGCGGCATCGCGCTGGGCATCGACCGCTGGGCGGCGCTCCTGTCCGACCAGACGAACATCCGCGAGGTCATGGCGTTCCCCAAGACGCAGTCGGGGTCCGACCTGATGCTCGAGGCGCCCTCGGCGCCCGACGAGGAGCAGTACCAGGAGCTTGGTCTGCGGTTCGTCGGGGTGCCCGAGCGCCGCTGAGCGGCCGCCCGACATGCCGGTCGTCGTCCGCCGGCTCGCCGCCGACGATGCCGAGGCGCTCACGGCGCTGATGGCCGACGCCCACGAGCGGGGCGAGCTCGCCGCTGCGTCCCCGTGGCTCGAGCACGGATTCCGGGCGCCAATGGTGCAGCCGGGTCTCGCGGCCGTCGCCGAGGACGACGACGAGCTGGTGGGCGCGGTGCTCCCGGACCTCAAGGCGCTGGTCGTCGATCCCGAGCGGCGGCTGGAGGGCGTCGGGGAGCGGCTGGTGGAGGCGGGTTGCGACATCGTCCGCGAGCAGGGCGGCGAGGCCTTGTTCCTCGGCTGCCTGCCGGGCGATCGGGGGACGGAGGACTTCCTGGAGGCGACGGGGTTCGAGTTCCACTCGTCGGTGTGGGACCTGGAGCTCGAGGCGGGCGTCCCGGTCGCGGAGCCGGTGCTGCCACCCGGCTACCGCGCGCGGCCGTTCCGTCGGGCGACGGACCTCGAGACGTGGGTCGCGACGTTCAACGAGGCGTTCACCGAGCATCCGACGCCGCTCAGCATCGATCTCGCCGCGTACCGGAACTGGATGGACGAGGCCGGGACGCGCGACGACGACACGATCCTCGTCGAGGACGAGGATGGCGCGCTGGCCGCGTTCGCATCGACGGAGCCGCAATACGGCGCCGACGGGTCGGTGGGCGAGCGCGCCGAGATCTGGGCGCTCGGTGTGCGCCCCGGGCTCCAGGGCCGCGGCCTCGGGCGCGCGGCGCTGCGGCTGGGGATCGCGCGCCTGCGGTCGATCGGCGTCCGCACCGTCACGCTCAGCGTGAGCGGCCGGAACCCGCGCGCGGTCGCGCTGTACGAGGCCGAGGGCTTCGTCCGGACCTCCACGCGGGACCGGTGGGCGAGGCCCGTGGACCTGCCGCCCGACGACGAGGAGGCGTGAACCCGCTCGCCGCGGCGATCGCCCATCCCCGGACGGCGGCCGTCATCGGCGCGCTCGCGATCGCGTTCTCGGGGATCTTCTACGTCGCCTCGGACGTGTCGCCGTCGACCGGCGTGTTCTTCCGCTGCCTGTACGGGCTGCCGATCCTCGTCCTCGTCGCGGCGGGGGAGCGGCGGTCGCTGGGCCCGATGACGCGTCGGGCGGTCGTGCTGTGCCTGATCGCGGGCGTGTGCTTCGCGGCTGATCTGATCTCGTTCCACTACGCGGTGGACGTCATCGGCGCGGGCCTCGGCACGGTGATGGGCAACGTCCAGGTGGTCATCGTGGCGATCGTCGCGTGGCTGGTCTTCGGGGAGCGGCCGCGGCGCGAGGTGATCGTCGCGATCCCGGTGATGCTGTTCGGCGTCGTGCTCATCTCGGGGATCTTCGGCAGCGGCGCCTATGGCGCAAACCCGATCCTCGGCGTCCAGATCGGGATGTTCACCGCCGCCTCGTACGCGGCCTACCTGCTGATCATCCGGCGCGCGACGCCCGACCAGCGGCCGGCCGCGCCGGTGGCGATCGCGACCGCCGTGACCGCCGTCTGCGCGCTCCTGTTCGGGCTCGCCATCGGCGACATCGACCTCCGGCCGACGATGCCCGCCCACGCGTACCTCATCGCGCTCGGCGTCCTGTCCCAGTCCGTGGGCTACCTCGCCATCCAGGTGTCCCTGCCGCGGCTGCCCGCGGTGATCACGTCGGTGCTGCTGCTCGTCCAGCCGGTGACCACGGTGTTCCTCGGCGCGATCCTGCTCCGGGAGCTGCCGTCGCCGTTCCAGCTGGCCGGCGTGGGACTCGTGGTCCTGGGCATTGCGCTGGCGACGGGCGGGCTCGCGCGCATCCGGGACGCGGTCGTCGGCCGGGCGCCGGCCGCCGCCTGACGCTCGCCGCTACGGCGTTGCTGACAGTCCCTCGAGCATCGCGAGCGTGGCGGCCACGACCTGCGCCTGCTGGTCCTCGCGGCTGATCGTCGCCGGCGGATCGTTCGGCTGCCCGGTGTACCAGCCCATCTGCTCGTGGTTGCCGCCCTCGATCGGCACGAACACCGCATCGCCGGGGAGGGACGCGCGCGCCTCGGGGCCGGACATCCGCGCGGCACCCGCGTCCAGGGTTCCGTAGATCGACGTCGCCGCCAGGTCGAGCGCCGACAGGTCGGTCGCGGCGTACGCGGCCCAGAACGCGAGGCCGTCGTACGCGTCGGGACGGTTCGCGACGTGTTGCGCGGCCATCGATCCGCCGAGCGAGTGCCCCGCCACCGCCCAGGTCTCGATCTCCGGGTGCGCCGCGCGGGCACGGTCGCCGGCGTCGATGTCGAACACCGCCAGGTTGAGCGGCATCGGGGGAATGACGACCAGGTAGCCCTGCGCGGCGATGGCCTGCGCGGCCGGCCCGTATGCCTCTGGCCGGACCTTGCCGCCGGGATAGAACACGAGGCCGGTGGTCGCCGGGGACCCCGCCGGCGCCCACTCGAGGCCGGCATCGGTGCGCCGGAACGTGACCTCGGGCGTGGACGCCATCGAGGCGGTCGCCTCCGGCAGGACCGGCTGCGGCTGGACGTACCAGGCGAACCCGCCGACGAGCACGAGGGCGATCGCGAGGAGGGCGATCGCGACCGTCCGCCGGCGAGGCCGTCGGAGCCGCGCCACGGTCAGGTGCCCGGCATCGTCAGGCGCGCGGGTCCGGTGATCGGCGCGTCGTCGGGCTCGTCGGCGGCAGCGGCACCCCATTCGTGGACGTGGCCGTCGGCGGGCTCGGGCGGGCCCGCGTAGGGCGGCAGGTCGGCGCGGGCGGTCGAGACGTCGTGGATGGCGCCGGGGTCGCCCGTCTCGACGTCTCGAACCGAAATTCCGGCCGCCTCGAGGTCCGCGAACAGGTCCCCGGGCATCCGGTCGGTACCGAGCGACGCGAATGCCTCGAGATACCGGACGGGGAGGAGGACCGGCCAGCCCCGCTGGCCGTCGAAGGTGGGCCGGGTCACCGACGCGCGGTCCTCGCCGAACGAGGCGATGAGCGTCGTGACGGTCTCGGCGTCGACCCACGTCATGCGCGCCGGCCACACGAGCGCGCCCTCCGTCTCGGTCGTGAGCGAGGCAGCGGCGCGAATGCCGTTGACGATCTGCCCGACCGGGCCGGCGGCCGGGTCGACGGGGTCCACGAGCGTGACCTCGGCGTTGGCGAGCGCAGCCGCCACCGCACCCTCCGGGTCGAACGAGCAGACGACGACCGGTGTCGCGCCACCCGACCACGCGACATCGACGAGCCGCCGGACGCCCGGGGTCCCGTCGGCGTCCACGAGCGCGGACGCCGGGCTCGCGGCGAGGATGACGGCGGCGACGGTCATGGCGGCTCCTCGAGGGGACGGGACGGCAGTGTACCGAGGCCGCCCGGAACCTTTCCGAGCGTGCCGGGTTATTGTCGGGTGACGCCGGAGGAGGAGCCGGCGTCGCTCGCCCGCGCGGAGCGCGGCGACCCTCAGGTCCGAGGAGGAATCCCGCCCTGCCCACGTCGATCGGCCTGGTGCCGGCCGTGCTGCATCGCAGTCGCGCGGACTGGCCGGTCGTCCTCGCGTCATGGCTGCTGCTCACGTGCGCCCTGTCGCTGCTCGCCGCCGGCACCCTGTACACCGAGGCGGTCACGCTGGCCGGCCTCCACCGCGAGCTGCGCGAGGCTCCGCCGGCCGATCGCAGCGTCATCGTCCGGACGAAGATCCTCCCCGAGCGGCTCGGCGCGGCCGACGACGCCGTCGTCCCCGAGCTCGAGGCGCTCCTCGCGCCGGTCGGCGGGAACGTCGTCCGGGTCCTCCAGTCGTCGCCCTACGCGGACGCCGCCGCGGACCCGGCGACGGTCGACGCGCTGACGCTGTTCGCCTCGTACGACGGGATCGAGGACCACGCCACGCTCGTGGACGGGGAGTGGGCGACGGCCGGCCGCTCCCCGGTCGAGGCGACGCTCTCGCGGCCGGCGGCGGCGTTGCTCGGGGTCGGGGTGGGGGACACCCTCCACCTGCGGTCGCGGCTCGACGCGTCGCGCACCATCGATGCGCGCATCAGCGGCACCTGGACCGCCGACCCCGCCGACGAGTGGTGGATCGCCGACCCGCTGGCGCTCACCGGCTCCCAGGCCGGGGGCTCGTTCACGACCGAGGGGCCGCTCGTGGTCGCCCCCGACGACCTCGTCACGGGCGCGCTGGCCGAGCCACTCAACGCCGAGTGGCGGGCGGTCCCGGCGATCGATGGCGTGACGCCGGCGTCCCTCGCGCCGCTCGCGGATCGTGCCACCGGGATCGACGGTCGCATCAACGCCGCCCTTCCGTTCACGAACCAGGCGACCGTGCAGACGAAGCTGCCCGCGATCCTCGCGAGCGTCGACCGGTCCGTGCTCGTGACCCAGGCCGGGATCCTGCTGCTGCTCGTCCAGTTCGGCGTGCTCGCCGCGTACGCCGTCATCCTCGTCGCGGCCCTGCTGCTCGAGCGCCGGCGCACGGAGACCGCGCTGCTCCGCGCCCGCGGCGGCGGCTTCGGGCACCTCGTCGCGATGTCGTTCGGCGAGGCGGTGCTCGTCACGGTTCCCGCGATGGTCGTCGCCCCGTGGGCGGCGACGCTGCTCGTCCAGGCGGTCCGCCTCAACCCGGCGCTCGAGGGCGTCGGCCTCGAGACGCCGCTGCCGGGGCCCGCCACGTACGGCGTTGTCGTGATCGGGGGGCTCGTCGCGCTGCTCGCGCTCACCGTCCCGACGCTGCTCACCGGGGCGCCGATTGCCGGCGTGCGAGCCGCCGTCGGGCGCCAGGTCGGTCGGACCCTGCCGCAGCGCCTCGGCCTGGACCTCGCGCTCGTCGTGCTCGCGGTCGTGGCGCTCGTCCAGCTGCGGCTGTACGGCGCGCCGATCACCCGCACCGCCCGCGGCGCGCTGGGAGTCGACCCCCTCCTCGTTGCGGCCCCCGCGATCGGGCTGCTGGCGGGCGCCGTCCTCGCCGTCCGGATCGTCCCGCGCCTCGCGGAGCTCGCGGAGCGGCTGCTCGTCCGCGGCCGGCGGCTCGTCCCGGCGCTCGCGGGACGCCAGGTGTCTCGCCGGCCGCTGCGGTATACCCGTGCGGCCCTCCTGCTGATCCTCGCGGCCGCGCTCGGGACGTTCGCGTCGGCCCACGCCGCGACCTGGACGCGGAGCCAGGGGGACCAGGCGTCGTACGCGGCGGGTGCCGACGTGCGCGTGACCCCCGACCCGGAGGGCGCGGTGCCCTCGTGGGGCCTCGGCGAGGCGCTCCGCACGGTCGCCGGGGTGACCGCCGCGACACCCGTCGAACAGGCGCAGATCCAGCTCGGCACGACGCTCCGCGATGGCCGGCTGCTGGCGATCGACGGCACGGCGATGGCCGACCTCGTGCGGGTCCGCGACGACGCGCAGGGAGCGGCGACGATCGATGCCCTGCGGGCGCTGGGCGTCGCGCGCGCCGAGCCACCGGGCATCCCCGTCCCCGAAGGTGCTCGCCGGCTGTCGCTGGTCGTCGACTCGACGTTCGAGCCGATCCCCGACTTCGGACCGTGGCCCGACGTCACGAACGGCCTCTCGTTCTCGGCGGTCGTCGTGGACGGAGACGGACGCATCGCACGGCTGCCCGGGTCGAGGGGCCCGCTGGACACCGACGGCGTCCGCCTGGTCGTGCCGCTGACAGGCGAGGACGGAGCCGCGCTCGCCACACCGGCCTCGATCGTCGGCGTCGAGCTCGACGTCACGCCGGGCGGAAACTTCGAGGTCGCCGAGCGGGGTCACATCGACGTGCGGTCGCTGGAGTCGAGCACCGAGGCGGAGGGCGACGCCTGGACGCCCGTGCCGCTGGAGGGTGGCCGCTCGGTGATCGCGCAGGGCGGCAGCACCCAGGACGTCGATCAACCGGCACCGCTTCCGGAACGCGTCGACATCGATGCGCTGTTCGGCACCGACAGCGTCCACTGGCGCCGGATCCTGACCGCCGCGGAGCCGCCGCCGGCGCCGATCCTCGTCAACGACGCGTTCCTCGAGCGGACCGGCGCGCACGTCGGTGAGACCCTGAAGGCGAGCGCCTTCGGCGTCCCGCTCGAGGTGACGATCCTCGACCGGATCGAGGGCTTCCCGACGCTCGATCCGGCCAAGCCGTTCGCCCTCATCGACCTCCAGGCGCTCGGGCTGCACCGGCTCGGGGCGCAGGTTGCCTCGGGCGGCGGCGGGGAGTGGTGGCTCGCGACCGAGCCGGGTCGGAGTGCCGCCGTGGCCGCGGGGCTCGCGGCGCCGCCGATCGCCGCCGACGAGGTCATCGACCGGACGGCCGTCGAGTCGGGCCTGAGCGGGGATCCGCTCGGCCTCGGCGTCATCGGCATCCTCGGGCTCGGGTCGCTGGCGGCGCTCGTGTTCGCCGCGATCGGCTACCTCGTCAGCGTGAGCGTGTCGACGAACGAGCGGCTGGGCGAGCTCGCCCTGCTGAAGGCGCTCGGCCTGGCGCCGCGACAGCTGCTGGGCTGGCTGTCCGCCGAGAACGTGGCGCTGCTCGTGGTTGGCCTCGGCGCCGGGGTGCTGCTCGGGCTCGTGCTCGCCTGGCTCGCGCTCCCGTTCGCGACGCTCACGTCGTCCGGGGAGACCCCGGTGCCGGCGCCCGAGGTCGTCGTGCCGTTGGAGGCGCTGCTGCCGACCGTCGTCCTGGGCGCGATCCTCGCCGTCGCCACCGTGCTCCTCGTCCGTCGCCAGCTGCCGGGTGCCCGCACGAGCGCCGTCCTCCGGGCGAGGGACGAGTGATGGGCTGGCTGCGCCTCGCGCTGCGCCGGCTGCGCGACGACCGAGCCGCGACGCTCGGGCTCGCGCTCCTGGTCCTCGTGACCGCGTTCCTGGCCGCGATCGCACCGCGTGTCCTGGCGGGTCTCGCCGACGCGTCCGTGCGGACCGAGGTCGCCTCGGCCGCGGTCACGGCACGCAACATCGCGCTGCTCCAGGACACCGCGATCGCTGCGGGCCCGGACGAGGACCCGCTGGCCCTGGTTCGCCAGGCGGGCCTCGACCACGAGGAGTCGTTCCCCGCGCCGGTGCGGCGCCTGATCGCGACCCGCAGCGCGCTGGTGGAGACGGGCCGGTTCCGCGTCGACCAGCCCACCACGGACCCGGCGTTCGTCAAGCTCCGGATCCAGGAGGGCGTCGAGCCGCTGCTGCAGTACGTCGAGGGTTCGCCGCCGACGAGCGCGGTGACGACGCGCGACGACGTCGGACCCGACGGCGTCGACGACGTACCGGTCTTCGAGGTCGGCATCTCGCGGGCCACGGCGCAGGCGTTCGGGCTCAAGGTCGGCGACGTCGTGCCGCTCGTGGGCGACCCCGGTGACCCGCTGATCGGGCAGATCCAGGGCGAGCTGCGCGCGTTCGCCCGCCTCACCGGCATCTACGACGTGCCGAACCCCGATGCAGACGTCTGGCTCGGCGACATGCTGCCGATCCACCCCGTGATCCGTGCCCTGTCGGCGGAGATCCAGCTGCTCGACGCGGCGGTGATCCTCGATCCGGCGACCATCGGCGCCCTCAACGACTTCATCGGGTCGCACGACCGGATCCTGCGCTACGCGTGGCGCTCGTTCCTCGATCCCGGCCGCCTCACCGACCGGGGGCTCGACCGCGCGATCACCGGCTTCCGCCAGCTCCAGGTGGCGTACCCCTCGGCGAACATCACGGCCTCGGCGGACGTCGCGCTCCGAACCGGCATGCTGCCGATCCTCGAGGGGCACCGCGCCCGCTGGCAGGCGGCGGCCTCGCTGTTGTCGGTGATGGCGCTCGGCCCGGCGCTCGTCGCCGTCGGCACGCTGGCGCTGATCGCCGTGCTCGCCGCGCGCCGGCGCCGGGCGACGATGGCCTTCGCGCGGTCACGCGGCGCGACGGGGTCGCAGGTCGTGCTGCCGGTCGTCGTCGAGGGGCTGCTGATCGCGTTCCCGGCGGCCGCGGTGGCCACGCTCCTCGCGATCGCCCTCGTCCCCGCGGGGCGGCTCGCGGTCACCGGCATCGCGGTGGCGGCTGTCGTGGCCGTCACCGTTGGCGTGGTGCTCGCCACGGTCGCGCGCGTCGCACGGGGCACGGGCACGTCGACCGAGCGCCAGGAGCGCATCGTTGCGGGGGTCTCGGGCCGCAGGCTGATGTTCGAGGTCCTCCTCGTCGTCGCGGCGATTGCAAGCGCCCTGCTGCTGCGCGAGCGCGGCGTGGCGGCGGTACAGGCCGCGACCGAGGGTGCCGGCATCGATCCGCTGATCGCGCTCGTGCCGGCCCTCGTCGGCGTCGCGGCAGGGATCCTCGTCGTGCGCCTGTACCCCGTCCCGCTCGCCGCCGTGGGGTGGCTCGCCCGCCGACGACGGGGCCTCGTCCCGTTCCTCGCGGCCCGTCGTGCCGGAGAAGGTGGCGCGGCATCCGCGGTGCTGCTCGTGCTCCTCGCGACCGCGACCGTCGGGGCGTTCGCCGCGACGGCGCTCGACCACCTCGACCGCGGCGCCGACATCGCCGCGTGGCAGGAGGTGGGCGGTCCGTGGCGGCTCCAGCAGGCGAGCGGCCCGCTGCCCTCGGGGTTCGATCCCACCACGGTCCCCGGCGCCGAGGCGACGTCGCAGGTGTTCCAGGGCCTCGTGCCAGTCGACCTGTCCGGCCCACAGACGATCGTGGCGCTGCCCGAGGCGGCGAACCTCGAGCGCGTCCTCGCCGGAACCCCGGTCGAGCCCGCATTTCCGCCGGGCTTCGCCACGCCCGTGCCCGGCCCGATCCCGGCGATCGTGTCGCAGAGCCTCATCGAGAGTCCGCGTGGGGTCCGCCTCGGTGACACGTTCACCCTCAGCATCGAGGGCTACAACCTCACCTACCGCGCCGTCGAGGCGCGCGAATCGTTCCCGGGTCTGCCCCTCGACCGGCACTGGGTCGTCGTGGCGCGGGAGGCATTCCTGGGCCAGGCGGAGCCCGCGCGCATCATCCCGGTATACGCGCTCGTGCGGGCGCCGGCCGACGCGGGCGACCAGATCCGTTCGGCGGTCGAGGAGGAAGCCCCTTCGGTGAACGTCACCGGTCAGGCCGAGCGCGCGGACGAGCTCCGGGCGCAGCCGGTCACCAACGCCGTCCGGGCGCTGATCCTGGTCGCCGCGCTCGTCACCGCCGCGTATGCCGCGCTCGGGGTGGCGGCCGCGCTCGCCCTTGCTGGCCTCGCGCGCACCCAGGAGGTCGCGCACCTTCGCACGCTGGGGCTCACCGGCCGCCAGACCGTCCAGCTGACGGTCGCCGAGCACGGCCCGACCACGATCGCCGCCTTCGTCCTGGGCGGCGTGCTCGGGATCGCGTTGTTCGGCCTGCTGCGCGACGGGCTCGGTCTCGCGGGGCTCGTGGGCTCCCCCGTGTCCGTGCCGCTCTCCTTCGATCCCGTCCAGCTGCTCCTGATCCTGGTCGTGCTGACCGTCGTCGTCGGCGTCGGGCTGTTGCTCGGCGTCGTGCTCCAGCGGCGGGTGGCGCCCACCGCCGCGCTTCGAGGAAGATTCGAATGATGTCCGACCCGCCGTCCCGCCCCACCGAGCCTCGCCCGGAGATCGAGGAGCTCCCGTCAGCGAGGGTCACCGGCCCCGGGATCGCGCCGTCGCCGGCGAGACCCGACCCGCTGGAGAGGGCGACCCTCGAATCGAAGCCCCGCGTCCGCTACGGCGACGGGGCGGTGATCGCGTGCGACGGCCTCGTCCGGATCTACAAGCTCGCCGACCTCGAGGTCGTCGCGCTCCAGGGTCTCGATCTGATCGTCGAGCCCGGCGAGATGGTCGCGATCGTGGGGGCGTCGGGGAGCGGCAAGTCGACCCTGCTCGCGATCCTCGGCGGCATGGACGTGCCGTCGGCGGGTCGCGCCGTCGTGGCCGGCTACGACCTGGGCCGGCTGTCGAACAGCGAGCGGACGCGGTTCCGGCGGCGGGTCATCGGGTTCGTGTGGCAGCAGACGGGCCGGAACCTGCTGCCGTACCTCAGCGCCGTCGAAAACGTGGAGCTGCCGATGGTCCTCGACGGCCGCAAGGCGCGCCGGACGAGGGCGCTCGAGCTGCTGGAGCTGGTGGGGTTGGGCGACCGTGCCGCGCACCGTCCGGACCGGCTCTCGGGCGGCGAGCAGCAGCGGGTCGCGATCGCGGTCGCCCTTGCCAATGACCCGTCCGTCGTGCTCGCAGACGAGCCGACCGGCGAGCTCGACAGCCAGACCTCGGCGGAGGTGTTCGGCCTGCTGCGTGGGATCAACAAGGCCCTCGGGACGACGATCGTGATCGTGACCCACGACGCGTTCGTGTCGGAGCAGGTCCAGCGGACGGTCGCGATCCGGGACGGCCGGACGAGCACGGAGACCCTGCGCCGGACCGAGCAGACGCACGAGGGCGACGACCGCGTCATCGCCGAGGAGTACGCGGTCCTCGACCGCGCAGGCCGCCTCCAGCTGCCGCGGGCGCATGTCGAGGCCCTGTCCTTGCGCAACCGGGTCCGGCTGCGGCTCGAGGAGGACCACGTGGGGATCTGGCCCGACCAGAGCGACGCCGACGCGCCGCGCGACCTGGAGGACCGGCGATGAACGAGCGGTACGCGCGGCCCGAGGCGCGCAGCGCGGCCGCGGACTCGATGCTCGTCGCGCGTGGGCTGACGCGCGACTACGCGAGCGGCGGCTCCGTCGTCCACGCGCTGCGGGGGGTCGACATCGACGTCGCCCGCGGGGAGCTGCTCGCGGTGCGCGGCCGGTCCGGTTCCGGCAAGACGACCCTGCTGAACCTGCTCGGCGGCCTCGACCGGCCGACGGCGGGAACCGTCACCGTGGACGGGACGGAGATCTCGGGGCTGGACGAGGGCGCATCGGCGGAGGTCCGGCGGCGGACGATCGCGTTCGTGTTCCAGACGTTCGGCCTCATCCCGATCCTGTCCGCCGCCGAGAACGTCGAGGTGCCGCTCCGGCTGGTGGGCGCGGACCCCGCGGAGCGCGATCTGCGCGTCGCGGAGCTGCTCGAGCTGGTGGGGCTGGCCGAACGGGCGAACCACCGGCCGCACGAGCTGTCGGGCGGGGAGCAGCAGCGCGTCGCGATCGCGCGCGCGCTCGCCAACCGGCCCCGGCTCCTGCTCGCGGATGAGCCCACGGGGCAGCTGGACTCCGAGACGGGGCAGCGGATCATGCTGCTGATCCGGACCGTCGTCCGCGCGGAGGGCGTCACCGCGGTGGTCGCGACCCACGACCCGGTGATGCTCGAGGTGGCGGATCGCGTGATCGAGCTGTTCGACGGCCAGCTGATCGAGCCGACCGCGGTCGCGGCCGCCGGAGCGGTTCCCCGGGGCTGATCGTCGGAGCGGAGCGGGGCGCGGCACTGGGAGACGACGGCTCCGCGCGGGGGTGGGGGCGCGGCCCTGGGCGACGACGGCCCCGCGCCGGATCCACAATCCGGAATTCGGGTGTTGGAGGGCAGGATGCGGACCGGCATTCCGGATCCCGACGCGTCCGGCCGTGGAGGACGGCTACGGTGACCGTTTCCCGGACGCAGGTTCCGGATGCCGACGACGAGGAGCCGAAAACCGGAGCGACAATCCGGTTCAGGCTTGCGATCGAAACCGGAGCGACCATCCGGTCCCGGCCGCCGACCGGGATCCGGCACGCTCGCCCGAACGGGCCGCATGTGCGACACTCCTGCGGCCCATCCAGTCGCTTCCCGGTATCTGCGTGCCTTCCGCCTCCTCCTCAGCCCAACCCTCGAGCGTCCGCTCGGACCTCCGCAACGTCGCGATCGTCGCCCACGTCGACCACGGCAAGACCACGCTCGTGGACGCGATGCTCCGCCAGACCGGGGTGTTCCGCGACAACCAGGCGGTGGTCGACCGGGTCATGGACTCCATGGACCTCGAGCGCGAGAAGGGCATCACGATCCTCGCCAAGCAGACGACGATCGAGGTCGGCGGCATCCGGCTGAACATCGTCGACACGCCGGGCCACGCGGACTTCGGCGGCGAGGTCGAGCGATCGCTCCTCATGGTCGACAGCGTCCTGCTCCTCGTGGACGCCGCCGAGGGCCCCCTCCCGCAGACCCGCTACGTGCTCCAGAAGGCGATGGCCCGCCGGCTGCCCGTCGTCGTCGCCCTCAACAAGATCGACCGCTCGGATGCCCGGCCCGCGGAGGTCCTCGACGACGTCTACGAGCTGTTCATGGACCTCGGGGCGGACGAGCACCAGATCGAGTTCCCGGTCGTCTATACGAACGCCAAGGCGGGCACCGCGACGCGCGACCTCGCGCAGCCCGGCACCGACCTGCGCCCGCTGCTTGACGTGCTGATCGACGTGACGCCGCCGCCGTCGTACGAGCCGGGCCACCCGCTCCAGCTGCTGGTGACGAACCTGTCGGCGAACGAGTACGTGGGGCGGATGGCGATCGGGCGGATCGTCAACGGGACGATCAAGGTCGGCCAGCGGATCGCGGTCGTGCGCGACGAGCCCGACGACACGGCGGGCACGGTGGAGCCCGGCCGGACCGTGACGCTGAGCGGCGGCGTGACCAGCCTCCAGACGGCACGCGGCATGGAGCGGGTCGATATCGCGGAGGCCGGCCCGGGCGAGATCGTCAGCGTCGCCGGGCTGCCCGAGATCACGATCGGCGACACGATCACCGACCCGCAGGACCCGCGGCCGCTGCCGCGCCTCGACGTGGACGAGCCCACGCTGCGGATGACGTTCGGCGTCAACACCTCGCCGCTCGGTGGCCGCGACGGCAAGTACGTCACGTCACGCCAGATCAAGGCCCGCCTCGAGCGAGAGGTCCTGGGCAACGTCTCGATCCAGGTCCACCCGACGGAGTCCGGCGACACGTTCGAGGTCCGCGGCCGCGGGGAGCTCCAGCTCGCCGTCCTGATCGAGCAGATGCGCCGCGAGGGCTATGAGCTCACCGTCAGCCGGCCGGAGGTCATCCTCCACGAGGTCGGCGGCGAGGTCCAGGAGCCGTACGAGCGGATCACGATCGACATCCCGCCCGACTACATCGGCGAGGTCCAGCAGGCGCTCGCCGGGCGAAAGGGCCGGCTGGAGCAGATGAGCACCGACGCCGACGGCCGCGTCCGGATGGAGTTCGTGCTCCCGGTGCGCGGCCTGATCGGCTACCGCGGGCAGCTGCTGACCGACACGCGCGGCACGGCGCTCCTCCACCAGATCGGCGAGGGCTACGGGCCGTGGGCCGGCGAGGTGACCCACCGGACGAACGGCGTCCTCGTCTCCGACCGCGCCGGCACGTCCAACGCCTACGCGCTGTTCAACCTCCAGGAGCGATCGGAGCTGTTCATCGGCTCGGGGGTCGACGTGTACGAGGGGATGATCGTCGGCGAGAACGCCCGCGCCGGTGACATGGACGTCAACCCGACGAAGGAGAAGAAGCTCACCAACATCCGGACGCATGCCCACGACGAGGCGCTGCGCCTGACGCCGCCGCGGCCGCTGACGCTCGAGAGCGCGATCGAGTTCATCGGCGCGGACGAGCTCGTGGAGGTCACGCCGACCGCCATCCGGCTGCGCAAGCGCCTGCTGGTGAAGCACGAGCGGGAGCGCGAACGAGGCCGCGCGTTCGACCTCGCCCGGACGCAGGGGTAGCGCAGGCGCGTCAGCGCGGCCGGTCGTCGTCGGGCGCCGGCGCCTCGGCCTCCGGGATATCGACGCTGGTCTCGGCCTCGGCAGCCGCATCCGTCGCGGGCGAGCCGTCACCACCCACGAGCGCCCCGAGACCCTCGTCGTCGGGCGCGGTCACCTCGCCCTCGGCGGGCGGAGGCGGCGGCGCACCCGGATCGTCGCCGGGGGGTGGTGGCGGGCTGTCCGGACCCGGCGGCGGAGGCGGCGTCGTCGGCCCGTTCGGCTCCTCGTCGGTCACCGTCGTGCGCCGGTTGCGCCAGATCACGAAGACGACGACGCCGACCACGATCGCCGCGATGAGGAGCAGCCACGGGAGCCACGACGGGACGCCGCTCGAGCTGTCCGCCGCCGCAGACGGGTCCACCACGGTCAGCACAACGCCGGACTTGGGGTTGCCGTTCGTGATGACCGGGACGCCGGCCGGCGTGTTCCACAGTGTCGTGCCGGTCCACACCGAGCCGCGCGCGACGTAGGTGGCGGAGTCGTCGATGTTGCTCGGGTTGAAGGGGGCCGAGAACGCGATCGGGTCCGAGGTCACCGGCTGGATCATCTGGAACCCGATGGTCTTGCCGGTGGCCGAGTCGAGGAGGATCGACGTGCCGTAGGCGTCCGGGTCCGTGATCGGCGCGAGGCCGTCGCCGGTGATCGTGCCGGTGACCGCGCCCTTGAGCAGGTCCGGGCGGTACTCGAGCTCCAGGTTGACGCCGTCGATCTCCTGTCGCGGGACCGGGACGCTCGTCCCGGCCGGCGTCGCCCACGCCGAGTCACCGTCCACGATCCCCGCGAACACCTCGTACTCGTTGCCCGCCGTCACGGATGACAGCGGATAGGCGAGCTGGAACGGGACCGGCAGCTGGCCCGGGTCCTTCATCCCCACCGACGCGACGACCGTGCCCGCGTTCGGGCCCACGGTGACGTCGACGAGGAAGACGACGGCCTTGGCGTCGCCCGTGAGCTGATGGGTCTCGTCGTAGGACAGCGTGCCGGTGATCACGCCGCTGTTCGGGGGCGGCGTCGGTGTCGGCGTGGCGCTCGGCTTCTCGGTCGGAGAGGGTGTCGGCGAGGGCGAGGCGGTCGGCGAGGGCGAGGCGGTCGGCGAGGGTGTCGGCGTCGGGGTCGGCGAGGCGGTCGGCGAGGCGGTGGGTGACGCGGTCGGCGAGGGTGTCGGCGTGGGGGTGGGCGTCGGCGTCACGGTAGGAGTGGGCGTCGGCGTTGGCGTAGGCGTTGGGGTCGCCGAAGGTGTGGGAGTCGGCGTAGGCGTTGGGGTCGCCGAAGGCGTGGGGCTGGGTGTCGGGGTAGGCGTTGGGGTCGCCGAAGGCGTGGGGCTGGGTGTCGGGGTAGGCGTTGCGGTCGGCGCCTCGGTCGGCGTCGCGGTCGGCTCTGCGGTGGGCGTCGGGGTCGGCGCTTCGGTCGGCTTCGGCGTCGGCTCGGGCGTCGGTGTCGGCGCGGGAGTCGGCGAGGCCGTGGGCGGCGGCGTCGGGCCGGTCGAGGGCGACACGCTGACGGTCAGGTTGTCGAGGAGCTGGGCACCGTCGTTCGCCGGGACGCCGGCCCCGTCCCAGGTCTTGCCGCCGTCGACGATCGCGGCTTTCACCACGTAGCTCGACGACGGGTCGATCACGCCCGGGTCGACCGGGATCGCGAACGGGATCGCGCCGTTGCCCGGCGACGGGATCGCCTGGCGCGCGACCAGCGTCCCGGTGTTCGAGTTGATGAGGACCGCAAGCGCGACCGCGTTCGGGCTCAGGGACGACTTGTCCGTCCGATTGATCGTGCCGGTCACGCTGGCGGTGACGCCTGGACCGGGCGGCGAGACCGTGATGCCCACATCCGAGGTCGGGCCGCCGGTGATCACGGGCACGGGCTCCAGGCTCTGGAGGAGCGTCGAGCCGTCGGTCACCGAGGCGTAGGCGGCGTAGCTGTGGTCCGGGTTGACCGCGGAGTCGCTGTACTTGATGTCGAACGGCGCGGGCAGGGTGGCGTTGTCCACGCGCTGCCACCCGATGATCGCGCCGGCCTCCGGGGCAGCCTGCTGATCGACGATCGCGACGATCAGGACCGCGTTGCCGGACAGCGAAACGTCGCCCTTCGCGGTCACCGTCCCCGTCACCGATGCCTGCGCGCCCATCGCGACCGGAACCGGGACCAGCGTCGCCGCGACGATGACGAGGGCGGCGAGCAGCGACGGGAGACGGCGCACGGTGATCCTCCGGTGGCGGTGACGGTCCGCGTCGCACGAGCGTAGGCGAGGACCGTGTGCGGACATCGTCCGATCGGGACGAGGCGGCGGCACGACTACAATCGGGACACATGCCCGTCTACCTCGACCACGCCGCGACCACGCCCATGCGCCCCGAGGTGCTCGAGGCGATGACGCCGTACCTCGGCGGCGTGTTCGGCAACCCCTCGTCGCCGCACGCGTTCGGGCGCGCGGCGCGCGAGGCGCTCGACGACGCGCACGACCGCCTGGCGCGCTCGATCGGTGGCGAGGCGCGCGAGATCGTGTTCACGAGCGGCGGCACCGAGGCGAACAACCTCGCGCTCAAGGGCGCCGCCTGGGCGGGCAAGTCCCGCGGCCACCGCATCGTCACGACGCCGATCGAGCATCACGCGGTCGGGCACACGCTCGCATACCTCGAGCACTTCGGGTTCGAGGTCGTCCAGGTGCCCGTGGACCGATACGGCCGCGTCTCGCCCGACGACATCGAGCGAGCGATCACCGAGCGGACGACGCTGGTGTCCGTGATGCTCGGCAACAACGAGGTCGGGACGCTCCAGCCGATCTCCGAGGTCGCCGCGGTCGTGCGCGCGCACCGGGGCGTGCTGCTTCACGTGGACGCCGTGCAGGCCGCGCCCTGGGTGGACCTCGACGTGTCCACGCTCGGTGCCGACCTCGTCGCGCTGTCCGCACACAAGGCGGAGGGACCGAAGGGGACCGGGGCGTTGTGGATCCGGCGCGGGACCCACCTGCTCGCCCAGCAGCACGGCGGCTCGCAGGAGCGCCACCGCCGCGCCGGGACCGAGGACGTGGCGGGCGCGGTCGGGATGGCACGCGCATTCGAGCTCGCGGCGTCGGGGCGGTCGTCGGTCATCGCTCGCGTGCGCGCCCAGCGGGACCGCCTGCTGGAGGCGCTGCTCGCGGTCGACGGCGTCGAGGCGACCGGCCACCCGACCGAGCGGCTCCCGCACATCGCCTCGATCATCGTCCGTGGCCTTGACGGTCCCTCGGCGCTGCTCGCCCTGGATCTCGAGGGCATCGCGCTGTCCACCGGCTCCGCGTGCACCACCGGCTCAACCGATCCCAGCCACGTGTTGTCCGCGATGGGCTATCCGCCGGAGGAGGCGCTCGGGGCGCTCCGCCTGAGCCTGGGCCGGACGACCACGGACGCCGACATCGACGAGGCGGCGAGGGTCGTGCCATCCGTCCTGCGGCGCCTCCTCGGTGCCGCCGCCGCGCCGCGCGAGGCCGTCGCCCGATGAGCCGGATCCTCGTCGCGATGTCGGGGGGCGTCGACAGCTCGGTCGCCGCGGCGCTGCTCCACGAGCAGGGTCACGAGGTCGTCGGCGTCTGGATGCGCCTCCACGACGTCGCCGACTCGTACTCCGAGTTCCGGAAGAGCTGCTGCTCCGCCGACGCCGCCGACGACGCGCGCCGCGTCGCGGCACGCCTCGGGATCCCGTTCTACGTCATGAACCTCGAGCGCGAGTTCGCGGCCGGGGTCATCGACCCGTTCGTCGCCGCGTACCTCGATGGGCGCACGCCGAGCCCGTGCGTGGACTGCAACACGTACGTGAAGTTCGGCGCGCTGCTGGGCCGGGCGCGCCACCTGTACGAGTGCGAGGCCGTGGCGACCGGCCACTATGCGCGCCGGCTGGTCGTGCACTCGGCGGACGGCGAGCGAGCCGTCCTCGCCCGCGCCGCCGACGCCGAGAAGGATCAGACCTACTTCCTGTACGGCCTCCGGCAGGACCAGCTGTGGCACAGCCGGTTTCCGCTCGGCGACCTCGAGAAGCCCGAGGTCCGGGCCATCGCGCGCGGGCTGGGCCTCGTGACCGCCGACAAGCCCGAGAGCCAGGAGATCTGCTTCGTGCCCGGTGGTGACTACCGCGAGGAGCTCCGGACGCGCGGCGGCTGGACGCCGGCGAACGGCCCGATCCTCGACGGGGACGGCGCGCGGGTGGGGGAGCACGCCGGGGCGGCCGGGTTCACCGTCGGACAGCGCAAGGGGATCGGGGTCGCGCTCGGGGAGCCGCGGTACGTGTCGCGGATCGACCCGGTCACCAACGCGATCGTCCTCGGCCGGCGGGAGGACCTGGAGACCCGGCACATCGAGCTCGAGGGTGGGACGTTCGTCGCGGACGCGCCCCCGGCTGGACGCATGGGGGACGGCGGCTGGTCGCCGTTCCGTGCCCAGGTCCGGATCCGCCACCGGGCGGCCCTCGTGAACGCCACCGTCCGTCCGGCGACCGGAGCCGAACCCGCCCGCGGCGGCCGCTGGACGATCGAGACCGACACGCCGGTGTGGGCGATCGCGCCGGGCCAGGCGTGCGTGCTGTATGACGGCGACACCTGCCTCGGCGGCGGACGGATCGCTGCGCCGTCCTCGGCACGGGCAGTGGCGGCACCCGAACCGGAGGCCGTCCCCGCATGACGATCCCGCCGGCGCTCCCGCTCGCGCTGCTGCTGGGCCTGCTCCACACGTCGATCTACGTCCTGATCCGAGGCGATGCCGGCGGGCGCCTGCCGCTGACGTACGTCGCGGCGAGCCTCGGCGCGTGGGCAGGGGCGGCGCTCGGGGACCGGCTGGGGCTGACGATGATCTCCATCGGCGACTTCCCGCTGATCCCCGCCTCGATCCTCGCCTGGGTGGGGATCGGCATCGTCGCGATCCTCGCCACGCTCGGCCCGCAGCGGGCGAAGGCCGGGCCGTGACCGACGATCGTCGGCACGCCCCGACGGCGGACTCGGCCCCCGCCGCCCTCGTCGCGCTCGCGGACCTGCTGGGCGGCGAGAGCTCACGCTCGAAGCGCTTCCTCGGCGGGCTCGTCGCCGGTGCGCTCGTCGGAGCGGCGCTCGCGGGGACCTCGTTCCTGCGCAGCCGGGCGCCGCGGGACACCGCCGACGGCGAGCGTCCGAGCGGGTCGTCGTGAGCCGCGACGCCGAGGATCTCAACCGCCGCCTGCTGCGGGCACGCGACGCGATGGACCGGGCCTACGCGGAGCCGCTCGACGTCCGGTCCGTGGCCGCGGTCGCGTTCCTGTCGGAGGCTCACTTCAGCCGAAGCTTCCGGGCGACGTTCGGCGAGACGCCGCACCGCTACCTCCAGCGGCGCCGTGTCGAGCGTTCGATGTTCCTGCTCCGGGAGACCGAGCGCAGCGTCACCGAGATCTGCTTCGACGTCGGGTTCACGAGCCTCGGGACGTTCAGCCGCACGTTTCGCGAGATCGTCGGCGAGACCCCGACCGAATACCGGGCGGGGAACGGACCGATGGTCGCGCCCAACTGCATCCAGATGTGGGCGATGCGGCCGCGGGTCTCCGCGGCCGAGGCGGCACGCGCGGCAGCGGACGAGGCGCGCGCGGCGAGCGAGCGGCCCGCCACCGAGGACGCCCAATCGAGCAGTTTTGGAGAAGCCCGCGCGCTGGCGACTCCCTAGCCTGTGGCCACCACCTGGGACCACGAACACGGAGGCCACCCCCGATGCTGACCAAGCTCAACGTCGCGACGATCTACGTCCTCGACAAGGACGAGGCGCTCGACTTCTACGTCAACAAGCTCGGCCTTGAGGTCGGGTCCGACTTCCGGCAGGGCGACTACCGCTGGCTGACCGTCCGCGTCCCGGGCTCGCCCGACGTCGAGATCTCGCTCGAGCAGCCCGGCGCCCCGCTCCACGACGAGACGACGGCGGAGCAGATCCGCGAGCTGATCGCGAAGGGGGCGCTGAGCGGCCTCGTGTTCCACACGGACGACATCGACGGGCTGTACGAGACGCTCCAGGAGCGCGGCGTGGAGGACTTCACGCAGGAGCCCATCGACCACTTCTACGGCAAGGACATGGGACTCCGCGATCCGTTCGGCAACGCCATCCGGATCCTGGAGCGCAAGCCCGCGGGCAAGACCGCCCAGCCCGCGAGCGCCTGACCGAGCATCCCGGAAAGGAGCCACCCGATGGCCGAGACGAAGACTGCGAAGAAGGCCGCCGCCACGAACGTGTGGTCGGACGAGGAAAAGGCCGCGATGAAGGAGAGCGCCCGCGAGCGCAAGGCTTCGTCGAAGCGCGATCCCGCCAAGGAGCGCGAGGACGGCGAGCGCGAGGTGCTGGCGAAGATCGCCGAGCTGCCGAGCCCCGACAAGGAGCTCGCCGAGCGGCTCCACCAGATCGTCTCCAGGGCGGCGCCCCATCTCGTGCCGCGGACGTTCTACGGCATGCCGGCCTATGCGAAGGACGGCAAGACGATGTGCTTCTTCAAGCCCGCGTCGAAGTTCAAGGACCGCTACGCGACGCTCGGCTTCGAGACCGGCGCGAGCCTCGACGACGGCCCGATGTGGCCCGTCGCGTTCGCCCTGATCGAGATGACGCCGGCCGTCGAGAAGCAGATCGAGTCGCTCGTCAGCCAAGCGGCGAGCTGACCCCGCCCCAGCCACCGGCCCCGGCGGCACGCTCCGCCGGGGCCGGTTCGTGCCCGGCGGCGGCCGGCGGCACGCCCGAGACGAGCCCGCCGCTTCGGTACCATGGGCACGATGTCG
>DASSRG010000168.1:0-10004 GCA_035701885.1 Candidatus Limnocylindrales bacterium
GGCGGATCGCTCGACGCACGCGACATCGAGCTCGAGGCGGCCGACGGCAACCGGTTCGGTGCCTACCTCGCCCGTGCCGCCGAGCCGACGGGTGCCGGGATCGTGATCCTCCCCGACGTCCGCGGCCTGCACTCGTACTTCCGCGAGCTCGCGTTGCGGTTCGCCGAGCACGGCGTCGACGCGATCGCCATCGACTACTTCGGCCGGACCGCGGGCATCGGCGACCGCGACCACGACTTCCCGCACATGGAGCACGTCCCGAGGACGACCTACGCGGGCCTGCGCGCCGACATCGAGGCGGCCGCCGCGCACCTGCGCGCCGAGGCCGGGGTCACCAGCCTGTTCACAACGGGCTTCTGCATGGGCGGCCGGACGGCGTTCCTGACCGCCGGCTTCGGGCTCGGCCTCGCCGGCGTCATCGGCTTCTACGGCTGGCCGACCGGTGCCTCCCGCAACGGCACGCCGGCCCCGGCCGACATCGCGGGGACCCTCGAGGGGCCGATCCTGTCGATCTTCGGCGGCGCGGACGAGGGCATCGGGCCCGACGTGCGCGCGACGTGGGAGCGGGCGCTCGCGGACGCGAACGTCGACCATGAGACGATCGTCTTCGACGGCGCACCGCACTCGTTCTTCGACCGCAAGGCGGAGGACTTCGCCCGGCAGTCGGCGGCCGCCTGGGATGCCACGCTCGCGTTCATCCGCTCGCACACGGCGACGCCGGCATGAGCTTCCTCAAGCGGCTGTTCGGCGGCTCGAGCGACGATCGGCGCACGATCCCCGACGAGCCGCCGCTCGCGATCGACCTCCTCGAGGAGGAGCAGGCGCGCGACCGCGAGCTGCTGCGCGCCGACGCCGAGCGGCTCGACGACGAGCTGATCCAGCGCCAGATGCGGTACGCGCAGCATGCGTGGACGCCGCCCGCGCAGGGGACCGACCGGCGGGCCGATGACGAGGGCGCCGGGAACGACTAGACGCGCCGCGACGGCAACGCCTCAGCGCTTGATGACGGCCCAGAAGAACACCACCGCCAGCACGACCACGATCACCGGCAGCGCGCCGGGCGGCAGCGCCCGACTCACGGCATCGACCATGCCGCCGATCGCCGCGCTGATCCCGCCGATGGCGCCCGCGACCAGCCCCGAGATCCCGCTTCCGACCGCCTGACCGAGTCCGTCCACGGCTGCATCGTCGAACCCTCGTCAAGGGGCCTCGACATTCGTCCAGTCCCGGTACCCGGCCATCGCCAACGGCATTCGACCACGCGCGCCCGGTCCGCCGGCGGCCCGCGGCACGTGACGCTGCCCGGAACGGCCGCCCGCGAGCGGTCGCCCAGCCCAGGAGATACCCCATGCGATCCCTTGTCCGAGCCGTCGCCCCCGTTGCCGCGGCGCTCCTCATCGCTCTCGTCGGCGCGTCGTCAACGATGGCCGCCTCGCCCACGAACTACCGCGTCGCCTTCGACGAGGCGTGGTGCAACGGCGACAGCGACTACATGACCTGCTTCGAGCAGCGTGGGCAGTTCCACGTCGTCGACAACGGCAACACGAGCTCGGTGCTGATCACCCAGCGCGTGCACGCCGTCCACTACGAGCAGGGCGTCCAGGTCGCCGAGGACACGGAGGTCTCCTCCATCCGGTTCGCGGAGCGAGCGGACGGCACGTACGTGACCCACGAGGTCGTCAACACGCGCGTCCGTGACGGCGAGTTCAAGTGCTCGTTCGGATCGGTGTTCACGATCGTCGACTTCGAGGTCTCGGTCGACCACGAGCACGCCAGCTGCGCCTGACCCGCGACCTCACCTCGCAACCACGCGACGACGCGCCGCGCCGGACGCCCCACGGGCCCGGCGCGGCGCGTACCCTTCCCCAGGACGCGTCCACTCGCAGACGACACCGAAGGAGGGGCGATGAAGGAACGGCTCATCGGCGACGACCAGCTCCTGGTCACGGCCGACACCACGATGGGCGACGCGCTCTGGGACTGGGTGGCCGCGGACGCGGCGCGCCGCGCTCCTGACGGCTGGCGGATCGCCACGATCGGTTCCGTGCCGACGTCGTTCCCGCAGCCGGCCGCACCCGGCTACGGCTACCCGCAGGGCGGCGGTGGCGTCGTCTTCTGGATCGTCTACCGCCGCTAGGCCGATGACGTCCGGCCTCGAGTACGACGGCGAGGCCGATGGGCCGGTCGAGGAACCCGTCGAGGCATCCGCCCGCCCGCCGTCCGATCGCACCCGCGTCCGCCGCCTGCCGAAGCGCGGCCGATATGACCGTGCGTCGCTCGACGCGATCCTCGACGCCGGCGTGATCGCCCACGTCGGCTGGACCGGCGACGACGGCCAGCCGTACGCCACGCCGACGATCGCCTGGCGCGTGGGCGACCGGCTGTACTGGCACGGGTCGTCGGCGAGCCGGATGCTCCGGGCGACTGATGGCCGGCCGGTCTGCGTCACCGTCACGTTGCTCGACGGCTACGTGCTCGCCCGGTCCGGGTTCAACCACTCGGTCAACTTCCGGTCCGCGATGGTGCTCGGGACGGCGCACCTGGTGACGGACCCGGCCGAGGTGGACGCGACGCTCGAGGCGTTCGTCGAGGGGCTGTACCCAGGGCGCTGGGCGCAGCTCCGGCCGATGTCGCCGAAGGAGCGGAAGGCGACGACGGTCCTGTGGATGGACCTCAACGAGGCGTCCGCGAAGATCCGTGCCGAGGAGAACCACGACGACGGCGACGAGTCGTGGCCTGCGTGGGGCGGGGTCATCCCGCTGTCCGTGGTCGCCGCAGAGCCGCAGCCCGATCCGTTCGTCGCCGAGGGGACGCCGGCGCCGTCGTTCCGCCTGCCCGGCGTGCGCCCGGCGGAGCGTGTGCGCGGCCAGGCCGGGCGGAGCTAGTTCGGCCGGATCTCCGGCCCTCGGTTCCGTGGCGCGACCACCGCGACCCGGCCCGCGAGCCCGCACTCGTCCGCCTCCGCGCGGAGCGCCGCCTCGATCGGTGTGGTGTCCGCTCCGGGGGCGACGAACGCACAGATCGTCGAGCCTGCGCCCGACAGGAACGCCCCGAGCGCGCCGGCTTCTCGTGCGGCCATCGTCAGCTTCGGCAGCTCCGGGTAGGGCACGCTGCGGTAGGGCTCATGGAGGCGGTCGACGGTGAGGTCGCCCAGCAGCTCGACGCGGCCGGCGGCGATCCCGGCCACGCCGATCGCGACCCGGCCCAGGTTCTCGACGGCGTGCCGCAGCGGGACCTCGCCGGGCAGGACCCGGCGCATCTCCTCGGTGGCGAGGTGGCGGTCGGGGATGTAGAGGACACAGCGGAGGCCGTCGGGGGCATCGAAGCGGACGGCTTCCACGCGGTCGGCGAGGTGCGCGGAGACGACGAACCCGCCGAGCAGCACGGCCGCGGCGTTGTCCGGGTGCGACTCGATCGTGGTCGCGATCTGGAGCAGGTGGAGCGGCCTGACGGCGGGGGCGCCGGCGGCGCACGCGAGGGCGTCGCCCAGCACGACGCCGCCGACCGTCGCCGCGGCCGACGACCCCAGGCCACGCGAGAGCGGGATCCGGTTGGCCATCTCGATCCGCCAGCCGAGCGACGCCGGACGCGGGCCGAGCTCCACCTCGAGCGCCGCCTCCAGGCCGGCCACGAACCGGTTCGCGCGACTCGCCTCGAGCGCCCCCTCGCCCTCGCCGGTCACGGACATCGCGATCGACCCATCGCCGTCGATGGCTTCGACGGTCACGGTATTGGTCAGGTCCAGGGCGAGGCCCAGGCAGTCGTACCCGGCGCCGAGGTTCGCGGACGACGCTGGCACGTCGACGGTCATGCGCCGCCCGACGATCGCCGAGTAGGCGCCGAGGTCGCTCACCCGAGCTCCCAGCCGAGCGCCCGTGACACGCCCAGGACCGACGGCTCCGCCTCGGCGACGTCGACGACGAGGCCCTGCTCGGCGGTGGTCGGATCCTTGAGGCCGTTGCCCGTCAGCACGCACACGATGAGGGCGTCCGGGTCCAGCTCGCCCGCCCGGGCGGCCCTCGAGACGCCCGCGACGGACGCGGCGGACGACGGCTCACAGAACACGCCCTCGAGCCGGGCGAGCGTGCGGTGGGCGTCGAGGATCTCGTCATCGGTCACGGCGGCGATGCGGCCACCGGACGAGTCGCGGGCGTCGATCGCGAGGTCCCACGACGCCGGATTGCCGATCCGGATCGCCGTCGCGACGGTCTCCGGGGCGTCGATCGGGTGGCCCGCGACGAGCGGCGCGGCGCCCGCCGCCTGGAAGCCCCACATCGCGGGGGTGGTGGCTGAACGCCCGGCCGCCGCGTACTCCCGGAAGCCGCGCCAGTACGCGCTGATGTTGCCCGCGTTGCCCACCGGGATCGCGAGCACGTCCGGCGCCCGGCCGAGGTCGTCGACGATCTCGAACGAGGCGGTCTTCTGGCCCTCGAGGCGGAACGGGTTGACCGAGTTGACGAGCGTGATCGGATGCTCGTCCTGCTCCGACAGCGCGCGGACCACCCGGAGCGCCTCGTCGAAGTTGCCGTTCACGGCGACCACCCGCGCGCCGAACACGAGCGCCTGGAGCAGCTTTCCGACGGCGATCTTCCCCGCGGGCAGCACGACGACGCACTCGAGGCCGGCGGCGGCGGCATAGGCGGCGGCCGAGGCCGACGTGTTTCCTGTCGAGGCGCAGATGACGCTCCGGGCGCCCTCCTCGAGCGCCTTCGCGATCGCCATCACCATGCCCCTGTCCTTGAACGACCCGGTGGGGTTCTGGCCCTCGATCTTCAGGTGGAGGTTGCGCAGGCCGAGCGACTCGCCCAGCCGGCGCGCGTGGACCAGCGGCGTGAACCCCTCGCCCAGCGTCACGACGGGCGTCGTCTCGGTGACGGGGAGGAACTCGCGGTAGCGATCGACGAGGCCGGGGCGCCCGGCCGGGGTCACGCTCACGACGTCGAGGGCCTCAGTCGCCGACGGGGTAGCACGCGCCGGACGGGGCCGCGACGCACTCGCCGGCGACCGGCCGCACCGCGATCGACGACAGCTCGGTCGCGGCGGCGCTCCCCGCCCACGTGGACGGCAGCCCACGCGCGATCGAGACGAGATCCGACAGGACCGCGGCGGCCGCTGCCGGGCCGCCCGCGCCCGGCCCTTCGAACGCGACCCGCCCGACGGGAACGGCATCGACCTCGACCCGGTTGAGGACACCGTCGCAGCGGCCGAACGCGGAATCCGCCGGGACGGCCGTGGGCACGACCGACGCCTCGATGGCGCCGTCCTCGGCGAGGCGGCTCGTCGCGATCAGCCGGAGGACACGACCCTCGTCGCCGAGCGTGGCGACGTCCTCGGCCGTGACCCCCGTGATGCCGGGCGCGCCGGGCGCGCCACTCGCGGAGCCGGGCCGGTTCGAGACGGACGACGGCGGGATCCAGGCGCCGAACGCGAGCCGGACGAGGATCACCAGCTTGTTGAGCGCGTCCAGGCCTTCGACATCCGCGGTGGGGTCGCGCTCGGCGTAGCCCTTCGCCTGCGCCTCGGCGAGGACCTCCGCATAGTCGCGGCCGTCGCGGGTCATCGCGGTGAGCATGTAGTTGGTCGTGCCGTTGACGATCCCCCGCACGCGAGCGATCCGGTTCGCCGCGAGGTCCTGCGCGATCGGGCCGAGCAGCGGGATGCCGCCACCGACCGCCGCCTCGAACCGGAAGGGCACGTCGGCGTCGCGGGCGAGGCGCTCGAGCTCCGGCCCATGGTGGGCGACGATGTGCTTGTTCGCGGTGACGACGCTCTTGCCCGCCTGGAGCGCGGCCGCGACGAGCGTCCGGGCCGGCTCGGCGCCGCCCATCGTCTCCACGATGATGTCGACGTCGCCCGACGCCACGAGGTGGGCCGGCGCGTCAGTGACGAGAGACTCGGGGATGCCGGACTCGATCGCCCGGTCGACCTGCTTCTCGGCCACCGCCGCGAGCACGAGCGGCGCGCCGTCGGACGGCGCGAGGCGCGGCGACCGCTCGAGGAACGCGCGCACGACCTCGCGGCCGACGGTGCCGGCGCCGATGACGCCGACGCGCAGGGGCTGGATGCTCATGAGGTGACGGGCTCCGATCCGGCTGGTGTGGGAGGGATGGTAGCGAACGTCCTCATCGCCCCGGGACGCGCCGACCGCTCCGATACACTCCGGCTCGATGACCGTCGAGCTCGAACCCTCACCAGCGCCGGTCGGCGCGCCCCCGCCGCGGCCCCGGATCTTCTCGGGCATCCAGCCGTCCGGCATCGTCCACCTGGGCAACGACCTGGGCGCGATCCGCAACTACGTGATGCTCCAGTACGAGTACGAGGCGATCTACTGCATCGTCGACTACCACGCGCTGACGAGCACCCACGACGCCGACGCGATGCGCCAGCGCACCCGCGAGATGGCGGCCAGCCTCCTCGCGCTCGGCCTGGACCCGGAGCGGTGCACGCTGTTCGTCCAGAGCCACCGCCCGGAGCACACCGAGCTGATGTGGCTGCTCGCGACGGTCACGCCAGTCAGCTGGCTCGAGCGGACGCCGACCTACAAGGAGAAGAAGCTCACCCAGCCCGACGACATCAACCACGGGCTGCTCACGTACCCCGTCCTCCAGGCGGCGGACATCGTCATCTACAAGGCGTCGCTCGTGCCGGTGGGAAAGGACCAGGCCGCCCACCTCGAGCTGTCGCGCGAGATCGTCCGGGCGTTCAACCACCGCTACGGCGACACGTTCCCGGAGCCCGAGGCCGTGTACACCGAGGCGCCGGTGGTACTCGGCACGGACGGCGTCAGGAAGATGTCGAAGTCGGTGGGGAACACGATCGAGATCCTTGCCGACCCGGACACGATCCGGCGCCAGGTGATGTCCATGGTCACCGACACGAAGCGGATCCTGCGCACCGACCCCGGCCGACCGGAGGTGTGCAACGTCTGCCAGCTCCACCGGTTCTTCGGCGACGACTGGGAGGCGATCCAGGACGGCGAGCGGACGGCACGGACCGGCTGCGTCGACACCAAGCGCCTGCTCGCGGACCGGATCATCGCGCACTACGCGGGGGCCCGGGAGCGGTACGCGGAGCTGATGGCCAACCCGGCGGAGATCGACGGGATCCTCGAGGCCGGCGCCGATCGCCTGCGCCCGAAGGCCGAGGCCACGATGGACGAGGTCCGCCACAGGATGGGGCTTCGGTAGCGCCGTCGTCGCGAACCGGATCCGGATCGTGCTGCCGCGGGATCGCCCGGCGTCGTAGGCTGGCGCCATGCCCTTCGAGCTGACGGATCGCCAGCGGCGGCTGATCGACGCCGCGCTCATCCTCGCGGTCATCGCGCTCGGGTTCGTGGTCGTGTCCGACCTCGCCGGCGTGTTCTACACGTTCGGCGACGTCCTGCTGCTGTTCTTCCTCGCCTGGTTGCTGTCGTTCGCGCTGCTGCCGCTGATCAACGGCGTCGCCAGGATGATCCCCCGGATGCCCCAGGCGGGCGCCGTGATCATCGTGTATCTCGCGATCGTCGCGCTCCTGCTCGCGATCCTCGTCCAGGCGTCCGCGTCGCTCGCGACGTCGATCGGGCAGTTCATCCAGGATGCGCCGCGGTTCGAGGAGCAGCTGCAGAACCTGCTGACCCAGGTCCAGGCGCAGCTCGCGGGTCTCGGGTTCCAGGTCGATCTCGTGAGCCAGGCGCCGGTCATCGTCGAGAACCTCCAGCGCTGGGCGCTGCAGCTCGTCGGGCCGCTCCAGTCGCTCGCGTTCGCGAGCATCGGGGTGTTCGGCAACGTCCTGCTGCTCGTGATCCTGTCGATCTACATCGCCATCGACCGGGCCGCGATCGTCGCGTTCCTCTACCGGCTCGTGCCGCCGGGCTTCGTCACCGAGGCGCGGCTGCTCCAGACGAGCGTCTCGAAGTCGTTCGGCGGCTTCCTCCGCGGCCAGCTGGTGATGGGCCTCGTGTTCGGCGTGTTCACGGCGGTCGTGAACATCATCTTCGGGCTCGATTACGCGGCCCTGACGACGGTCACCGCCGCGGTCCTCCACGCGATCCCGTTCTTCGGCCCGTTCGTGTCGTGGATCCCGCCGGTGGCTGTCGCGCTCCTGTTCGATCCGGGCGCCGTGATCCCGGTGCTGGTCCTGATGGGCATCGCGTGGTTCGTGACGATGAACATCATCTCGCCGCGCATGATGTCGGGCGCCGTGGGCGTCCACCCGATCGTCGTCCTCGCGTCGGTCGTCATCGGCGGCAAGATCGCGGGCATCGCGGGCGCCATCTTCGGCATCCCGATCGCGGCGGTGCTGTCGGTGTTCTTCTTCCACTGGTTCGGCCGGTCGCGCGAGAACGGGACCGTCACCGACCGGGCGACGAAGCGGCTCGCCCAACGCGAGGGCCGCGACGTCAGGCGGCCACGCGAGCCGGTGCCCGGGGTCGATGCCGACGTCGAGGACGCGGGGGCGTCCCCTCCGCCGGCGACCGCTCCGTCCGCTTCCGCTTCGACAACGGCGGCGACCGAAGGCGAACGGTGAGCCGCGAGCAGGACGAGACCGAAGCGGAGGGGCGTTCGTCCTCGGCCGGCTCGAAGCCGGAGATGACCCGGGAGCGTGCCCGGACCGAGCGCCGCGACCTGGACAAGGAGCGCGGCGAGCCGGTGGCGGGACCGCGTGGCGTGCGGCGCTCGCTCCGTCGGGTGGGCCGCCCGCTCGGCGACTGGACGACCCGGCCGCGGATCCTCGTCACGAACGACGACGGGATCGAGAGCCGCGGCCTGCTCGCGCTGAAGCGGGCGCTCGATCCGATCGGCGACGTGACGGTCGTCGCGCCGGACACGAACCAGTCCGCGGTCGGGCACCAGAAGACGCTGATGCGACCGCTCCGCGTGCGCGAGCGGACCCTCGCGGACGGGTCGTCGGGCTATTCCGTCGACGGCTCCCCCACCGACTGCGTGAGCCTCGCGTTCCTCGGCTTCTTCGACGAGCGCTTCGACCTCGTCGCATCGGGCATCAACTACGGGGCGAACCTGGGCGACGACATCACGTATTCCGGCACCGTCTCCGCGGCGATGGAGGCGGTCATCAACAACTGCCCCGCGTTCGCGGTCAGCCAGGAGTACATCGAGGACGTCGACTTCGAGCTTGCGGCCGTCGCCTCCGCGATCGTCGCGCGGAACATCCTCGAGCACGGGCTGAAGCGCGGTGAGCTGCTGTCGGTCAACGTGCCGGCGGTGTCGGTCGAGGATTGCCAGGGCATCGAGGTCACGCGGGTCGGCCGGCGGGTCTATCAGGACGAGCTCACCGAGCGGCTGGACCCGCGCGGCATCCCCTACTACTGGATCGGCGGCCCCCCGCCGTCCGGGATCAGCGTCCCGGGCACCGACTTCCACGCCGTCGTCAACCGCCGCGTGTCGGTCACGCCGATCCACCTCGATCTCACCGGCAGGCGCCTGCTGCGGCAGCTGCAGACCTGGGACTGGTCGCTGGACCAGGAGGGGCACGAGGCGGCGCACGAAGCCGATCCAGGGGTGGGTCGTGGCGAGTCCACGCCGTCGGCGGTGGAGCAGGCGCGGATCGCGGAGGAGACCGAGCTCGAGCGTCGCTGAGGCGGTCCGGGCGCTTGGGCCCGTCAGATCGCAGCGTCACGTGCGTCGCGCCGGTCACACACGAGCGTCACGCGCCCCGCGCCGGTCAGACACCAGCGTCACTGGTGCTCGGCGGCGGGAGATGCGCGAGGGGCGACAGACACCAGCCACATTGGTGGGACCGCGGCTCTGCACCACGGACGCTGGTAATCGACCGCGAGTGGCCCCAGGCGCCGGCCGAGCACCAGCGGCATTGGTGTCTGTCCGGGGAATTGCATTGGTGCCTGTGGGGCGAATGGCCTCCCTCACGCGACGCACGACATTGACGTCCGTCCATGCGAGGAACGCACGGCCGTCGGGTGGCGTGGACACGCCGGGCAGCGATCCTGCCCTTCATGAACTCGACCGCCTTCGAGACCCGCGACACCGTCGCCGAGCGACCGGGCT
>DASSRG010000169.1:0-6521 GCA_035701885.1 Candidatus Limnocylindrales bacterium
GGCGAGGAGGCCCGCGAGATGATCGGCCGCACGCCCGGCAACATCCAGGCGATCCGGCCGATGAAGGACGGCGTCATCGCCGACTACGTGATCACGGAGGCGATGCTCCGCTTCTTCATCGCCAAGGCGACGCGCGGCCGGATCGGTTTCAGCCGGCCCGAGGTGATGATCTCGGTCCCGGCCGGCGTCACCTCCGTCGAGAAGCGGGCCGTCCGCGACGCGGCGCTCAAGGCCGGCGCGAAGGACGCCTACCTGATCGAGGAGCCGCTGGCGGCCGCGATCGGCGCAAACGTCCCGATCAGCGGGCCGTCCGGAAACATGATCATCGACATCGGCGGCGGGACCTCGGAGATCGCGGTCATCGCGCTCGGCGGGATCGTCGTGTTCAACAGCCTCCGGGTCGGCGGCAACAAGTTCGACGAGTCGATCGCCTCGTACATCCGCAAGAAGTACAACCTGATGGTGGGCGAGCGGACGGCGGAGGAGGTCAAGATCCAGATCGGGACCGCGCTGCCGCTCGACCGCGAGCTGACGATGGAGGTCCGCGGCCGCGACCTGATCGCCGGCTTGCCGCGCACGATCCCGATCACCTCGACCGAGGTGATGGAGGCGATCGAGGTGCCGCTCCAGCAGCTGGTCGCCGCGGTGCGGACGGTGCTCGAGCAGACGCCGCCCGAGCTGTCGAGCGACATCATCGACAAGGGCATGGTCATGTCCGGTGGCGGCTCGCTGCTGCGGAACATCGACAAGCTGCTGACCCAGGTCACCGGCGTCCCGTGCCACGTCGCGGAGAACAGCCTGAACTGCGTGGCGCTGGGCACCGGGCTCGCGCTCGAGCACTTCGACTTCTTCAAGAAGTCGCTGGTGCAGCAGATCTGAGGGCCGTGCCTCCACGGCGCCCCGTCGCATGAGCCGCTTCTTCATCGACCTCCACTGCCACACGAACGCGTCGTTCGATTCGCTGAGTGACCCGGCAAGCGTCGTGAAGGCGGCGGCGACGAGGGGCCTGACGCATCTCGCGATCACCGACCACGACCGCATCGAGGGGGCGCTGCGCGCGAGGGATGCCGCGCCGGCGGGGCTGCAGGTCATCGTCGGGGAGGAGGTCCGCACGGCAGACGGGGATCTCATCGCGCTGTTCCTCGAGCAGGCCGTCGAGCCGCACCGGCCGGCGCGCGAGACGATCGAGGCGGTCCGGGCCCAGGGCGGCCTGGTCGGGATCCCGCACCCGTTCGACAAGTTCCGCGGCTCGATGCTCAAGGACCCGAGGCTGGAGGCGATGGCCCAGCTCGTCGACTGGGTGGAGACGCACAACGCACGTGTCGTCGGCGGCAGCGGCAACGAGCGTGCGCAGGAGTTCGCGCGCGAGATGGGTCTGCCCGGCGTCGCCGTGAGCGACGCGCACAGCGTGCTCGAGGTGGGCGTCGCGTACACCGCGCTCGATTCGGACCCATCGACACCCGAAGGGCTGCTCGCAGCCCTGACCAAAGTCGAGCTTGTGCCCGGCCGTGCCTCCTATATCGTGCGGACGCTTACGCCTGTCGCGAAGCTGATCAACCGCGCCCGGGGGAACCGGCGCCTGCCTCCGCCCTCCGCCACGAGCGAGGGCCCCGCATGAGTGACCCGAACGTGCCCGACCTGACTCCGCAGCCCGTCGGCCCCGATGGCGACATCGACCTGGCCGCCGGCGACACCAACGTCGACGCCGAGGAGCGCATCTCGCTCGGCGCGCGCCTGCGCCAGACGAAGACCATCGTCTCGATCCTCGTCCCGCTCGCGATCATCGTCGTCTTCGTCGGCCTGAACCGGGAGTCGCTGTCCAAGGTCCCGGGGCTCATCGCCGGCGCGAACCCGGTTCTCGTCCTCACCGCGTTCGCCATCTTCTACCTCGGCTTCCCGCTGCGCGGCGAGCGGTGGAAGATGCTGCTCGGCGGGACCGGCTTCCGGATCGGCCTTCGGGACTCGACCGAGATCCTGTACCTGTCGTGGCTGATCAACTGCCTCGTGCCCGCGAAGCTCGGCGACGTGTACCGCGCCTACCTGCTGCGCATCAACAGCGACGCCTCGCTGAGCCGCACGTTCGGCACCGTGTTCATCGAGCGCATCCTCGACATCTTCACGATCGCCCTGATGGGCATCGCGGCCGGCTACTGGAGCTTCCGGACCGGCCTGCCGCCCGAGATCCAGGCGGTGTTCGGGGTCGCGATCGTGATCGTCGCGCTGCTTGCCCTCGCGCTGTTCACGCTGCGCAACTTCGGACGGCGGATCATCGTTGCCCTGCCGCTCCCGGCGCGGATCACGGAGTTCTACGACCGCTTCGAGCAGGGCGTGTTCGGTGCCCTCCAGCGGCGCCAGCTGCCGGTGCTGGGGACGCTCGGCGTCGCGATCTGGATGACCGAGTCGCTGCGCCTGTTCTTCGTCGTCAAGGCGTTCGGGTTCCCCGACGTCGAGCTGGGCATCTCGGGCGCGGTGTTCGTCGCCCTCATCGGGTCGCTGCTCACGGCCGTGCCGCTCAGCCCCGCCGGCCTGGGCATCGTGGAGGCCGGCATCGTCGGGATCCTCACGATCGTCTACGGCGTGCCGCTCCCCGAGGCCACGGCGATCGCGCTCCTGGACCGCGTGATCAGCGTGTTCTCGGTGATCGTGTTCGGGTCGATCCTGTACGTCTTCTCGGGCAAGCCGCGCGGCGAGGGCCTGCGGAACGTGCACGAGCACGCACCCGCGACGACCTGACGCGCTGGGCATCCACGGCCCTCGCCCCGGTCCCGGCGACGGGTACCGGACCGGCCCGCCGGAAGGGTCACGCCCACACCGCCCGCGACTGCACCAGACCGCCACCAGGTGGCGACGGGCATGCACCGCTCGCGAGTACGAACGGGTGGTTTAAGCGTCGACCGATCGGCTCGACACTGCAACTCGATCCCCGCACCGTGCGGGGGAGCCTCAGCCCAAGGCGACCATGACGACCGAGAACGGCCGCGCATTCAACGAGTGGCTCCGAGCCCAGCTCAAGGCCAAGAAGATGTCGCAGCGCCAGCTGGCGCAGCAGTCCGGCGTGGATCACTCCACGATCTCCAGGCTGATCCGCGGCGACCGGATGCCCTCCCTCGGGACGGCGACCAAGCTCGCCCGTGGACTCCGCGAGATCCGCGAGGACTCCGACACCAGCACCGCGCTCGGCGTGGTGTCCGTCGGGCCGCAGAACCCCACCGCCCGCGTCGAGTACGCGCTGCGTGCGGACGAGGCCCTGTCCGAGCCGCAGGTCCGGCAGATCATGGAGTACTACCTGGCCGTTCGGGTTCGCCGCTTCGCGCGCACCTACTCCAGCGTCGGCTCCACGAACGAGCCGGGCGTCGGCAGCAACGGCTCCGTCACCTCGGCGGGCACCGTCTACGGTCGCCCCTCGACGATGCAGGCGGCGGTCGCCACGCCGACCGTCTACCGGAGCACGACGCCCGCCCCGCGCTACGGCGCTCCTCGCCCGGCCGTCCGGCCGCCGGCCCGCACGCCGGGCCGCCCCTAACGAACACTCCAGGGCACGACCTGGGCGTCCCTCCACGTCCGGGTCTCGGGGACAGCGAACGCCGGTCTGCAGGGGCCGGCGTTCGCCTTTTAACGATCGACCGTGGCGGGCTCTTCGTCAGGCGGAGCGCTCCTGCCGCGCGAGCTCCGTAGCCTGAACGCCTCGGGCGGCAGGTCGGGGAGCTGTTCCCCGTTCGCGAGCGCGCGGGCCCGCTCGAGGTTGACGGCGTCGTAGCCCTCGTCCATGCCCGGCGTCTCGAGGAGATACAGGACGTGCCCGAGGCCCGGGTGCTGGAGGAAGCGGCGAAGCCCTTCAGGGCCGATCCGTCCCGCGCCGACGTGCTCGTGGCGATCTGCGCGGGAGCCAGGCTCGGAGCGGGAGTCGTTGAGGTGAACCAGCCGAAGGCGACGCAGGCCGATGGCGGCGTCGAAGGCCGCGAGCACCTCGTCCACGCCTTCGGCGGTGTCGATCGCATAGCCGGCGCCCCACAAGTGCGCCGCGTCGAGGCAGAAGCCAAGCCGGTCGTCCGGGATGCCGGCCGCGCGGGCGGCGTCGGCAATCGCGCCGAGCTCCTCGATCGACGCGCCGAGCCCGAATCCACCGCCGGAGCCGTTCTCGAGCACCACGACGACATCGTCGTCCGGCCGTCCCTCGGCATCGGCGCGCCTGAACGTCTCGACCAGGCCCGCGATCAGCCGCTCGGTGCCGATGTCGGCACCATCGCCCACGCTCGACCCGATGTGGACGTTGAGGAAGGCGGCGCCCCACGCGCGCGCCACGACGATCTCGTTGGCGAGCACCGCGACCGACTGCTCGTGGAACCGGTGCTCCGGGCCCGCGAGGTTGATGAGGTACGGCGCGTGGATGGCGATCGGGCCGATGTCGGCCGCGGCCATCAGCTCCCGGAACCGGGGCAGCTCATCGGGGAGCGTCGGGCGGCGTCGCCACGCGGTGGGGTTGTCGGTGAACACCTGGACGGTGGATGCGCCGATCTCGGCGGCGCGGCCGGCGGCCTTCCGCAACCCGCCGCCGAGCGGCAGGTGCGGACCGATACGACGACCGTTCGCGAGCATCTCCGAAGCGTAGCGGGGGTCGCGCGAGCGGGAACCCTAGACTGGCCGGGTGGACGAGACGACCCTCTCAGGTTTGCGAGCCCTCGTCGACGCGCACCGGCTGCGGATCGTCGCCCGGCTCGCGACCCGGCCCACGGACGCCGAGACCCTTGCCCGCGAGCTGCGCCAGCCCGTGCCGTCGATCCGCCGTCACCTGCAGGTCCTCGTCGGGGCTGGCCTGGTCGAGGAACACCCGGACGCGTCGGGCACGTTCGGGGCGCGGCTGGACCGGGTGGGGGAGCTGGGACGGGACCTCGCGGCGCTCGATGCGGAGGTGGGCGGGCGCGCGACGGGCCCGGACGGTGAGTGGAGGCACGACGGAGAGCCGCTCGCGGACACGCTCGCCCGTCTCCGGCTCACCCGCGACGAGGACAAGGTCCTCCGCGCCTACCTCGTCGACGGCCGGCTGACCGGGATCCCGGCGCAGGGCAAGAAGCGCCGCGTGATCCTCCGCTTCCTCCTCGAGCGCGTGTTCACCGAGGACCGCCCGTATCCCGAGAAGGAAGTCAACCAGCGGCTGGCGCTGTTCCACCCGGACGTCGCGGCGCTCCGCCGGTACCTGTACGACGAGCGGTTCGTCGACCGCGACCACGGGCTGTACACCCGCGCGACGCCCCGGCCCCCGCTGCCCGACGTGGCCCCCTGATCAGCTCCGGCCGTTCTTCGACGACGCCTTCGAGCGCGGCGCGTACTCGCCGCCCACGACGGGCTCGATGATCCCGTAGTCGCCGTCGCGACGCCGATAGAGGACGGCCACGCGCTCGTTCTCCGCATTCACGAACACGTAGAAGTCGTGGCCCAGCTCCTCCATCGCGGCGACGGCGTCCTCCTCGAACATCGGCTCGATCGCGAACCGCTTGGTCTTCACGATCTGGCGCTCGCGCGACCCGTCGGCGGTGCCATCGGCGATCCGCCGGAGGAGCACCTTCTCCTCTGCCGGCCGGCTGCGGACCCGCGGCTTCTCCTTGTAGTCGCGCGCCTGCCGCTCCACCTTGTCGACCACCTGGTCGATTGCAGCCTGGTAGCTCGCGCCGGTCGCCTTGCTCTTGAGGGTCGTCCCGTCGATGACGAGCGTCACGTCGGCGATGTGCGCGTCCGAGGCGCTCCGATGTGCCTCGTTCGTGAGCTCGAGGACGGCGTCCGATCGGTCATCCAGGAGGCGCTCGAGGCGTGACAGCTTGCGTGTCGCGTAGTCGCGGACCCGGTCCGGAACCTCGAGGTTCTTGCCCCTGACGATCGTCCTCACGGCTGACCTCCCGGCGCGCGTCGGGCGCCTGGCGATGGGGCGGAGGGCCGTCGGATGCAGGCCCATCCGGAGTTCGAGTATAGGCCGCAGACCCGTGATCGCCATCCCCGAAGGTCCTCCTGTCGCCGCGCATCCGGCTCATCGTTCGCGGGCCACGGTGACGGCGCTGACGGCCTCGGCGCCTGCGTCCAGCAGCGCCTCGGCGGCCGCGCACAGGGTCGCGCCGGTGGTCACGACGTCGTCGACGAGGACGATCCACCTGCCACGGACGGCGCGTCGCGCAGCGTCCGTCGGCCGCACGGCGAACGCGTCCCGGACGTTGTCGGCCCGGTGACGCCGGTCGAGCCGGTACTGGGCGACGGTGGCATGTGTCCGGACGACGGCCTCGACCATTGGGACGCGAAGCTCACGCGCGGCCACCGCGGCGATCAGCGCAGCCTGGTCGTAGCCGCGCTGGCGGCGGCGGGACTCGTGGACGGGGACCGGGACGATGACCTCGCCGCCGATGCCGGCATGACGCCACCGGGCTGCGACGGACGTCCCGAGCGGCTCCGCGAGGCGTCGCTCGCCCGCGTACTTGAGCTGGTGGAGGGCGCGTCGCACGACACCCGCGAACGGCGCACACCACTCGAGCTGGAGC
>DASSRG010000170.1:0-6950 GCA_035701885.1 Candidatus Limnocylindrales bacterium
GGCTGCGGAGCCCGCGCCGCCCGCCAGCCGCCCGATGCCGCCGCTGGATCGCGACGAGTACCACGCGGGACCCGACGAGCTGACGCCCGCCCCGCAGCGGCGACCCCAGCGCGACTGGGCGGCGCCGCCGCCGTGGGCCGCTGGCGCAGGTGCTGCTGGAGCCGCCGGAGCGGCGGGCGCAGGGGCGGCGGGCGCAGGGGCTGTGGGCGCAGGCGGCGGGGCCGCCGCGGGCGCCGGACCAGCCGCGGCGACCGGCGCGGCGTCCAGCGGCTCCACGGGCGGCTACGAGGACACCCCTCCGGAGGCACGCGGACTCGCCGGAAGCGCGGCGGACCGGCTCGCCGGGCCCGACCCCGCGGACCCGCTCTCGCAGGCTCCGTCGCGGAGCGACGCTCGAACGCACGCCTCGATCGAGGCGAACCCGTACGCGCGCCCCTCGGACCCGCCTCACGACGACCTCGACGACTTCGACGACGGCGTGGACGCTCCGGTGGCCGGGAGTGCCGCAGCGGGCGCCTGGGGCGGCGCGAATCTCGCCGATCTCGACGACGACCAGCCCGACTGGGCGAGTCAGGAGCCCTACCCGGCGGCGCTGGAATCCCGGCCGGCCGCGCCCCGTCCTCCCGCCCGCGCCGAGCCGCGCGGCGACGGCTCGACATCCAGCCGCGACCAGGTCAGCCGGCGCAAGCCGCAGGATCCCAACGAGCTGTTCGGTCCAGCGTGGGAGCGGCCGCGCCGGTACGAGGCGTATCCGTCGCTCCGGACGCGAGTGGGCCTGCCGGCGCTCGGTGGCGTCGGCCGGGTGGGTATCGGCGCCCTCGCGCTGTTCGTTGCGGCGCTCGCCCTGTTCTTCGTCGGCCCGGCGCTGCTCGGCATCGGCAGCGACGACAACGGCGGCGGTGCGGTCGCCACGAGCACGCCCGTCGCCGAGGAGACTCCGACCCCGGAGCCCACGCCGATTCCCGAGCCCACGCCCACGATCTACGTCGTGAAGAAGGGCGACACGATGTCCAAGATCGCGAACAAGTTCAACATCACGGTCGACGAGCTGCTGGCCGCCAACCCGCAGATCAAGAACCCGAACAAGATCAGCATCGGGGACGAGGTGACGATCCCGGTCGCCAAGGGCGAGGAGTCGTCCTAGGCCGTCACGTCAGCTTCGGGGGGCACGGCGCACCGCCGCGCCGCTCTAGCGCGAGTAAGGCGTCAGGTTGATCGAGGTGATCTTCCCGGCCTCGACGCGGAACTGGGCGTCGAGATGCTGGGACGGCGCGCCGGGACGCAGGACGATCAGGTCGGCCTGGTACGTGTTGCCGAGGTCGCGGGCGTCGCCCGGGACCATCTTGAGGCCCTTGTCCGCGCGCAGGAACCAGCCGCCCACCTGCTCGACGCCCCGCAGCGTGCGAGCGTTGTCGCCGACGTGGATCCGCATCTCGGTGCGCTCGTCCATGAGGGCGACGGCGCCTTCCACGTCTCCTCCGTTGAGGAGCTCGAAGAAGACCTCCATCGTGTCCGTTGCACCCATGCGGGCGAGTGTACCGTGCGCCTCCGGGATCGCGGGGAAACCCGCTTGGCGGCCGTTGCGATCGACCGCGACCGGCCGCTAGAAGCCGCCGCCCGCGCCGCCGCCGCCACCGCCCGACGAGCCGCCGCTGAACCCGCCGCCGCCGCTGCCACCGGACCCGGACGATGCCGGGGAGTTCCCGATCGTGCCCAGCGCGGCCATCATCCCGCCGAAGTTGGGGATGGGGGAGCTGCTCATCAGGCCGGGCGCGATCCCGCCGCCACCGCCGCTGTTGCCCGACCAGAACGCGCTCGACTGGGCGCCGTACCAGTGCGGGACGTAGCCGCCGGTCGCCCGGCCCTCCTTCGCGTCGTCGGCGGTCCGCTGGAGCACCTTCTCGACCTCCTCCTGGAGGCCGAGCGCGACGCCCCACGCGACGGCGTCGTCCGGCGACTCGATGAGCGGGATCGCCGACTCCGTGACGACCTGGTTCATCGATCGTGCCTGGGCCATCGTCTTCTCGAGCGTGCGCCGGTAGGCCTCGAGCATCGCCCGGATCATCGAGCCGTCCTTGGTCACCGCCGGCATCACGCCCGCGAGGACGAACAGGCCGATGCCGGACGCGACCAGCGCCACCCCGAGCAGCAGGATGCCGCTCGACGGAAGGTTGCCGCCGATGATGGCCGACACGATCCCGAGCACGAACAGGAGCCCGCCCCTGCCGCGCCAGCGGCCCTTGACCGCGGCCGGGCGCTCCGAGAACCAGCCCTCGCGGACGCAGTGCTCCTCGACCCGCTTCTCGAAGCCAGGGACGTCCTTGCCGAACTCGACGATCTCGTCCGGCTCGATGTAGTCGGCCCCCTTGCCGATCGACTTCAGGTGGCGATACAGGAAGTTCGTGCCGTCGTCCATCGGGCGCCGGCGGGCCCAGGCGATCCGGGCCTGCTCCCTGGGATCGGCGGTGATCGTCTCGCTCGTGCGGATCCCGATCTCCTGGCCACTCGCGAGCAGCCCCGGCTTGTCCTCCGCCTGGAACGAGATGAGGCCGCGGACGGCGAGGTCCAGGCTTGCCGCGGTCAGGGCCCGGCGGCTGACCTGCCCGTCGCGCACGGTCGCGCCCGCCGCCGGCGTGAGCCCGGGCGGCGGCGCCGGGATGTGGATCGAGGGATCGTCCAGGTAGACGGGGTCACGGCCGGACCGGAACCAGGACAGGACGCCCGCGCCGATGACGATCACGAACAGGAGCGGCGCGAGGATCAGGCCGAGCACCGCGTTCAGCTGGCGGAAGAACGTGATCGTCGCCGCGTGCTGGGGCGTCGCGTTCCGGTCGACCGCGTCCATCGCGACGAGCGCCGCGCCGTCCAGGTCACACCGCTGGAGGAGCGGCAGCATCTTGTCCTCGAAGATCTGCTGGCGCTCCTCGTTCGACAGGTAGGTGGCGCGGTAGCCGGGCCCGGCGTACAGCTGCACCTGGCCGTGACAGGGGTCGCTGTCCCAGAGGTCGAACAGGATGACGAGGCCGTCGTCGATGCCGGCTCGGCCGACGCCCCACTGGTCCATGAGCGCGATCGCGTGCTGCTCGGCCCTGTCGGTCGTGATGCCCGAGTCCACGAGCTGGGTGTAGACGACGACCTCGGCGCCGGTCCGCTCCTCGATCGCGTCGATCGTCTGCTCGAGCTGCTGGATCGTGGCCGGCCGGAAGACCCCCGCCTCGTCGTAGACCGCCTGGTTGTCGACCGGGTCCGGAAACGGCGGCCCGGCGGCGATGACCGGCGCGACGGTCGCGCAGAGCAGCGCGATCACCGCGAACAGGAGGAGCGCTCGGCGGACGGGGGCAAGGCGCGGCGTGGCGCGCGGCCGACGGGCGCGACGACCGATGGAGTGACGGGTGGTCAGGCGCACGGCTGCACGATACGCAACCTTCGGCATCTCGCGCGCGCCGGGTGCACCCGGCGAACGGGCCCGATTGGGAGAGTTCCGGGACTGCTCAGACGACGACGGCAGCGGCGGGGTGCCGGGCGCGGATCCGGCGCACCAGCTCCGCGGCCTGCTCGTACCGCCCGAAGCTGGGCATGACGTACGTGCCGAACGCCTCGCTCTCCACCGAAGCGAGGAGCGCGTCCGCCATGTCGATCCCGGCCTCCGTGCCTCCCGCGCCCGCCTCGTGCATCCGCGCGCGCGCCGCGTCGGGGATGGTGATCCCGGGCACCTCGTTGTGGAGGAACTCCGCGTGGCGCGCGGACACGAGCGGCAGCACCCCGAGCAGCACCGGGACGGGGAAGCCGCGAGGGCCGAACCGGCGCCGCGCCTCCGTGAACATCGCCTCGACCTGCGCCACGTCGTACAGCGGCTGGGTCATCACGAGGTGGGCGCCCGCGGCGAGCTTCCGCTCCAGCCGGTCCCACTCGGTCACCGCGTCGTGCGCCGTGGGGTCGAGCGCGCACGCGATCGTGAACGACGCCTGCTGGCCGATCGCCGAGCCGGCCTGGTCCTCGCCGCGGTTCAGCCGCGTGAGGATCTCGATCAGGCCGATCGAGTCGACGTCCCAGACGCCGGTCCCGGTCGGATAGTCGCCGACTCGCGGCGGGTCGCCGGTCAGCGCGAGGATGTTGCGGATGCCGAGCGCGTGCGCGCCGAGCAGCTCGGACTCGAGCGCCATCAGGTTCCGGTCGCGGGTCGTGACGTGGACGACGCACTCGAGGTCGAGGTCGTGCTGGATGCCGAAGGCGACCGCCATCGCGCCCATCCGGACCCGCGCCATCGCGGAATCGCTCACGTTGACGAGGTCGGCGCCCGCGTCGCGAAGGAGCCGGGCGGCCTCGATCGTGCGCTCGATCCGGATGCTCCGAGGCGGGTCGATCTCGACCGAGACCAGGAACCGCCCCGCGGTGAGCGACTCGGCCAGCCTCGAACCCGCCGGCGCCTGCTCGCCCGGCTCGCCCGTCTCGGCATACGCCGTGCGCGGGCTGCCGCCCAGCTCCGAGACCTTCACGACGGCGCCGGCGACGGACGCCAGTCCGGCCGATCGCGCATCGGCGCGTCGCGACGCGGCCGTGTCGAGCGCGTCGAGCGCAACACGCATCGCGGCGATGTGGGCAGGCGTGGTGCCGCAGCAGCCACCGAGGATCCGCGCGCCCTCGTCCAGGACCCGGGGCACGATCGAGCCGAAGTAGGCGGGCTCGGCCGCGTAGACGAACCGGCCCTCGAGTCGCTGCGGGAGCCCGGCGTTGGGCATGATCGAACGCGCCGGTTCGCCGTCCGGCGGAGCGCCGATCCGGGCGAGGGCGTCCATGGTCGCGATGGGGCCAACGCCGCAGTTCACGCCGATCGCATCGACGCCCGCTGCCGTGAGCGCCGCGACCGCCTGTTCGGGCGTGGTGCCGTCCGCGAGCACGAGGTCCTCGCCGAACGTCATCGACGCGATCACTGGCACGTCGCCGGCCCGGCGCGCCTCCTCGACCGCGAGCAGCAGGTGCCGCAGGTCGAAGAACGTCTCGATCACGAGGAGGTCGACGCCGCCCTCGAGCAGGCCGTCGATCTGCTCCCGGAACGCCGCCCGGATCGCCTCGTCGGCCGGGTGACGCAGCTCCCGGGTCGGGGGACCGAGGGGACCGATGGACCCGCCGACCCACGCGTCCCGGCCCGACACGTCGCGCGCCTCACGGGCGACCTGCGCCGCGCGACGGTTGAACCGGCCGGTCTCGGCGGCGAGCCCGTACGCGTCGAGGCGGAACCGGTTCGCGCCGAACGTCAGCGTCTCGACGAGGTCCGCGCCGGCGTCGAGGTACTCGCGATGCAGCGTCCCCACCAGGTCCGGCCGGCTCGTCGCGAGCTCGTCGAGGCAGGCGCGCTGGGGGATGCCACGCGAGAACAGGAGGGTGCCCATCCCGCCGTCCGCGAGGAGGGGCGCGGCGGCGAGACGGCTCGCGAATCGGTCCCGGGGCAGGCTCATGGGCGCAAGCCTAGCGGGTCGCGCCCCGGCGCCGGCCGAGCGTGAGCGTTCCGTCGGGTTCGAGAAGGACCTGCGGCGGCCGGGGGCGGCCGTTGTAGGTCATGCCCATCGACGCCGCGTAGGCGCCCGAATCGGCGATCGCGACGAGGTCGCCGCGCCGGAGGGCGGGCAGCTCATGGACGTCGAACGTGTCCGTGCTCTCGCAGACCGGGCCGTCGACACGGGCCGGCGCCTCGCCGAACCTCTCCCTCGCGTCCGCCCGCCGCCCGAGCGACGTCAGCGCCACGATCCGATGATGCGCGCCGTAGAGCGCCGGGCGGATCAGCTCCGTCATCCCGGCGTCGAGCACGACGACCCGGTCGGCGTCCGCCCGCTCGCGAACGTGGAGCACGGCCGCGACCAGCCAGCCCGCACGAGCGACGAGGAACCGGCCCGGCTCGACGGCGAGCCGCGTGGGCCGGCGGTCCGCGGGGAGCGCATCGAGCAGCGTCTCGACCTCGCGGGCGAAGTGCCGCGGGCGGGGGACCGTCCCCTCGTCACCCACGGGAAACCCGCCGCCCACGTCGAAGGTGTCGAAGTCGCGCCGGCCGGCCCCGAGGAGCGCGAGCAGCGCCAGCCCGCGGCGGACCGCGTCGCGCCACGCGTCCACCGCGCCGAGCTGCGAGCCGACATGGAGGTGGATCCCGCGCGCCCGGATCGGACCCTCCGGCGCCAGGCCGGCCAGGGCCGCCGTCAGCTCCGTCTCCGTCATCCCGAACTTCGAGCTGCCGCGCCCGACCGCGAGCCCCGCGTGCGTCTCCGGCCCGACGTCGGGGTTGAGGCGCAGGAGGACGTCCAGGTGCGGGCGCCCGTCTCTGCCCAGCCCCGCGCGCTCCGCGAGCACCGCGAGCGCCGCGAGCTCGTCGGCGCTCTCGACCGCGACCCACCGGAGCGGCGTCCCATCCCCTGCCGCCCGCACCGCCGCCCGCAGGTCGGCGTCGTCCTTGCCGACGCCCTCGAGCGTGATCCGCTCGTTGGCAGCGCCTGCGGCGCGCGCCGCCGCCCACTCGCCGCGCGAGACGACGTTCGCATCGAGGTCCAGCGCGGCGAGCCGCGCGACGATCGCCGGGACGTCGTTCGCCTTGACCGAGTACGCGCGCAGCCACGGGTCCGGAAACGCGGCCGCGAGCTCCGCCGCGGCGGCCTCGAGGGCGAGCGCGTCGGTGACGTACGCCGGCGTTCCGAACCGGCGAGCCGCGCGGCGGAGGGCGTCGGCGGGGACGGTCGGCCCGGCGCCGCCCGGAATGTCAGTCGTGGACGACGAGCCCCACGACCGTCGAGATGATCGACAGCACGACCGCGGCGACGAGGGCGGAGATCAGCACGTCGATCGACAGGCCGCTGGTGGGGAAGCCCGAGATCGTGAACGCGACGCCGAACAGCTCGTACGCGACCCACGTGCCGAGGAGCAGCAGCGCCGCGTTGATGACGATCGAGAACAGGCCCAGGGTCATC
>DASSRG010000171.1:0-3048 GCA_035701885.1 Candidatus Limnocylindrales bacterium
GTTCTGGCACAGGAAGTACTCGGCGTCCGAGTAGTTGTCCGAGATGTGGAGGTAGGACTTGGGCGCCGAGGTCGGCTTGGGGTACGTGATCTCGAGGGTGAAGTTCGCCGCCGCGCCGCCGTTGACCGTGATGTCGACCGCAGGGAACCCGCCGAACGAGCCGCCGCCCGCGTCGTTGACCGCCGCCCACTTGTTGGCGGGCAGGCCCGACAGCTTGGCCGACTGCTTGTTGTTCGAGACCTTCGTCGAAAGGGAACCGTTGCCCCACCCGGCAGCGTAGTCACCGTCGCCGTTGTAGCGGGCCACGAGGCTCGTGATCTGCTTGCCATCCGCGGCCTTGCCGCCGATGCCCCAGAGGTCGCCGTGGCTGTTGTTGCCACCCTCGACGTAACCGGTGGTGCTCCAGCCGCCCTGGACGGTCACGTCGCCGGCCGACGCCGGCTCGACGGCGAACGTCACGTTGAACGTGTCGTTCCGCTTGACCGAGTTGAACTGACACTTGATGAGCGTGGCGCTCACGGTGCCGCAGTTCGCCGGCTTCGCGTTCCGCGTGACGTCGATCTGCGGCACGGAGGCGCCGTTGACGATGTCGATCTCGAGGAACAGCTTCGGGATGTTGTTGTCCTGGAAGGTGTACGAGGTCGTGAACCCCGCCCAGCCGTCGCCACCGATGGCGCCCAGCGAGGAGCCACTCGACGTGGCATTCGGCACCGCCGCCGACGCGGGCCCCGCGAACAGCTGCAGCGCCAGCGCGGCGGTGGCAGCCACCGTCGCCAGCTTCCTGATCCGCTTCGTAGTCACTGGTTCCTCCAACGTCCCCGATCCCGCTCGACCGGGGTGACCGGTAGGGCGATGTCCCGCTTTTCCGCGACGTTCGCTCCTGTGTCCGAGACCTGGTACGGAGGTACCGCCGACAGTGAGACGAATGTCACGTCAAGGTCTCAGACGCCCCTGTGGGTGTCAAGGTCGCCGTGGCGACCTCGTGGGGCCTGCGCGCACCACACGAAATGTGTCGGCTGGCCGACAGCGGCGCAACGGCCGCATGACGTAGTGCGATCACGACCTCGGCACGGGCCGCATCGGGTAGACGCCCACGACGATCGGGGCGCCCGGATCGAGCGACAGCTCGTAGCCGACGTCGCCGCCGGACAGCAGCTCCGCGACCATACGTCCTTCGGCCTCGGGAAGGCCGATGAACAGCGTCTGGTCCCCCACACGGATGGGCGTCACGTCGTCGTCCGCGCCCCAGATCCCGAACCGCCGCCGGAGCTCGTGCATCGGGACCCACGGCCGGCTCTTGATGAATCGTCGGAGCTGGGCGGTGGTGCAGGTCGTGCGCGCGGCCCCGGGCGCCTGCGCGGGGGCGGCTCCGTCGGGCGCGCTCGATGGGGCGAGCGGCACGGGCGGCGCCACCGCGACGGGCTCCGCGTGCACCCCGTTGCCGCCCACCGGACCGCTGTCGGACACGACGGGCGGCACCGGCCGGGTGGAAGCGAGGTCCACGGGTGCCGCGCGCCGCTCTTCCCCGCCCCGCTGGTCGCCTGCGTGCGCGTCGAGCGGGCGTGCGTCCACGAGGCGGGGCGCGCGCTCGGGCCCTGGCGTGGCAGGAGCCGTTCCTGGGCGCGGGCCTCCGGGTTGGCCGTGCCGGCCGTGGCGACCGCGACGGCTCATCGGCTGGTCGAGCGGAGCCTGGACTCCGCGGTGGTGAACGTCATGGGCTGGGCTCTCGGGGCAACCGGCCGTGTGGGCGACCGGGATCGCCGGATGATACCTCCGGCAGCGGGGAGCCGCCGTGAACGGGATCTCCGCAGCGTCAGCCGCTGACGACGAGGAGGTCGCGGGTCGCCTCGTTGAGCGACTCGCCGCCGTCGTCGGTACAGACGACGATGTCCTCGATCCGCGCCCCGTATCGACCCTCGACGTAGATCCCGGGCTCCACGCTGAACGCGTACCCCGCGGCGAGCGGCTCGGCGTTGCCGGCGACGAGGTAGGGGTCCTCGTGGCCCTCGAGCCCGATGCCGTGCCCGGTGCGGTGGAAGAAGTTCGGTCCGTAGCCCGCGTCGCTGATCACGCCGCGGGCGGCGGCGTCGATTGCCTCGCACGCGACGCCCGGGCGGACTGCCTGCGAGGCGATCGCCTGTGCCCGCTGCAGGACGTCGTACAGCCGCCGGAACTCCTGGTCGGGCCCGAGGCTCGGGTCACCACCGGTGACCCACACGGTCCTCGTGATGTCCGAGCCATAGCCGTCCACCTGGCCGCCGATGTCGATCACGATCGGCTCGCCGGCGGCGATCACTCGGTCCCCCGCCTCGTGGTGCGGCGACGCGCTGTGGGGGCCCGAGGCCACGATCCAGAACTCGGCCACGTCGTGGCCCTCGGCGAGCAGCCGCTCGCGGATCTCGCGCGCGATGTCCGCCTCGGTCCGCCCCACGAGCGGGCCGTTGGCCACGGCGAGCACGACGCGGTCCGCCGCCCGGGCCGCCCGACGCAGGAGGGCGACCTCGTCCGCGTCCTTGCGCATCCGCAGCCGGCGAAGGACGGTCGATGCGACGCTGAACGACGCGTCGCGCAACACCCGCTGGAGCCCCAGCACGAACGATGCCCGCAGCGTGTCGTTCACGGCGACGGCGCGAAGATCCGCCGCGTCGCGGACGAGCGCCTCGGACAGCCTCGTGGCGACGAGCGCCATCGGGTCCTCGGTCTCCTCCCAGGTCACGACCTCGACGGCTCCCGCTGCCGCCCCCGGGCAGGTCCTCGCCGGCGCCGCCTCGAGCCGCGGCGCGATCAGCGTGAGGGGAGCGCCGTCCGAGGCGGGCACCAGCAGCATGGTCAGCCGCTCGAGCGGCATCGCCTCGTACCCGGTGAGGTACCGAAGATCCGCGCCGACGCCGATCAGCAGCGCGTCGAGCCCCGCGGCCGTCGCCTCGGTCCGCGCCCGCTCGAGCCGTTCGCCGTAGCGCGTCGCCGGGATGCTCATCGATCGCCCTCCTCCGCGCCGCCGAGCGACGCAAGCCATGCCGCGAGCGCGCGGTCGCCGTGCTCGAACAG
>DASSRG010000172.1:0-7033 GCA_035701885.1 Candidatus Limnocylindrales bacterium
GATCCAGGCGTGGTACGGGCACTGGAACCGGACGGCCTTGCCGCACTCCCGCTCCTCGACCGCGGTGCCCCGGTGGCGGCACACGTTGTAGAACGCGCGGATCACGTCGTCCCGGCCGCGGACGAGGATGACGTTCTCGCCCTCGACATCGAGGAGCTGGAAGCTGCCGGGCTCGGCGACGTCCTCCTCCCGCGCGACCATCAGCCAGTCACGCAGCAGGATGTTCTCGCGTTCCCAGTCGAGGATCGCGGGATCCTGGTACATCCGCGCCGGGAGCAGCGTCGCGCCGCGGTATTCGCGCCGGATCGACGCGAGCTCGGCGGCGGTGAGGAGCGGGACCCCGGACATCGGACGTGCCTCCAGCGTGACCGGGGCGGTGTCCCCGGCCCACCCATGATCCCACCGGAGCCCGATCAATGGCTCGCGCTGTCCTTGCCCGCGGGACAGCGCAGCGGACCCGTTGTGCTCGCCGAAGCAATGGCCACGCTGAACGGACCACGGTTCCGGTCTTCCCGCGCCGGCTCGCGGCTTCCGGAGTGCCGGTCCGGTTCCTGCCGATCTCCGAGCAGGTCGGCCCCACGAATCGCCTGAAAGACGGAGCCGCAATCCGGCTCATGTCGGTCAGGGTCGGAGTTCCGGACTGTGGTTCCCCCCTCGGGCGCCGCACCCCTCTCCCGTGACCGAAGATCTGCCACGCGCAGGCGGCGACCGGGTAGACAACGTTTTCTGTCCGTTCTACCGTTGGGGCAGCACGACCCCGACCGTCATGGACCTCCGAGCGACAACCGGAAGGAGACACGCCCTTGGCCGCCGAACCCGTGGACGTCCTCATCGTCGGTGCCGGTGCATCCGGCGGGGTCGTCGCGCTGCGGCTTGCCGAGGCGGGCTTCAAGGTGACCTGCCTCGAGCAGGGCGACTGGCACGACCGCGCGGAGTACCGCGGCCCGGAGCTCGACTGGGAGCTGACCATGCGCAAGCAGTGGTCCACCAGCCCCAACGTCCGAGGCCTGCCGCAGGACTACCCGCTCGACGAGACCGACGCGGAGATCTCGCCGCTGATGTACAGCGCCGTCGGCGGGTCGATGCTGATCTTCGCGGGCGCCTGGCCGCGGATGCTTCCCAGCGACTTCCGCGTGCGCAGCCTCGACGGCATCGCCGACGACTGGCCGCTCACGTTCGAGGAGCTGCGGCCGTACTACGAGCGCACGGACCGCCAGTTCGGCGTCTCGGGGATGGGCGGGGACCCTGCCTACCCGCCCGGAGGCGAGGATCCGCCGCTGCCGCCGCTGCCGCTTGGCAAGGGAGGGCTCAAGGTCGCCCGCGCGCACACGAAGCTCGGCTGGCACTGGTGGCCCGAGTTCAACTCGATCCTCTCGGCGCCGTACGACGGCCGCCGCGCGTGCGTCCAGCGCGGGACGTGCCAGCAGGGCTGCAACGAGGGCGCGAAGGCGTCGACCGACCTGACCCACTGGCCGAAGGCGATCGGGCTCGGCGCGAAGCTGATCACCGGCGCCCGCGTCCGGAAGATCGAGACGAATGACAGCGGCCTCGCGACCGGCGCGACCTGGATCGACCGCGAGGGCAACGAGCAGTTCACGCAGGCGAAGGTCGTCGTGCTCGCGGCGAACGCGATCGGCTCGACCCGGCTGCTGCTCCTGTCTGCCGACGACCGCCACCCCGACGGCCTCGCGAACTCGAGCGGCCTCGTCGGAAAGCGGCTGATGATGCACCCGTTCGCGAACGTCGGCGGGCTGTTCGACGAGGACCTCGAGAGCTGGCAGGGCCAGTTCGGCTGCTCGATCGAGTCGTTCGAGTTCTACGAGACGGACGAGTCGCGCGGCTTCGTCCGCGGCGCAAAGTGGGGCCTCGCGCCCACCTTCGGCCCGATCAACGCGGCGCTCCCCTCCCGCGCCGGGACGCAGATCTGGGGCCCGGACCACCACCTGCACGTGAAGGCGCACCTCGGCCGCGGCGCGAACTGGGGCCTGTTCGGCGAGGACCTCCCCGATGAGGCGAACCAGGTGACGTTGTCGAAGACGCTCACCGACTCCGACGGCATCCCGGCACCCGAGGTCCACTACAAGGTCAGCGACAACAGCCGTCGGCTGCTCGACTTCCACATCGAGAAGGCGTCCCAGTCGCTGCTCGAGGCGGGGGCGTACACGGTCGAGGTGGACCGCCTGATGCGGTACTCGGGCTGGCACCTCCTGGGCACGGCGCGGATGGGCGACGACCCCGCGACGTCGGTCCTCGACCGCTGGAACCGCACCCACGACGTCCCGAACCTCTACGTCGTCGACGGCTCGTGCTTCGTCACCAGCGCCGGCGTCAACCCCACCAGCTCGATCGTCGCGCTCGCCCTGCGGGCGGCGGACCACATGGTCGAGACCCGGTTCGAGCAGCAGGTGCCGGTATGACCGCCGACCCGATCGCGCTCGGCGACGACCCGCTCGCGGCGCTCGACCCGGACGCGCGGGCCACCTTCTCCGCGCTGGCGGGCCACCTCATCCCCGAGGCGCACGGCATGCCGTCCGCGGCCGACGTCATCGGCGACGCGCGGCTTCGGTTCGTGCTCACGACCCGCCGTGACCTCCTCGAGCCCCTGCTGGCGGCCCTGCGTCCGGGCCTGGGCGAGGACGCCGCGTCCCGCCTCGCGACGCTGGAGCGCGACGACCCCGAGGCCCACGCAGCCCTCATCAGCACGATCGTCTTCGCCTACTACACGGACCGCGAGGTCCGCGAACGCCTCGGTTACCCCGGGCAGGAGGCGAAGCAGCTCTATTCCTGGAAGGTCCCCGACTTCATCGAGGAGGGCCTGACCGACCAGGTCATCGCCCGCGGCCCGATCTGGCGCGACCCGGCGACCGGCCGGCGCGCCGAGCCCCGCTGACACCGCCGACCCGGCTCACCCACGCGCAGCGTCGCGCAAGGAGACAATCCCGATGGTCGCACCCGCCTCGACCTCATGGCTGGACACCTTCCTCGACACCTGGCGCCCGGGCTCGGGCGAGGCGAAGGAGGTGCGCGAACCGGCCAGCGGCCGTTCGCTGATCACGGTCCCGCAGGCGACCGTCGACGACGTGGCGCGTGCCGCGGCGCGCGCAGCCGAGGCGCAGCCCGCGTGGGCCGCGACGAGCTACGACGAACGGGCCCGGATCCTCCGCCGCGCGTCAGAGATCTATGAGGCGCACCGCGAGGAGTTCGGCAGCTGGACCCAGCGTGAGACCGGCGCGGTCCACGGGAAGATGCACCACGAGCAGAACTTCACGATCGGCGAGCTCAACGCGGCCGCGACGATGCCGTTCCAGCCGTACGGGCAGCTCGTGCCGAGCGTCGTGCCCGGGCGGCTGTCGATGCTCCGCCGTGTCCCGGTGGGGGTCGTCGGCGTGATCACGCCCTGGAACTCCCCGAGCGTGCTCGGGATGCGTGTCGTCGCGCCGGCGCTCGCCCTCGGCAATGCCGTGGTCCTGAAGCCCGACCCCCAGACCCCGGTCTGCGGCGGCGCGATGTTCGAGGCGGTGTTCCGCGAGGCGGGCCTGCCCGACGGGCTGCTCCACGTCGTCCTCGGCGGGGCGGACGTCGGCGAGGCGATCGTCACCGACCCCAACGTGACGCGGATCTTCTTCACCGGCTCGACGGCCGCGGGACGGCGGGTCGGCGCCCTCGCGGGCGAGCGGTTGAAGCGCGTCTCCCTCGAGCTCGGCGGCAACAACGCGTTCGTCGTGCTCGACGACGCCGACGTCGAGGCGGCCGCCTCCGCCGGTGCGTTCGCGAGCTTCCAGTTCCAGGGCCAGGTCTGCTTCGCGACCGGGCGCCACATCGTCCACCGCAGCGTCGCGGACCACTACACCGAGCTGCTCGCGGAGAAGGCGAAGCGCCTGCGCATGGGCGACCCGTACCGCGAGGAGGTGGACCTGGGGCCGATCGTGAACGAGCGCCAGCTCGCGCGCGTCGACGACATCGTCCGCCGCTCGGTCGACGCCGGCGCACGGGTCGTGGTGGGCGCCGAGCACGAGGGGCTGTTCTATCGGCCGACCGTCCTCGCCGACGTCACCACCCAGCAGGCCGCCTGGCGCGAGGAGGTCTTCGGGCCGGTGGCCCCGGTGATCACGTTCGACGACGACGAGGAGGCCCTCGCGCTTGCGAACGACAGCGAGTACGGGCTGACGGGCGCGGTCTACTCGCGCTCGATCTCGCGCGGTCTTGCCCTCGCCCAGCGGATCAGGAGCGGCATGGTCCACGTGAACGACCAGACCGTGAACGACGAGGCCACCATCCCGTTCGGCGGCATGGGCGCGTCGGGCAACGGCAGCCGGTTCGGCGGCCCCGCGAACTGGGACGAGTTCACCGAGTGGCAGTGGGTCACCGTCCGCGACGACCCACGCTCGTATCCGTTTCCCTACTGAGTTCCGGGGCCGCCGCCATGTCGTCCATCACCGAGGTCGCAAAGCTCGCCGGGGTGTCGATCGCCACGGCCTCGCGCGTGGTCTCGGAGGCCGACTACCCGGTCAGCGCCGCGACCCGCGAGCGGGTGCTGGAGGCGGCGCGCACGCTCGACTACGTGCCGAACGCGCTCGCGCGCGGGATGCTCAAGCGCCAGATCCCGGTCGTGGGCGTCATCGTCCACGACATCACGGACCCGTACTTCGCCGAGGTCGTGCGCGGGGTCGAGGACGCCGCCAGCCCGTCGGGCTTCCTCGTCATCACGTGCAGCACCGAGCGCGACGCGGACCGCGAACGCGAGTACCTCCGCCTGCTCCGGTCGATGCGAGCCGCGGGGGTGATCTTCGCCGGCTCGGGCCGCGACGACCCGGCGCTGAACGAGGACCTCCAGCGGCACGTCGACGGCATCCGCGAGGTGGGCGCCGCGGTCGTCCACCTGTCGCCGCACGCGGCCGGCGAGCCGGACGTCCGCACCGACAACGAGGGCGGCATCGCGGCCCTGGTCGCGGCGCTCGCCGGGCTCGGCCACCGGCGGATCGCATTCCTCGCCGGGCCGGCCGCGCTGTTCGTCGCGCGCGACCGGCTCGCCGGCTACCGGCGCGGCCTGGCGGAGGCGGGCCTGGACGTCGACGAGCGGCTCATCGTCCGCACCTCGTTCGACCGCGAGGGTGGCGCGCTCGGCGTCGACACCCTGCTCGCCGGGGAGGCCCCCTTCACCGCCCTCGTGTGCGCGAACGACCTGCTGGCGCTGGGCGCGCTCGGCCGGCTTGCCGAGCTCGGCATTCGCGTCCCGGAGGACCTGTCGGTCGCCGGCTTCGACGACATCGGCGTGGCAGCCCTGACCGCGCCGGCCCTCACCACCGTGCGCGTCCACCTGCGTGAGCTCGGGAGGCGCGGGTTCGCAGCCGTCACCCGCGTGCTCGCGGGCGAGCACCCTGCCCCCGAGGAGCTGCCCGTGGACGTGGTGCTGCGCGCGTCCACCGCACCGCCGCCCGTCCACCCGCTCCCGATCCCGTTCACCGCACCAACCCCGCCCGGAGGCACGCCATGACCCTCAACGTCCGCGGCATCGTCCCGGCCTGCGTCGTCACCCTGGACGCCGACGGCCGGTTCGATGAGGCCGCCTATCGCCGTTACCTCCAGTGGCTGCTGCCGCAGGGGCCCGTCGCGCTCGCGGTCAACGCGGACACCGGCGAGGGGCCGCACCTGTGGCCCGACGAGCGGGAGCGCGTCCTCCGCGTCGCGGTGGACGAGGCGGGCGACGTGCCGGTGATCGCAGGTCTGTCCGCGCAGTTCACCGAGCAGGCGGTCGAGGAGGCGAAGCGGGCCCAGGGCGCCGGCGCGCAGGGCCTGCTCGTGTTCCCGATCCCCGCCTACCAGGGCACGCCGCTCGACCCTGCCGTGCCGGTCGCGTACCACGAGGCGGTCGCCCGCGTCGGGCTGCCGATGGTCGCGTTCCAGCTCCAGCCCGCGCTGGGCGGCGTGATCTTCGACCAGGAGACGCTGCGCCGGATCGCGGCCATCGACCAGGTCGTCGCGCTCAAGGAGGCGTCGTTCGACGCCCGGCTGTACCTCCAGACGCGGCGGATGATCGAGAGCCTGCCGCGGCAGATCGACCTGCTGTCCGGCGACGACAACTTCATCTACGAGTCGTTCGTGCTGGGCGCCGAGGGGGCGCTGATCGGGTTCGGGACGCTCGCGACGGACCTCCAGGTCGAGATGTACCGGCACACCCGCGAGGGCCGCTGGGACGAGGCGCGCGCCATCTGGGAGCGGATCCTGCCGCTCGAGGAGGTCGTGTACGGCACGCCGGTGCGCGACTACCGCGCCCGGACGAAGGTCGCCCTGCGCGAGCTCGGCGTGATCGAGTCGACGGTCATGCGGCCACCGCTCCAGGCGGTCGGGCCGGAGACGGAGCGAGCGGTCCGCGACGCGCTCGAGGCGGCCGGGCTCCTTCCCGCGAGGGTCGCCTGATGGGCGACGCCCTCGCGGGCCGGGTGATCCTCGTGACGGGGAGCAGCCGCGGGATCGGCGCGGAGGTCGCGGCGAAGGCGGGGGCCGAGGGCGCGACGGTCGCGGTGCACTACCGGACGGACGCGGACGCCGCCGAGCGGTCGCTCGCGCGCGTCCGCGAGGCGGGCGGCGACGGCGCCACGTTCCAGGCGGACATCGCCGATGGCTCGGCCGCCGAAGGCCTCGTGCGCGACGTGGAGGCGCGCTTCGGCCGGATCGACGGGCTGGTCAACAACGCGGGTCGGACGCAGGTCGGGCCGTTCTCGGAGCTCGAGCCGGACGAGTGGGACGCGGTCATCGCGACCGACCTCACCGCGGCCTTCCGGACGTGCCGGGCCGCCCTGCCCGGGATGATCGAGCGGGGCTCGGGGTCCATCGTCAACGTCGCGTCCCGCCTCGGGCAGACCGGCGTCCCGCGCTCGGCGGCGTACTCGGCGGCGAAGGCCGGGCTGATCGGGTTCACGCGGTCGCTCGCCGTGGAGCTGGGGCGGACGGGGGTCCGGGTCAACGCCGTGGCACCGGGCTTCACGCTCACCGACATGACGGCCGCGGACGCCGAGACCGAGCTCGGGCGGCA
>DASSRG010000173.1:0-3945 GCA_035701885.1 Candidatus Limnocylindrales bacterium
CGTTCGCTGCCCGAGAAGAACTGCGGGAACATCTGCCGCTGGTACGCGGTCTGCGTCGACGAGAGCTCGCGCAGCCCGGCCACGCCGTCGGTGTACGCCTTCAAGGACAGGTTCTGTGCCCGAACCGTCGTCACGAGCGCGAACGCGCGTCCGGTGAAGGTGAACCGCACCGACTTGCCGACCGTCTTCGTGTACTTGACCGAGCCGCCGGAGAACTTCGTCGAGCTCGCGGTCGTCCAGCCGGTGCTGAAGGCGACCCGGCTGTTCGTCTGCTGGAACAGGCGGGCGGTGACCGTGGGCGTGTATGCCCACGCGGACACGTTCTGGTCCTCGTCCACCGCGCGGATGCGGAACCGGTAGCGCTTGTCCTTCGAGAGGTTGACGTTGTACTGGCCGGTCGCCGGGAACGCGAAGACGTCGGGCCGCGCCTGCACCGACGTGCTGACGGACGTCCAGCTACCGCCGTTGACCTGGCGCTGGAGCGAGAACCGCTCGATGCCGATACCGGAGCCGTCGGTCGCCGACCAGCCGAGCAGCGTCGCCCGCAGCTTGGTCCCCGACAGCGAGACGTTTTCGCGAAGCCTGATCTTCGGCTTCACGGTCATCGTCGGCGCGACCCGGTCGCGCTGGACCGCGCCCGCGTCGCACTTCGACGTCGGTGCGTTCGGGCGCGCCAGCCCGCGCTGGTCGACGTTGTCCACGAAGCCGCACCACTGCTGGATTCCGAGAGACAGGGCAGGCGATCCGGCCGGAAGCCGGTACGTCCTGATGTCGCCCCCGTTGTCGCGCAGCGCGGTGTCGATGACGCCGTCGGCGGACGACCGCACGACGCTCGCCACGGGCTCGATGAGGCCGCCGGCCGTCTGGCCGCCGGTGTTCGCCACGAGGATCGAGTTGGCGACGGTGATCGCGCCAGCCCCCTTGTAGACACCACCGCCGCCACCGCTGTTCGCCGTGTTGCGGGCGATCGTGGCGTGCGCGATGGTCGTGGCTCCCAGGCTGTAGACGCCACCACCCTGGGCAGCCTTGTTGCCGCTGATCGTCGTGTTCCGGAGCGTCACCGCGCCGCCCGTCTCGTCGAAGATCCCGCCGCCCACCTCGGCCGCGGTGTTGCCCTCGATGGTCGAGTTGTTGATCGCCATCGCGCCGTTGTTGTGGATCGCACCACCCGACGTCGCCTTGCTCGAGCGGATCGTCACGTGCTCGAGCGCGACCGTTGAGCCGTTCGAGATCGCGCCGCCGAAGCCGAACGTCCCACCCACGAACCCGTTCTGGATCGTGAGCCGGTACAGCGTCAGGCCGCCCGAGACGACGGTGAACGGCCGGGCGCTCCCGCCACCGTCGATGACCAGCGAGTAGTTGCCGTCGATCGCGATCCCGTCGGTGATCGCGGGCAGGTCGCTGCCGAGGGTGATCGTGCCGTCGACGGACCGCGTGATGTCGTCGAAGCCGCCGCTGGTGCCGTCGGTGCAGTCGTTGTTGGTGTTGGCGGCGTTCAAATTCGCCGCGGTGATCGCCTCGCGGAGCGAGCACGCCCCGTCGTTCGCGGTGTTCGAGTCGGCGAGCGTGTTGACGGTGATGGTGGCGGCGAGGACCGCCGTTGGCGCCGCGACGGCCGCGCCGAGGATCGACGTGGTGAAGAACGCGCCGAGCACGACGCGACGCCGGGTCGCCAAGGTGAACTCCCTCTGGGCAGGTGACCGCTCTCGACGGCTTGGCCGGCGATGCTGACGACCGCGACCGCCTCGTGTCAACACCGGTGACGCTCCACGGTCCACGTACGGGCCGCCCGCGTCGTCTGGCGGCGCGGCGATCACGCAAGCAGGCGGCGCTTCGCCTGGGCGAACTCCTCGTCGGTCAGGACGCCGTCGTTGCGTAGCTGGCCCAGCGTGCGGAGCTGCTCCGCGAGCGATGGACCGCCCGCGGGCGCGGCAGCGGGCGGCGGGGCTGCCGACGACCCGACCACGACCTCGGCAGGCGGCGCGGGAGTGGCCGGGGGCACCGCCGACGGCGTTCCCACCACCTGGCGCCCGCTCGCGTCCACGCCGATCCGCGCCCAGAACCGCTGGACCTCGGCGAGGTACTGGTCAGCGGCGACGCCGCCACGCCGGAACACCGACGTCGCCGCGCGCATCTGCTGCACCGCGTTGAGGTGCTCCTTGGGGACCTGCATCCCGGCCCGGCAGATGGGGCACGCGAGGTACTCGTTCGACGCGTAGTTGCCCATCGGGATGAAGTACAGGCTGAACTGCTTCGTCGAGTGGAGGTGGTGCAGGAACACCTGGTTGTGGCAGTTGGGACAGGTGGCGGGCGCGACCTCGCCCTTGTCTTTGGTGTCGCCGCCGCCCCAGCCGAACACCACGACCATCTGCCACCTCCTGTGTCGACGCGTTGACGCACAGTGTGCCCGTCGGGCGCACGGGCGTCGCGCGGTTGTCATCGCTCGTCCGGGGGCGGCAGCATTGCGCGCAAGGCCGGCTTCCGTAGGCTCACTGCAACATCCCGCACGGGAGAGGGGACGCTGACGACGCACGCAGGCAGCGAATCAACCGCGACGGAGCACCTCCACGCGCGCCATTCGACCGTGGACGAGCAGGATCGCCGCGCGCGCAACGTAGACGACGACGGCACCGCCCGGGTCCGCGCCCGCCGCTTCGACGCGGACCGCCGGGACCAGGTGCTCGAGCTCGACGAGGCCCTGGCCACCGAGCCGTCCGAGCGGCAGCTGCTGTGGATCGACATCGCGGGCCCGATGCCCGAGGGCCTCGTCACCCGGCTCACCCACGCCTTCGAGCTCGACCACAGCACCGCGACCGCGCTCGATGCCGCCGTCGCCGAGCCGACCCTGTCGGTCCACGGGTCGTACCTGCACATCACCGTCGCGGCCGAGCCGAGCCCGTCACGTCCGCGCGACTCGCCGTGGCTGACCGCGGTGGCCGCCCCGAACGCCGTGATCACGTCGCACGAGCAGCCGATCGCGTTCCTGGAGGACCTCGACGAACAGGTCCAGGCGGACACCGCTTACGGCCTGCTGGACTCACAGTCGTTCCTGGCGACGCTCCTCCACATGACGGTGACCAGCTACCTGCGCGCCGTCGACCGGATCGAGGAGGACGTGGAGCGGCTGGACGAGCTCTCGCTCACGGACCGGCGGCAGAAGCGGCTGCTCCGGGACCTCGTCACCGTCCGGGGCCGGATCGCCGAGCTGCGGCGCCTGCTCGCGCGTCATCGCTACGTGTACGGGGCACTCGACGGGGTGGTCCTGGGCGAACCCGGCGGCGAGGCGGCACCGGCGGTGGCGGCGCTCGCCGACGTCGCGAAGCGCTACGCGGAGGCGATGGTCGCGATCGAGGGCGCGCGGGAGCTCGTGCTCGGGTCGTTCAACGTGTTCTCGACCCGGACGGCACAGCGCACCAACGACACGATGAAGGTCCTGACGCTGGTCACCGTGCTGCTGTTGCCGGGATCGCTGATCGCGGGCCTGCTCGGGATGAACGTGGTCGTGCCGCTGAACAAGGACGACCCGGCCGCGTTCTGGTTCGTGATCGCGGGGGTGGCCCTGCTCGCCCTCGTCATCCTCGTGCTGGCGCGAGTTCGACGCTGGCTCTGACGGGCTCGGGCGCCGCTGCCGCATCGGCGGTGCGTGCGGGCTCGACAGCCGCGAACGGCAGGCCGAGGCGGTCGACGCCGTCCTCCGCGAGGTCGGCCTCGTAGGTGCAGACGCAGGGCCCGCCCTGCGCGCAGCCGATGCAGCAATACGCCTCATCCATCCGCAGCACGGGCTGGTCGGTGAGGGGGATCTCGCACGAGGCGCAGCGGTCGCGCCGGGTGGTCGTATACGCGTTCATTGGTGGCTCCCAGGGATCGGTGCGGTCAGGGTTTCGGGCCGTGGTCTACGGGTAGAGGCCGCGGACTCGGGTTGCGTCCGCGACGCGCTCGACGGCG
>DASSRG010000174.1:0-12298 GCA_035701885.1 Candidatus Limnocylindrales bacterium
TTCGTCGCCCAGGGCCACCTGAACGAGCCGGTCGTCCGGGCGCACCACGAGTACGGGGGCAGGGTGTGGGTGCGTGACGGCGCCGCGTTCGGGCACGAGCTCGAGCGGTTGATCGGCCTCTATGACCGGGCCGTCACCGAGGTCCAGCTCAACCTCCTCGGCTCGCACGACAGCCCGCGGTTCCGGACGATGGCGTCCGAGGACCGGGCGTCGTACCACCTCGCGGTGCTGCTCCAGGCGACGCTCCCCGGCGCGCCGTGCACGTACTACGGTGACGAGGTCGGGATCGTCGGCGGCAACGACCCCGACTGCAGGCGGGCGTTCCCGTGGGACGAGTCGGCGTGGGACGTCGAGGGCCTCGCCTGGACCCGGGCGGTGTACGCCGCACGCCGGGCGCAGCCCGCGCTGCGGCGCGGCGCGTTCCGAGTGGCGGGGGCCGCCGATGCGGCGCTGGCGTTCGTCCGCGACGGCGACGCCGGGGGCCAGCCGGTGCTCGTGGTGGTCAACGCGGGCGAGTGGCCGGTGGAGGTCCCCGTTGGCGTGGAGGAGCTGGGAGGCGCCACGCTGGTTGACGCCCCGCTCCCCGATGCCGTCGGGCGCCAGCCCGTCGAGGTGGGTCCGGACGGCCGAGCGGCGATCGGCGTCCCGCCGCGCACCGGGCGTCTCCTGACGCGATCCGGGTGATCCTGCGCGCACGCCCGAGGCGTATGCTCGGGTGGCGTGGCTGACCTCCCGTTCCAGCTCGAGGCATCGCTCGCCCAGCGTCTCCGGGCCGCCGCCGATCTCGAGGGCAAGATCCCTCGGGCGCTCGAGGCCCTCGGTCCGGTCGGCGGGCGCCGGGTGGGCTTCGTCGACGTGCCCGACGGCCCCCTGCTCGACGGCCTCCGCTCGTCGACGTCCGAGGCGATCTCGATCGCGCCCGACAGCCCGCTGCACGTCGACCGCCCGGACGGTTCGCTCGACGCGATCCTGAGCCTGTGGTCCGCGTTCCGCGGTGTCGACGCCGCGGACCTGGCGGAGGTCGATCGAGTGCTGGCGCCCGACGGCCGGCTGCTCATCGTCCACGACTACGGCCGCGACGACGTGTGCGGCCTGTCCGATCCCGGCGCACCGCAGTACGGCGTCTGGAGCCGGCGCGAGGGCCCGTTCCTGCGCGGCGGTGGCTTCAAGATCCGCGTCCTCCACTGTTTCTGGACGTTCTCGTCGATCGAGGAGGCCCAGTCGTTCCTCGCCGAGGCGTTCGGGGAGCGGGGGGCCGCGGTGGGCTCCACGCTGCGCCGGCCCCGGCTCGCCTGGAACGTCGCGATCTACCACCGCTGGCGCGGTGGCATCGCGCCGGCCAACGACGCCACACCCGCGAGCGCGACCGCCTGACCGCCCGTCGGGAACCGGGCGCGGCGAGGCCGGTCATACGTCCACGCCGCCGACCGTATCGGGCTCGGACCTGTCACGGCGTGCACGAGGATCGCGTGGTCACCTGACAGCGGTCCGCGGTGCGGCCCGTAGTCACCAATCTCCTGACGACCGGCCACCGGGCGGACGAATGACAGCGGCCGACGCACGCCTTGCGTTGCACTCGCCCCTACGGTCCGTGACGCGGGCATCTGTCGCGAACGTGGGCTGATGCGGTCGACGGGTGCCGGTGCCGCCCGCCCGGATGCGGCGAACGCCCCATGGGCCGTCGCAGGCACTCCCTGATACGCTCGCCGCCCATGAGCACGCGGCGGGCATCGAGCCAGGCATACGACGATCGGGACCGCTGGCGCGGCTCCGAGCCGGCGGCACCGCGGCGCAAGTCCGGCCCCCACATCGGCCCCGTCCGCATCACCCCGGCCCGCGTCTTCCTGTTCGTCGCGCTGCTTGGCGGGCTGGGCTTCCTCGCCTATTCGATCTTCGTCCGCGACGCGCTCCAGGTCCCGCTCATGGCCAGCGGGTTCGCGGTCGTCGGGATCGTGCTGGGGGTCGCGGCCGTGATGTCGATCGGATCGGTCATCAGCGCCGGGCGTGAGCACCGCGACGCGGCCGCCTTCTTCACGGCCCTCATCGGCGGGTTCTTTGCCGTCGCCGCGCTGATGTGCCTGGCCGCCGCGGTGATCATGAGCATGATCTGGTCGGGGACCAGCGCGACCTGACTGGTACACTGCGGCCCCCGATCCCGGGCCCGTGCCCCCATCGTCTAGAGGCCTAGGACGCCACCCTTTCAAGGTGGAGATCGCCGGTTCGAATCCGGCTGGGGGTACCACCTCGTCCCGCCGGCATCGCCTGCTATCCTCGCGGCGATGGAGCTCATGGGCGTGACGATCCGCACGATCGTCAACGAGAACGTCGCGATCCGCTGCGACGGCTGCCGGGAGATCATCCACGGGACCCCGTGGCGCGTGAACCTGCTGGACATCGTCGCCCCCGAGGTCGCCGTGGGCTGGGACGAAGGCACGCCCATCAACCCGGGTCCGCACCAGTTTCATTCGGACCCGGTATGCGTGCGGCGGTGGATGGGCGAGCGCGGCTACTACCTCTGCCGGCGGGGCGACATCCGCGAGATCATGCGGCCCGTCCCGCTCCCCCTGGACCCGCCGGCGTGGGGCCTGTGCGACGGCATCCACCGCGACGAGCACGAGTTCGTCCCCGCCTGACCATCGCGCGGCGCGGCCGAGCACCGCTTCCACGCCGAACATGACGACGCCGGGCCCCGAGGGACCCGGCGTTGCTGTGCGGGTTGACACTCAGTCCTCGGAGCCGTCGTCTCCATGGTCGGAGTCGTGCTCGCCGTCGTGGTCGTCGTCGCCGGCGTGGTCGCCGTCCTCGTCGCCGTCGTCGGCCTCGTCCTCGTCCTCGTCTTCGCCCTGGTCGTCGTCGTCCTCGTCCGCGTGCGTGCCGCCGTGGTGGCCGTCGCCGTCTTCACCCTCGTCGACGTCCGCGGCCTCGTCGATGTCATCCGCGGCGGCGTGCGGCGTGACGACCCGGCCGTCGTGCTCGTCTTGGTCCTCGTCGCGCTGGGCGTCCTCGCCCTGGTCGTCCCCGTCATCTGCAGTGTCGGGGTCGAGACCTTCCATGGCGTCGAGCTCGTCGGCCTCGTCGCCGTCGGCGTCGAAGCGCTCGGCCGAGAGGAGGATGGCCCGGGCGTCGAGCGCCGAGACGGCACCGCCGCCATGGGCAAGGGCCGGGGTCGCCGCGAGCGCGACGAGCGCGCCGGAGGCCAGGAGTGCGGCGGCTTTGCGGCGCGCGGTTGCCGGTCGTCGTGCCATGGTGTGCTCTCCGTGTTCCGTTGTGGGCACCACCCCGGCCTTGCCCGCTTGACGCACGCCATCCTGCGCCTCCCGGTGGCGCCCGCAATGCGGAAGTTCGTCCCACTCGGACCGGCATTGGTCTCAGTGCGCTCGAGCACCGGGGAACGACGTTTGACGGGCCATCGAGGCCTCCCTACAGTAGCGGCCTCCGAGCCGCGATCGGGACCGAGATTCACCCATATTTCGAACGGTCTCGCGGTTCCGGACCACAGTGGGAGGCCCAGTGCCCCAGGAACGGTCGCGCGCCGGCAGCCAATCGGTCGACCGACCCCTGCCCGAGCGCCTCGCCCTCGGTGAGGCGAGCCGGCTCCTCGGTGTGGATCCGGACACCCTCCGACGCTGGGCGGACGAGGGTCGCGTCCCGGCGTTCACCACGCCCGGTGGTCACCGACGGTTCGAGCGCCGTGCGCTGGAGCGGCTCGTCTCCTCGCGCCGGACCGGGCCCACGGGCGGTCTGGCAGGCATCGGCGCGACACCGGATCGCCTGAGTGCCGCGTACCGGCGGCGCTACGGCGAGGCGGGCAGCGGCCCCGACCCCCGCACGTTCGTCCCGGCCGCCGAACGCGAACGGTTCCGGGACGCAGGTCGGGCGCTCGTCGCCGCGATGGTGCGCTTCCTCGACGAATCGGGCCCCGGTCGCGCGGCCGCCGAACGCGACGCGGTCGCGCTGTCCGAGCAGCTCGGGGAGCGCCTGGCGGCCAATGCCGTGCCGATGAGCGACGCCGTGAGCCTGTTCGTCGCCGCCCGCCGTCCGTTCCTCGCGGAGCTCTCGCTCGCCGCCCGTCGACGTGGGGTCGACGCCGCGCGGATCGGCCAGCTGTACGACGCGTCCACCTCGCTCCTCGACCGGCTCCTGCTCGCGTTCGTCGCCGCGCACGCGGCGGCCTCGAGCGAGCGCGCCGGCGGCCTGCGGGTCGCGGAGGGCTGAGATGACCGCGCTCCTGCCGACCCTCACCTCGATCCTCGCGTTCGTGTTCGCGGTCATGCTGCTCGATCAGTGGCGCGAGCGGCGCCAGGGGTTCCAGGCCGTGTGGTGCCTGGGCATGCTGTGGTTCGGGATCGGCGCCGGCGCCGAGGCGATCGCCGCCGCGAGCGGCTGGAACGAGGGGCTGTACCGGATCTGGTACCTCACCGGCGCCGTGTGGACGGCCGCATGGCTCGGGCTCGGGACCGCGTTCCTGCTCGCCCGCACACGGTTCGGCTACACGTACGCGTTCCTGCTGCTGCTGTCCGGGCTGATCGCCCTGATGATCCGCAACAGCGCGAACTACCAGGGCTCGGGGCCGCTTCCGCTCCTGTACCTCATCGGGACGGTGATCCTCGCGCTTGCGATCGGCGTGGAGACGTATTTCCAGAACCCGCGCTGGCCCCGCTTCGCCGCGGGCGCCGTCGTGGGCGTCACCATCCTGTCGGTCGTGCTGATGGTGCTCACCCCGCCGCTTCCGGCGCCCGGCTACGCGCTGTCGCCGGCGACCGGGCAGCCGGTGGGCGACGCGATGCCAGGCTACCTGCGGCTGCTGACGCCGGTGATGAACATCCCGGGTGCGCTGTCGCTGCTGCTGGGTGCGGTCTTCTCGACCTACGTGTTCATGCCCAAGCGCCGGGTCCTGCCGTACTCGCTTGACCCGAACCAGCCGGGCGACCAGTTCCTGTTCAACCTGCTGATCGCGCCCGTCGCGATCGTCGTGAACCTCGTCGCGTCGCTGCCCGGCGCGGCCCGCGACCTCCTCGCCGGCCGGCTCCACTCGCGGGTCCCGGCGACGATCCTGATCGCGCTGGGCGCCTTCTTCCCGACCATCACGGACTCGCTGAACCGGGCAGGCTCGACGGAGCTGTTCCAGCTCGGCAAGTTCCTCGGCGTCGTGTTCCTGTTCGCAGGGTTCCTCGTGTCCGTCGAGGTGTTCCGCGAGATCCGGATCCCGTTCACCTCGATCACGTTTTCGACCGCCCGCCGGGAGCGCGCCGCGCGCCGCGACGCCCAGGTCCAGGACGCGGAGCTGCCGGGTCCGCTGGGCGTGCCTCCGTCCTCGGTCGGGGAGGCGCACGCGCCGCGCCGACCCTGACGGGTTCTCGCCGGGTGACTGGCCCGCCGCGGCCTCACTTCGCACGAGACACGCCGTTCCCGCCACCCACCCGGATCGCTATGCTCCACCCGATGGATGGGGCATCGGCGCGTCCCGCGGAGGCGGAGGCGCCCACGCAGATCCGGGTCCTGCTCGTGGACGACCACGCGGTGGTGCGGCGCGGGCTGAAGGGCTTCTTCGAGCTCCTCGACGACATCGTGATCGTCGGCGAGGCCGAGGACGGCGCGGAGGCCGTGCAGCTGGTCGAGCAGCACCAGCCGGACGTCGTCCTGATGGACCTCCTGATGCCGGTCATGGACGGGATCACCGCGACCGCCGAGATCAAGCAGCGGTACCCCGACGTCGAGGTCGTCGCGCTCACCAGCTTCATCGAGGAGGAGCGGGTGACCGCAGCGCTCGAGGCGGGCGCGACCGGCTACCTGCTCAAGGACGCCGATGCCGATGACGTGGCGGTCGCCGTGCGACGCGCGCACGCCGGAGAGGTCCACCTCGATCCGCAGGTCGCACGCCTGCTCGCCCGCCGGATCCGCAGCCGCCGCGACGACGAGCCCGCCCGCGAGCCGCTGACCGAACGCGAGCGCGAAGTGCTGAGCCTCGTCGCGAAGGGCCACTCGAACAAGGAGATCGCGGCGCTGCTCGACATCACCGAGCGGACGGCCCGGACCCATGTCTCGAACATCCTCGGCAAGCTCGACCTCGCCAGCCGCACCCAAGCGGCCCTGTGGGCGATCGAGCACAAGGTCAGCTGACGTGGCGGCGACGAGCGCCGCCGGCCGACGCGCGACGGGACGGGGGATGGGCGACACGGACGTGCTCGCGAGCGGCGATGGCCCGGCGACCAGCGGCGGGCGCGGGGAGCCGGCCACCAGCGCGCCGAGCCGGCACTGGACCGCAGTCGGCCCGCGCGACGCGACCACCCTCGTGTTCATCCACGGGACGCGCCTCACCCGGGCCCAGTGGCTGCCGCAGCTGCGCCGCCTGTCGGGCCAGTACCGGTGCGTGGCGATCGACCTCCCGGGCCACGGGACGCGCGCAGGCGAGGCGTTCACGATCGAGGCCGCGGTGGACTCGGTGCGGGTCGCGGTCGAGGCGGAGGCCGAGTCCGGGCGGGCGCTGCTCGTCGGGCTGTCGCTGGGCGGGTTCGTGGCGATGGAGGCCGCCGAGGCGATCCCGGACCGCGTGCTCGGGCTCGTGCTGGCGGGTTGCTCAGCGGAGCCGGTCGGGCCGTCCAGCGTCCCGTTCCGTGCCTTCGCGGCCTTGATGGAGCGGGCCCCGGCGCGGCTGCAGCGGGTCGTGAACCTCGCGTTCTTCCGCGCCCGGTATCGGCGGGCGATCAGCGAGCCGATCATCGCGGGCGGGTTCTGGTCCGAGGGCGGCGCGCAGGCGCTGCGGACGCTCGTGGGGCGGCGCTACCTGGAGCGCCTCGGCCGGCTGTGGACGCCGGTCACGATCGTGAACGGCGCCCTGGACCCGGTGTTCGGTCCGGGCACGGAGCCGTGGGCGTTCACGGCGCGCCGTGGGCGGCGCGTGATCATCCCGTGGGCGCTCCACCTCTCGAACCTCGACCGGCCGCGGACGTTCTCGGCGATCGTGGCGGCGGCCGCCGAGGACGCGATCGAGTACCCGGCGAGCGCGGGCTGACGCATCACGGGATGCGCGACTGACGCGTCCCTGACGCGCGCCTGATGCCCTGCGGGCCGGTCGCTGAAAGGGCCTCCCGGAGGCCCACGGGTATACTCGGGCCCCCACCACAGATCGCCCCAGAGAGGTTCGATGCGCGTCCGCAAGGCAGTCTTCCCCGCCGCCGGCTGGGGCACCCGGTTCCTCCCCGCCACGAAGGCGCAGCCCAAGGAGATGCTGCCCCTGGTGGACAAGCCGGTGATCCAGTACGCGGTCGAGGAGGCGGTTGCCGCGGGGATCGAGCAGGTCATCATCGTCAACTCCTCTCAGAAGCGCGTGATCGAGGACCACTTCGACCTCAACTACGAGCTGGAGCACCTGCTGGAGGAGAAGGGCGAGATCGAGAAGCTGCGCCAGGTGCGCGGGATCACGGACCTCGCCCAGATCGCGTACATCCGCCAGAAGGAGCAGCTGGGCCTCGGGCACGCGGTGCTGATGGCGAAGGACCTGATCGGCCACGAGCCGTTCGCGGTCCTGCTGCCGGACGACGTCGTCGTCGCGGACCGGCCGTGCATCGGCCAGCTGATCAACGTCTACCACGAGCACCACGGGTCGGTGGTCGCCGTGGCCGAGGTCCCTCGCGAGGAGACGAGTCGCTACGGCGTCATCGCCGGCGAGCCGGTCGACGGCAGCGACCGCACGTACCGCGTCTCGCACCTCGTCGAGAAGCCGGAGCCGGAGGAGGCGCCCTCGAACCTCGCGGTGATCGGGCGCTACGTGCTGACCCCGAAGATCTTCGAGAAGCTCGAGCAGACGCAGCGAGGGGCGGGAGGCGAGATCCAGCTCACCGACGCGATCGAGGCGCTGATGGACGAGCAGAGCGTGTTCGGCTACGCGTTCGAGGGCGACCGGTACGACGCCGGCACGACGATGGGCTGGCTCCAGGCGTCGGTGGAGCTCGCGCTGGCGCGGCCCGACACGGGACGCGAGTTCCGCGACTACCTGCGCACGCTCGACCTGTCGTCCTAGCCGGGCGTCTCCCGGTCCGGCTGCCGTCACCCATGGGCCGGTCGGGGCGTCAGGAGGCGGTGCGCTAGACTCGCCCGCGGGCGGCACGCCGCGTACCTGGAGAGGGGAGAGACCCAGAACGTGACCGAGATCGGGACGACGCTCGGCGGCCGGTATCGCCTGGTCGAGCTGCTGGGCCAGGGCGGGATGGCCACCATCTACCGTGCCCGCGACGCCCAGCTGGACCGCGACGTGGCCGTCAAGCTGCTGCGACCGGAGTTCGGCCAGGACCCGGACTTCCTCGCCCGGTTCCGCGACGAGGCCCGCGCGGCGGCCTCGCTCAATCACCCCAACATCGTCTCGGTGTTCGACTTCGGCGAGGACGAGTCCGGCCCCTACCTCGTCATGGAGCTCGTCGAGGGCGAGGACCTCGCCTCGATCCTCCGGGGCAACGGCCCGCTTGCCCCGCGCCAGGCCGCCCGGGTCTCGGCGGAGGCGGCGAAGGCTCTCCAGGCCGCGCACATCCGCGGGATCGTCCACCGGGACGTCAAGCCGTCTAACATCCTCGTCGGCCGGGACGGGCGGATCAAGGTCGCCGACTTCGGGATCGCACGCGCGCTCAACGAGGCGCAGCTGACGCTCCCCGGCACGACGATGGGCTCGGTCCACTACTTCAGCCCCGAGCAGGCGCGTGGCGAGCCCGCCACGGTGGCGTCGGACATCTATGCGCTCGGCATCGTCCTGTTCGAGACCCTCACCGGCCAGCGCCCGTTCTCGGGGGACGGCGCCGCGGCCGTCGCGCTCGCGCGCCTGACGACGACCCCGCCTCGCCCATCCGCGCTGCGCTCCGGCGTGCCCGCGGAGCTCGACTCGATCGTCACCAAGGCGATGTCGCTCGACCCCGCCGCGCGGTACGCGTCGGCCGCCGCGATGGCGAGCGCGCTCGAGGGCTACCTCTCGGACGCCGGCGATCGGACGGGCGTGGTGCCCGCGGCGGGAGCCGCCGCGGCCGCGGCGACCGTGGCCTCCGCGACGGCCCGGCCGAACCCCCCCGGCGCGGTGCCCTACCCGCCCGAGGCCTACGCGCGGGCCAACCCCGCGACGGTCTCGACGACCCGTGGGACGCCGCCACCGCCGCCTGGCAGCGAGACCGAGGTCGACGAGGAGGACGAGAAGTCCGGGCCGTGGGCCTGGGTGGCCGGCCTGCTCGGCATCGGCGTGCTCGCGATCATCGGCTTCCTCCTGTTCCGCCTCCTCACCGGTGGCGGTGGCGCGGCGACGGACAGCCCGTCCCCGAGCGCCTCCGCGGAGCCGGTGACGGTCCCCAGCTACGTGGACCAGCTCGTGGACGAGGCGCAGACCGCCGCCCAGGACATCGGGCTCGAGATCGTCGTCTCCGGCACCGAGGAGAACGCCGATGTCGACCCGGGCACGATCCTCAGCCAGGACCCCGTCGCGGGGACCGTCGTGCCGACGGGGACGCAGATCAGGGTGATCGTCGCTCGCGGCCCCGAGCAGGTCGCGGTGCCGGACGTCCGCGGCGTCCCCGAGGCAAACGCGCTCCAGCAGATCGTCCAGTCCAATCTCGCGGTCGGGACGCGGACCGAGGCGTTCGACGACACCGTGCCGGTGGGTGCCGTGATCGACACGGAGCCGGGGGCCGGGATCGTCGTCGCCCCGGGCACCCCCATCGCCTACTCGGTGTCGAAGGGGCCCGAGCCGACGCCCACCCCGACGCCGACCCCCACGCCCACGCCGACGCCAACCCCGACCCCCACACCGACCCCGACGCCCACCCCCGAGCCGACACCGAAGAACGTCGGCAACTACAGCTGCCAGACGCTCGAGCTCGCCACGACGAACATCGACGTCGACGAGTTCGCGCTGGGGACGGTCACGCCGGGGACCCCCGGCACCCCCGACAACAGCTGGCTCGTCCTCGAGCAGGACCCCGGGCCGGGGCAGAAGGCCGACGTGGGCTCGGAGATCGACCTCGTGGTCGGCGACCCGAACGACCCGACCGTCCAGGCGACCTGCCCCTAGGCGTCAGCGTTCCGGGTCGTCCCAGAGCGACCAGCGCGCGACGGTCGAGGCGCCCGCCGCGACTGGTGGCGCGGGTGGGCTCGTGAGGCGGGCGGGCGTCGGTCCCTGGTCGGGCTGCGCCGCTCGGTGCAGGTCCTCGACCGGAACGAACGTTCGAGGCGTCCGGGCGCCGTCGTCCGGAACGTCGGCCCGCGGCGCGCGTCGAGCCGGTCGGCCGCCGGTCGTGGCGTCGGCGGCGGCGGCGGTGGCGTCACTCGCGAGGGCGTCGGGCGCCGACCAGCAGACCCGCATCTCCGCTCCGGTCAGCGCCGTTCGCCGCGGATCGAGCCCGCAGATGCCGAACCCGGTCGCGACCGACCTTCGGAAGTGCCGACAGGAGGCGCAGGAGGTGGTGGACCGGTGGCAGACCCAGCAGCGTGCCGCTTCCGCCTGGGGGGTCGCGCAATGGGGGCATCGCCACACCACCATCCGCGGATCGTAGCTGCGTCCGGCGACCGCGTCGAGGTGATTCCGCAAACTGGTCGAACGGATGGCCGACGCCCACCCCTCCCGGCGCTACCTGGACGTCCGGCGCTACTTGACGGTCAGGACCTGGCGATCGGTGAGCTGCCCGTAGTCGGGCGTCGTCACCAGCACCGTCGCGAGCCCGGAGCCGGCGAGCGCGCCCCGCGGGATGCTCGTGGTGAACGTCGCGACGCCGTTGGCGTTGGTCGGCCGCTCGTCGGAGACGATTGCCTCGAGACCCGGCACCGAGACGGTGAACAGCGTCGAGGCGCCGGGCACGCGGCGGCCGTCCGGGCCCGTCACGACGACGGTGAACGTCACCCGTCGCGGCAGCTTCTTCGCGGAGAAGCGGTACGCATCCCCGGTGAGCGTCACCTGCATGTCGCCCGACCCGCGACGGATCGTGATCGTCTCGGTGTTCGGGTTGCCCGCCGGGTCCGTGGCCGTGATCGTCAGCTCGTTGATGCCGTTGTCGAGGGCGAGCTTCCCCTCGAACAGCCCGTCCTTGCCGGCCTGGACGGTGACCGTCGCGCCGTTGAGGTCATTGCGGACCCGGACGGTGCTGTTCGCCTGCGTCTTGCCCTTGACCGTGACCGTCGACTTCGAGGTCGCGGACTTGTTCTTGGGCGAGCTGATCTTGATGCTCGGCCGCGACTGGTCGAGGACCCACGAAGCAATACCGGACAGCTCGCTCTCGCCCCCCGGGCCGACGATCGACGCCTGGATGTCGTTGCGACCCTTCTCGAGCTCGACCTCGGGGATCACGAGCACGGACGTCGCCCCGACCGGGACCTCCTGCACGAGCTGCGGATCCTGGTCCTTGAGCGTGACCCACAGCTTGACGGTGTAGCCGTCCGCGCCAGCGACATAGGACGGGACGTTGACCGTGACATCGATGACGTCGTCGTTCGTGTACGGCTGCTCGGGGGCGACGACCACCGGCGCGTCGGGGATGAGCGGCGGCGCGGTCGGCTCCGGGCTCGAGACGACGTTGCCCACCGAGTTGACGAAGCCGCCGAGCCCGCGGACCGCACCGTCGACCGCCGGTCCCACTGCCCCCGATGCGACCCACACGATGCCCAGCGAGAGGAGCGCGATCGAGGCGACCATGGCCGCGCGAACGGGCAGCGGGAGGCCGCGGCGACGCTCGATGTTGCGGTACCGGGCGAGACGGGTGGGGGAGGGGGTGACGGGTCGCGTCCGGACGGGGACGGCACGACCCGACGGGGCGGGACGGGGTCGGACGTGCGGCGCCCGGCCCCCGGAGCGGGAGTCCATTGGCGGCGATTGTCGCATGACGCGCGGATCGGCCACTCCTGCAGGTGACGCATGTTTGACTGCGACCCTCCGGCTCCGCCGGGGTGCCCCGGTGATACGCTCAGCCGAGCGTCGAAGCACCCGTGTCCCCGGGGGCGATGGCGCGTGTGCGAGTGAGGGATGGAGGCCCGAGACCGTCGGCCGGTCCGACCGACTCCGGGCGATCGCGGCTCGTGGAGCCATGGACCGATCGCCCGCGTACGGCCGCGCCCCGGATCGGCACCCGAGGCGCCGCCCGAGCCCGAGCCGCCCGCTCCTGCGCCGGTTTCGCGGTACGCGCCGGCACCCTCGCGTCGCCCGCCGTACGCCCCGCTTCCCTCGATGCGCCAACCGCTGCCCCAGGCCGGCAGGCCGCTGGTACCGCCGGCGCGCGGCGGCTTCGGGCTCCCCTCGCTCCGGCGCAACGTGTGCCCGCACTTCTACATGACGGGCAGC
>DASSRG010000175.1:0-8218 GCA_035701885.1 Candidatus Limnocylindrales bacterium
GACCGCGGCCTGCTCAACCAGGGCTGGAAGGACTCGTCCGACGGCATCCGCGATCGTCACGGACGGCTCGCCCACACGCCGATCGCCCTGGCCGAGGTCCAGGGCTACGTGTTCGACGCGAAGCGGCGGATGGCCGCCCTCGCCCGGACCCGCGGGGACCACGAGCTCGCCTCCCGCCTCGACACCGAGGCGGAGCGGCTCCGCACAAGGTTCGAGGAGGCCTTCTGGTCCGAGACCCAGGGCTTCTACGCGATGGCCCTCGACGGGGACAAGCGCCAGGCGGACGCCATCGGCAGCAACCCGGGACACTGCCTGTGGAGCGGCATCGTGTCGCCCGACCGCGCCGCGCGTGTCGTGGAGCGCCTGATGGCGCCGGACATGTTCACGGGCTGGGGCATCCGGACGTATGCCTCGGGACAGGCCGGCTACAACCCGATCGGCTACCACACCGGCACCGTGTGGCCGCACGACTCGTCGCTGATCGCCGCCGGGTTCAAGCGCTACGGGTTCCAGGCCGAGGCGAACCGGCTGTGCGGCCGGATCTTCGAGGCCAGCCACCACTTCCCGGAGTTCCGCCTGCCCGAGCTGTTCTGCGGCTTCGATCGGGACGTTTCGCCTGTGCCCGTCGCCTACCCGGTCGCGTGCTCGCCGCAGGCGTGGGCGGCCGGGTCGATCTTCCTGTTCCTCGAGACGATGCTCGGGCTGCGGCCCCATGCCGCCACCGCCGAGCTGGAGCTCGCGAAGCCGGAGCTGCCCGACTGGCTCACCAAGGTCACGATCAACAACCTGCGCGTCGGTGACGCCGACGTCGACCTGCTGTTCCACCGCTGGCGCGGCGGGACGTCGGCCGAGGTCATCCGGAAGAGCCAGGACCTCTCCGTCACGATCCGGATGTAGCGATGCCCCCCGAGTTCACCGTCGGCGAGCTGCTGCGGCTCGCGACGGACCGCCTCCACGCGACGGGATCGGATTCGGCGCGCCTCGACGCGGAGCTGCTGCTCGCCCACGCCGTGGGCGTCGACCGGACGGGCCTGATCACGTATCCGGACGCGCCGGTGGGGGAGGGCGCGCGCGAGTCGTTCGAGGCGGCGGTGTCGAGGCGCGAGCGCGGCGAGCCGGTCGCCTACATCCGCGGCTTCCGCGAGTTCCACGGGCTCGCCTTCGCCACTGACGGCCGGGCGCTGATCCCAAGACCCGAGACGGAGCACCTCGTCGATGCCGCGGTGGACGAGATCGCGGCCCGGCTGGCCAGCGCCCCGCGCGGGCACGCGGCGCCCGCGCTCCGGATCGCGGACGTCGGGACCGGCACCGGCGCGATCGCCGTCTCGCTGCTCGCCGCGCTCCGGCGCCGGAAGATGGCCGACGAGGTGCTGGTCATCGCGATCGACGTCTCCGAGGATGCGCTCCAGCTCGCCCGGGAGAACGCCGTGGGGCACGGCGTCGCGGACCGGATCGTGTTCATGGCCGCCGACCTGCTGCCGTACCACGTGGACCCGCCGTACTCGGTGGTGTGCGCGAACCTGCCGTACGTCCCGAGCGGCGACCTTCCGACGCTCGCCCGCGAGCTCTCCTACGAACCCGCGCTCGCGCTCGACGGCGGGCCGGACGGCCTGGACGTCGTCCGGCGGCTGCTCGACGCGCTGCCCCGGACCCTCGCCCCGGACGGCGTCGCGTTCCTCGAGATCGGTGCGGGACACGGCGAGGCGATCGCGCACGAGGTCGCGGAGCGGCTCCCCGGCTGGCGCTGCCGCGTGACGAACGACCTCGCGGGGCTGCCGCGGCTCGCCCGCGTCGAGCCGGGCGACGCCTGGGCGTGAAGGATCACCGACCGGCCACTCGCCCCGAGTCCGAGCTCCCGATCCGGCTCCTCGCGCTCGACATCGACGGCACGATCATCGGCCACGACTTCCGGATCTCGGACCGGACGGTCGCGGCGATCCGCGGGGCCGTGGCGCGGGGCGTCCGGGTGTCGCTGGCCACCGGGCGGATGCCGTCGTCGGCGGTCGTGTACGCGAACCGGCTCGGCCTGACCGATCCGATCATCGGCCACCAGGGCGCCCTCGTCCGGGCGATGCCACGCGAACGCGAGCCGGTCACGGAGGCGCTCCCAGGCGTACGCGGGCGGGTCGGCGAGATCCTCCACCACGAGCCGATGTCGGCGGAGGCGGTCCGCGAGGCGATCGAGTGGTGCCGGGCGAATGGCCTGGATCCGCACGTCAACACGCTCGAAGAGCTCGTCGTGTGGCAGGACGACCCGTCGTTCGACGACTACTCCACGTACCTCGGCGAGGGCGCCCACCTGGTCCCCGACCTCGTCGCCGCCATCGACCGTCCGATGACGAAGGTGATCTCGGTCGGCGAGCCGCCCCTGCCGACCTCGCTCTACCCGGTCGCGAAGGCGCACTTCGCGGGTCGGGCGGACGCGACGCTCTCGCACCCGCGGTTCCTCGAGTTCGTCGCGCCCGGCGTGTCCAAGGGCCGCGCGGTCGCGTGGCTCGCGCACGAGGCCGGCATCCCGATGAGCCAGGTCATGGCGATCGGCGACGCATTCAACGACCTCGAGATGATCGGCGACGCGGGACACGGCGCGGCCATGGCCTCGGCGCCGCCCGAGGTGCGTCTCGCCGCCCGGTACATCGCCGCGCCGATCGAGGAGGACGGCAGCGCGGCGCTCATCGAGCAGCTGATCCTCGCCGACCCCGATGAGGCGGCGGCGAACGCGGAACGGCTCGCGGCCGAGGCGGCGCAGATCCAGGAGCGGCTCCGCGAGACCGCGGCCCCGGGAACCTGGGGCCTCGCCGAGCGCGCGGTCGACCCGTAGGGGGCCCGACCTCAGGCGACGCGGACCGGGTCAGCGCCCCTGGGTCGCCCCTTGCTGCTCGCGGGGCATGTAGACGGGGACCGGCCCGGGCAGCCCGATCAGCTGCCCGACAGTCACCAGCGTGTAGCCGCGCTTCCGCAGCTGGTCGATGATCTTCGGCAACGCCTTGACGGTGTTCGTCTTGTCGGTGTGCATGAGGACGATGGAGCCGGGCTTCGCGTCCATCGCCGCCCGGTAGACGCTCCGTGGCCGGCGGCCGGTCCAGTCCCGGGTGTCGACGTCCCACATGACGACGGCGTGCATCCCCGCCTCCCGGGCGACGCGCAGCAGCGTCTTGTCGTACGAGCCACCCGGCGGCCGGACGACGGGGAACAGCGGCGCCCCGGTGACGCGTTCGATGAGCCGCGTCGACTTCTCGATGTCGCGTTTCGCCTTGGCCGCGGACATCTTCGCGAGGTTGTCGTGGTTCCAGGAGTGGTAGGCGATCGGGAAGCCGGCCTCGGCGATGGAGCGCCAGGTCTTCGGGTGCCGATCGACCGCCTTCGCAACCGGGAAGAACGTCGCGGGCGCCTGCTTCGCGCGGAGGATCCGGACGATGTCGCCGAGCCCGTCCACGCTCCAGCCGTCGTCGAACGTGAGCGCGACGAGCTTCGCGCTGCGGGACCCGTGCTGCCAGACGCGGAACGTCTCGGACGCCAGGATCGGCGGCCGCGGCATGGTGACGCCGCCGCCGGACGGAGGCGACGCGGACGGACGAGGTCCCGAGGATGACCCGGGGGAGGGCGGCGCACCAGCAGCCGAGGCCGACGGCGCCGCCGCGACCGGGGACGGGCTGGCCGATCCGGTTGGCGCCTCGTTCACCGCCGCCCCACGTTCGCGGATGACGCTCGTCCCGAGCAGGGCCGCAGCGAGCACGATGGAAACGGCGAGGGGGCGGAGTGCCATCGGGCGTCGGGGTACCTGTGCGGCCGCGAGGGAGAACCCGGCAGCGGGGTGACGGGCTGCCTAGGGTGCACGCGCTTCGGGGGTCGGTCAAGCGCAAGAAGACGTACGTCCGTCCGCCCTCACCCGGCGGACCCATGGGACAATGGTCCCCGCCATCCCGCGTCCCCCTCAGGAGGTTCCCGCCGTGTCCGTCGCCGCCGTCCCGTCCGCCGCGTGGGCGTCGATCGCGGAGGTCGATCCCGAGCTGTGGGATGCGATGGAGGCCGAGCGCCACCGGCAGGCCGACAAGATCGAGCTGATCGCGAGCGAGAACTACACGTACGCCGCGGTCAACGAGGCGCAGGGCTCGTGGCTCACGAACAAGTACGCCGAGGGGCTGCCGGGCAAGCGGTACTACGGCGGCTGCGAGTTCGTCGACATCGTCGAGAACCTCGCCCGCGAGCGTGCCCTCCGACTGTTCCCGGGCGCCGACCACGTCAACGTCCAGCCGCACTCGGGCGCGCAGGCCAACATGGCGGCGTACTTCTCGGTCCTCCGGCCCGGCGACCGGATCCTGGGCATGAACCTCGCGCACGGGGGTCACCTCACGCACGGCTCGCCCGTCAACTTCAGCGGCCGCTTGTACGAGGTCCATGCGTACGGGGTCACGCGGGAGACGGAGACGATCGACTACGACGCGCTCGAGCGGCAGGCGGCGGAGGTCCGGCCGAAGGTCTTGGTCGCCGGCGCGAGCGCGTACCCGCGCATCTGGGACTTCGAGCGCATGGCCGCGATCGCCCACGGCGTCGGCGCGCTCCTGTTCGTGGACATGGCGCATTTCGCCGGGCTCGTCGCGGCGGGCCTGCATCCGAGCCCGTTCCCGCACGCGGACCTCGTGACCACCACCACCCACAAGACGCTCCGCGGGCCGCGCGGCGGCATCCTGTTCGCGCGCGAGGACCTGCCGCCGGGCGTCGACCGGGCGGACTTCCCGGCGCTCGGCAAGGGGACGCTCGCACAGGCGATCGACAAGAGCGTGTTTCCGGGCGTCCAGGGCGGGCCGCTGATGCACGTCGTCGCGGCCAAGGCGGTCGCGTTCCAGCTCGCGATGACCGACGACTTCCGCCGCGACCAGGCGCGGACGATCGAGAACGCGAAGGTCCTCGCGCAGACCGTCGCCGACTCCGGCACGCGGCTGATCAGCGGCGGCACGGACAACCACCTCGCGCTCGTTGACGTGACCCCGCTCGGGGTCACCGGCCGTGAGGCCGAGACGCTCCTCGACGACGTCGGGATCACCGTCAACAAGAACGCCATCCCGTTCGACGCGAACCCGCCCAACATCGCGAGCGGCATCCGGATCGGCACCCCGGCGACGACGACGCGCGGCTTCGGGACCGACGAGATGCGCCAGGTGGGCCGGATGATCGTCGACGCGCTCCGCGACCGCGACGACCCGGCGGCGCACGACCGGATCCGCGCCGAGGTGCGCGACCTCGTCGCACGCTTCCCCGTCCCGGGGCTCCCGCGGGACCCCGCCTGACCCGATGCGGGTGATCCCGACGTTCGGTGAGGTGCTGCCGCTCCTCATCGTGACGTTCGTGGCGGCGATGCTCCTCGCCGTCGCGCTCACGCCGGTCGTGCGGCGGCTCATGCTCCGGCTCGACGCGATCGACACTCCCGATCAACGTCGCGTCAACAAGTCGCCGCTCCCGCGGGGCGGCGGGATCGCCGTCGCATTCGCGTTCCTCGTCGTCGCGGTCGGCGTGCTCGTCGTGAACGACCGCCTCGAGCTCGTCGACATCCCGTTCACCATCTCGGCCTCGGAGCTGTCCGCGCTCCTCGCCGGCGGCGCGCTCGCCACCGTGATCGGCTTCCTCGACGACTACTTCCAGCTGCGCGCCCGCTGGCAGCTGCTCGGCCAGCTGGCGGTCGCCCTGCTCGCCGTGGCGGCCGGGATCTCCGTCACGTATCTCAACAACCCGTTCGGCAGCGGGGTGATCTCGCTCGACGGCGCGTTCGCGATCGGGTTCACGATGCTGTGGATCGTGGGGATGATCAACAGCATCAACTTCATCGACGGCCTCGACGGGCTGTCGTCGGGGATCGCCCTGATCGCCGCGGCAACGCTCGGGCTCATCTCGCTGACGACGACCGTCGCCCAGCCGTTCATCGCGGTGCTGTGCTTCGCGCTCGCCGGATCCCTGCTCGGGTTCCTGCGCTGGAACTTCCACCCGGCCACGATCTTCATCGGCACGAGCGGCGTGATGTTCGTCGGCTACACGCTCGCGGTGCTCTCGATCCTCGGCACCGCGAAGGTCGCCGTCGCGCTGCTCGTGCTCGGCGTCCCGATCATCGACACGTTCTGGATCATCGTTCGGCGGGTGGCCAACGGGCGTTCGCCGTTCACGCCGGACCGCGGGCACATCCACCACCGGCTGCTGGACCTCGGGCTGTCGCACGGCCAGACGGTCCTGGTGATCTACGGGTTGTGCATCGTGCTCGCGCTGCTCTCGTTCCTCCTGTCGGGCACGGGCCAGCTCTACGCGTTCATGGGGCTCGCGCTCGCGTTCGGCCTGGCGCTGTTCCTGTTCACGCGCGACGAGACGGTGGACGCGCTCGAGGCGGAGACGTACGAGGCGGCAAATCCCGACGTGCCGGCGCCGAGCGAGGCGCGGGATCCCCTCGACCCCCCGCCGGCGTCCGCGTAGCTACGCCGCTCGCCTGGCAGGCCCGGTCGCGCGTGCGCGCGCGAGGGTTGCGGCGGCCCTCGGAATAGGACATTCGTACGGGGTGCCCATCGGACCTCTGGTGCTAGCATCGCGCCCTCCGGCGTGCCCCGCGCCCTGCCTCGAGTCCCCATGCCCGACTTCCTCCCGATCCTGCTGATCGCGATCGTCGCCATCGTGGCCGTCTCGATCGTCGTGTTCCTCCGACGCCGTCGGCGCGAGGCGCAGGAAGCCGCCATCGTCGCCGCGTCCACGCCCGTCCCGGAGCTCACCGAAGACGACATCGCGTGGCGGATCGGCGTGTCCGGCGCAGACCGACCCGCGCTGCTCGTCGAGGACTTCGCCGCGGCCGAGGCGGAGGCGTTCGGGCTCGCCGAGGAAGAGACCGGCAGGCAGCTCGAACCGGTGCCGCCGCCGGTCGCCCCCGTCGCGGTGGCCCCGGCCGTCGTCGGCGCGACGCGGCCCCGCAGCACCCCGGAGGCACTGCCCAATCGATGGCGGCTGTGGCGCGACAGCGCGGCCGTCCTGCTGGTCGTGGTCCTCGCCGTCCTGGCGATCACCGTGTTCCTGCCGGGGACGAACCAGAACACCGGCCCCTCGCCGTCCACGGACCAGCTTGCGGTCGTCGAGTCGCCGAGCGAGACCCCGTCCCCGTCCCCGTCGCCAACCTCCGAGCCGACCGAAACCCCGGACCCGACGCCGGGCCTCACGCTCGCGCCCGAGGTCGCGCCCACCCTGCCGCCCACGCCTTCGCCCACGCCCAGGAAGACGCCCAGGCCCACCCCCAGGCCGACCGCGCGCCCGGCCGCCCAGGCGACACCCAAGCCGACGCCGAAGCCGACCCCCAAGCCCACGCCGAAGCCCACCCCGAAGCCGACACCCAAACCGACCAAGAAGCCGACGCCGACGCCAGATCCGGTGGCCGGGATCAGCGCGTCGGCGTCGTGCACGTCGGCGGGCGGCAGCATCACGTTCTCCAGCGCGTCCTCCGGATCTCCCGACAGCTACAGCTGGGACTTCGACGGCGGGAGCCCGGGCACGTCCACCGCGAAGAACCCTGGCGCCGTGGAGTTTCCGGCCGAGGGCCCGTACCTGGTCAGCCTGGAGATCCACTTCGCCGGCGGGTCGTCATCCGCCACCAAACAGATCACCGTTCCCTGCCCCTAGGAGCCGAGCACACGATGCGTCGCCTGCTGATCGCCGTCACCGTCGCGTTCCTCCTCGGCGGGCTGTTCCCCGTGGGGGCGCTGGCCGGCGTGCCGGAGGCGCAGGGGCAATCCCTGTCGGTCGACGAGGATCACGACCTTCTCGTCGAGCTCGAAGCGATCGACGCGTCGGGGGAGGCGGTGACCGTGTTCACGCCGCAGCAGCCGAGCCACGGATCCGTGTCCGAGACGGGCTCGATCGTGTGCGACGCGCAGACACCGAACACGTGCACCCAGGAGTGGACGTACTCGCCGGACGAGAACTTCAACGGATCGGACAGCTTCACATTCACGGCGACGTCTGAGGGCGCTGCGTCGGCGCCGGCGACGGTGTCCATCACCGTCAACGCGGTGAATGACGACCCGACGTTCACCGTCGGCCCGAACGTCGAGGTGGACGAGGACAGCGGACCGTACATTGGCAACGGCTTCATCACCGATGGCAGCCCCGGTCCTGCCGACGAGTCGGGGCAGTCGCTCGCCTACGTCGTCACGGCGGACACCACCTCGCTGTTCTCGGCCCAGCCCGCGATCTCGGC
>DASSRG010000176.1:0-4431 GCA_035701885.1 Candidatus Limnocylindrales bacterium
CTCGACCGTGGTGAAGTAGTCGATGCCCTGCGCGGTCCGGGAGTCGTTTGCGATCTCGTTCATGCGCGCGTGGTCCCGCGGCGCGTCGATCCGCCGCAGCGCCAGTCCGGGGATCGCCGGGTCGGTCAGCATGGCGCGCGCCTCGTGCCAACGTGCATTGCCCGGCCCACCGTCGCACCGTCGTCAAGACATTCCGGCGCGAATGTTCGCCGCCGGCGTGTCAGGCGGCGTGGCGTCAGTCGTCGCTGACCGCGCTCGGCCTCCGCATCTCGGCCGCCACCGCCTGCTCCGCAGGCGTACCCGCTGCGAGCCCCTCGATGGTGCCCGCGATGTCCGCGTCGCTCCTGTTCTGGCTGAGCTTCCGCTTCGCCTCGAGCGTCTCGATCCGCAGCTCCAGCCCGACGATCGCCCGCGCCTGGCCCTCCACGTAGCCCTCGGGCGCGTCGTCCACGGACCACGGATCGTCCCGGCCCGCCTCGTGCCTGTCCACCAGGCGCCGGACATGCGGCAGCAGCCACGCCGGCTCGTGGTGGAGGGTGACCCGTCCCTGGGCCTGGACGGTGACGTAGTTCCAGGTCGGGACCACCTTGCCGGTCAGCCGCTTCTCCTCGTACCACGAGGGCGACACGTACGCCTCCGGTCCGTCGAAGATCGCGAGCGCGGCACCCGCCCGCTCGTCGCCCGCCGTGAGCGCCGCCTCGACCTCCCGCCATTGCGGGTTGCCGCGGGCGAGGTGCCCCCGCAGCGTTCCGTGATCCCCGTCGCCGGGCTCAAACAGCATCGGCAGGATCGAGGCCCGGAACCCGTCAGGCCCCAGCGTCACCAGCGTGGCCGGCACCTGCCGGCACAGCTCCACGAGCAGCGCCGCGGGATCGGCGACCTCGAACTTCCGGTGGCCCGGCTGGTACAGCACGTGGCGAGGATACGCGGACGCACCACGACGATTCGGGAACCATCCGGCGCTTCGCCCGACCCTTAGGCTGTGAGACGCGACCACTGGGGCCGCGTCCGACCGGAGGTCCGATGCACCGGGATCTCGTGGAACGGGCGATGGCGGGCGATCACGAGGCGTTCGGAGAGTTGGCACGCCTCTCGATCGGCCGGCTCTACGCTGCCGCCCATCTCATCCTGCGAGACCAGGGGCAGGCCGAGGATGCGACCCAGGAGGCGCTCGTTGCCGCTTGGCGTGACCTCTCGGCGCTCCGCGATCCCGACCGATTCGACGCCTGGCTCCGGACGCTGCTCGTCCGTGCGTGCTATCGCGAGGCACGTCGCGGCCGCCGCGGCCGGATCGAGGCGACCATCCCGTCCATCCAGCCCTCGGTCCCGGATCGATCCGCCGCGGTTGCGGATCGTGACGAGATCGAGCGCGGCTTCCGCCACCTCGACCCCGACCTCCGGGCGGTGGTGGTCATGCACTACTACCTCGGCCTCCCCCTCGTGGAGGTCGCCTCGACACTCGGCATCCCGGAGGGAACCGCGAAGTCGCGGCTCCACCGCGCGATGCAGGCCATGCGGGCAACGCTCGACGCCGACGCGCGGCTCGCCCGGATGGCGGAAGGCGGGCTCGCATGAACGCCTTCGATGACGACCGCATCCTCACGGCCTGGCTGGAGGCAGCCGCCCCCGCCCGGGAGCCAGAGCACCTGTTGAACGCGGTGCTCACCCGGACGGCACGGACGCGCCGCCGACCGGCCTGGCTGTTCCTCTCGAGGTGGATTCCCATGGACACCGCGACGGCCCGCGTGGCCCCGAACCCACGCGTCCCGCTCCGGATGATCGCCCTGGTCGCCCTCGCCGTGCTGGCGCTGGTCGCGACGGCGCTCATCGCCGGCGGGCAGCGGAACACGAAGGTCCCCGCACCCTTCGGGCCCGCCGCCAACGGCCATGTCGTCTACAGCGCGGGCGGCCAGCTGTTCGTCCAGGACACGCTCACCAGCGTGAGCCGGCCACTGGACGCGGGCGCGAATGCCGTCGGGCCCGAGTTCTCCCGCGACGGGACGAGGCTCGCGTGGTTCCGCGGCGTCGGCCCGGCCGATGCCGCGCTCGACACGGTCGAGCTTTGGGTCGCCGACGCCGACGGCCGCAATCCCCGGCAGCTCGGCGGGACCGGGTTCGCCGACCCGCGGTCGTACGCCTGGTCGCCCGACGGCGACGCGATCGCCCTGATCGAGGCGGCCGGCGCGGGCCGGTATCGGCTGGTCATGATCCCGACGGATGGCTCCTCTGCAGCGCCCGTGTTGCCTGGCTACACCATCGATTCCGTCGCCTGGCGTCCGCCGGACGGCACGCAACTTGTGGTCCGTGGGCGCGAAACCGGCGCCGGGGGGCCGATGGTGCTGCACCTCGTCAACCGGGACGGCTCCGGGCTGACGCGCCTGGACCTCGATCCCACCTTCGCCAGCGATGCCAACTACTCCAGCAACGTCGATTACTACTTCATGGACCCCGCCTGGTCTCCGGACGGCACCCGACTCGCCTTCCACGGCCTCGAGGACGTGTTCGCGGAGGGCGACCCGGACCCCGGCTGGCGCGTCCACGTCGCGACGATCGGCCCGGACGGCACCGTCGCCGACGAGCAGACATTCAACGCAGAGCCCGCGATCGACGACGAGTTCACGCCCCAGTGGCTGCCCGACGGCTCGGGGCTGGTCGTGAACCGCCTGGAGGAGGGTGTCCCCTCGCTCGCTATCCAGCGGCTGGACGGCGCCTCGAAGCCGATCGACCTGGGATCGCCGGCCCGCGCGACGTTCCCGGCGACCGTCGTATCACCGGACGGGGCCGAGGTGCTGGCCTGGATCGGCCCGCACGATGGTCTCGGCGCCCGGGCATGGAGCGTGAATCCGGCGACGGGGACGGCCTCGGACATCGCCATGCCCGTCGACGACTGGGCGAGCTGGCAGCGCCTGGCGCCCGGATCCTGAATCAGCCCTCGGCGGCGGCGACCCGGTCGCCCGCGAGCAGGTCCACGTGGCCTGTGAACAGGTTGTCCGGGTCGACCCGGCGCTTGATCTGCCGCAGCCGGGTGAGCGTCTCGCCCGGGAAGGCATCGTGGACCCGCTCGGGCCGGCTGTCGCTGGTGTAGGCCGGGTACACGCCACTCGCGCGCGCGGCCAACGGCGACCAGGCGGCGTCCAGCGCCTCCTCGGCGTAGCCCGGCGCGCCGGCGCTCACGAACACCTGCTGGTGGCGATGGGCCCATGCGGTCGCCGCCGGGTCCACGTCGCGCAGCGCGCCGCCCAGCGACCGCACCTCGATCATCGTCATCCGCGGCGTCGCGACGAGGCGCGCGATCGCCTCCGCGTCCTCGTCGCGCATCTCGTCCAGCAGCCCGTTCCGCGACCGAGCGTGCTGTTGCCCGGTGTGCCGGCTGTCGAGCGGCGCGACGATCGCGGGGTAGGGGACGACCTGCGCCTGCGGTTGCGCGACGAGCGGGCCGACGGTGGCGAGCCGCTCGAGGAGCGGGAGCGCGGCCTCGGCGTCGTCGCCCGCCCAGACGTGGGTCGCCTGCGCGACCGAAGCCTGTGACGGACCGTCCGGGAACAGGTACAGGAACGAGGTGAGCTCGCGTGGCGCCTCGCGCATGACGTCCGACCAGGCGCGCAGGAGCCCTGCCGCGTCGCCAAGGTCGTGCGCGAACGACGCGTATACGACCCGGTCCACGGGGAGCGCCGTGAGCTCGACCGCGGTGACGATGCCCATGTTCGCGCCCGCGCCGCGGATCGCCCAGAACAGGTCCGGCTCGGCGTCCGCGTCGGCGCGGACGAGCCGTCCGTCGGCCAGCACGATGTCCGCCGCGACGACGTGGTCGATCGTCAGGCCGGAGCGCCGCAGCAGGTATCCGATCCCGCCCGCGGTCGCGAGGCCGCCCACCCCGACGTCGCCGTAGTTGCCCGAGGTCATCGCCCAGCCGTGGCCGCCGAGCGCGTTTGCGACATGGCCCCATGTCGCCCCGGCGCCGATGTGGACCCGCCGCCTCGCCTCGTCCAGGACCTCGATCGTGTCGAGCTGCGACACGTCGATGACGATGCCGCCGTCGTTCGTGGACCGCCGGCTGATCCCGTGCCCGCCCGACCGCACGCTCAGCTCTACCGGCTGGCGTCGCGCGAATTCGACCGCCGCCGCCACGTCGTCCGGCGACGCCGCCATCACCACCAGCCCCGGGTGCCCGGCGCGCATGTACGTCGAGCGGACGTCGTCGTAGCCGGCGTCGCGGGGCGTGAACACGCGGTCACGGAGCCGCGTGGGGATCGCGCCGAGGTCGATGTCGGCCGAGAGCGCTGCGGTCGGCCGGGCGGGGCTGATCCTTCGCGTGTGGCCGGCGCGACCGGGGGCCGTGCGCACAACCGGCACGGGGGTCGTCGGCCGTCCGGCGGATCGTCGCCCCTCGTCCACCAGCTCCCGCAGGGCGGGTGCCACCTCGCCGCCGAC
>DASSRG010000177.1:0-11361 GCA_035701885.1 Candidatus Limnocylindrales bacterium
CGAACGCGCGGTACTCGGCCTTGCCCTTCAGGGCGAGGTACTTGCTGATCGCCGCGGTGAGCGACGTCTTGCCGTGGTCGATGTGGCCGATCGTGCCGACGTTGACGTGCGGCTTCGTGCGCTCGAACTTCTTCTTGGCCACGGGACCTTCTCACTCCAGGACTGGGGCGGGCGTACCGCCGGGGCGGACCGGTTTGCAGGGGATGGAGCCCAGAACGGGATTCGAACCCGTGACCTCATCCTTACCAAGGATGTGCTCTGCCAGCTGAGCTATCTGGGCCCGCGACGCGGCCTGCCGGTCAGGACCGCTCCGGATGACGCATTGCTTGCTGATGGAGCCGACGACGGGACTCGAACCCGGAACCGGCGGTTTACAAAACCGCTGCTCTACCAATTGAGCTACGTCGGCACGCGCGCAGCGTCAAACAAGAGTAGGACTCCGCGAGCCCGCGAATGATACGGCCCGCTCCCCGATGCGTCAAACCTCGGGAGGCGGCTCCGGGGCGGTGGCACGAGGCTTCCTCGTGCGCTTCGCAGGCGGCGGCGGCGCCTCGGTGGCGGGCTCGCCGGGGAGGAGCTCGTCGGCCTCGTCGGACGTCGGTGCCTTCGCCGGCGTCGCCGTCGCGGATGCCTTCGGCTTCGCGGTCTTCCTGGCGGTCTTGGGTCTCGGCGGGCTGTCGGTTGCCTCCGGCGCGGCCGGCACGAGGATCTCGTCGGGCGCGTCGGCGGCTGCGACCTCGGGCGCCCCGGACGAGGCGCCGACCTCCGCGGTGGCCGGTTCGACGGCCTTCGGCCCAGCGTTCGCAGGCGCCTCGCCGGTCCCGCGCTGGGAAGCCGCCTCGTACAGGAGGATCGAGCCCGCGACGGACGCGTTGAGCGAATCGATGCGGCCACGCATGGGAATCCGGACCAGGAGGTCGCACCGGCGCCGCACCGCCGGGCCGAGACCCTTGCCCTCGCTGCCCACGACGATCGCGACCGGACCTCGAAGATCCGCCTCACGCGCGGTCAGCGGCGCGTCCCCGTCCGCGCCCACGATCCGGACCCCGCGGACATGCAGATCGGCGAGGGCGCCGGGCAGGTCGTCGACCGGTGCCAGCTGGAGGTGCTCCACCGCGCCGGCCGAGGCCTTCACCGCGGCCGGGGTCAGCGGCGCCTGGTGGCGGGTCGGGAAGATCGCGCCGTGGACGCCGGTCGCCTCGGCAGTGCGCAGCAGCGTTCCGACGTTCTGGGGGTCCTCGAGCGAGTCGAGGACGAGGACCAGCGGCGGCTCGCCGCGCTGGCCGGCGAGGGCGAGGATGTCGTCGGGTGCCGCCCAGCGCCGGGGCCCCACGACGAGGGCGATCCCCTGGTGCCCGTCGAAGCCCGCGATCGCGGTCAGCGAGCCGCCCTCGACCTCGACGACCGGGATGCGCAGGCTCGTCGCGTGGAGGACGAGCTTCTCGAGCGCCATCCGACGCTGCGGGACGACGAGCAGGCGCCGGGCATCGCGGCGAGCGACGAACGCCTCCTCCACCGGGCGCCGGCCGGCCACGAGCTCCTCGTCGTCCGCGAGGGCGATCGCCTCGAGCGACGGCGCCATGGCGCGGCGAGGCGGCGGACCGTAGCGATCCGGGCGGCCACCGCGGTACGGCGGTGCCGGGCGGAACGCGGGCGCACGGTCTGGGCGGGGGCCACGGTCCTGTCGCGGCGGGCGCGCGTCGCGGGGACCACGGTCGAACCCGGGGCCGCGGTCGTAGCCGGGTGCGCCCTCGTCCTGGAACGCGCGGTCGTACCCGGGTCGTCGGTCGTCGCGGAACCCGCGGTCATCACGGAACCCGCGGTCGTCGCGGAACCCGCGGTCATCGCGCGGGCCGCGCTCATCGCGCGGGGCGTGGCCGGGCCCGGCGTCCCACGGCCGCGCGTCGCGAGGGCCGGAGGGCGACGGCCCAGCCCCCCGGGACGAGGGTCCGCCGGGCCGGGGCCCACGGTTCGGCGGCCGGGATGCAGGTGGCCGTCCCTGGTCCCGGTAGCCGCCTCGCCGGTCGTCCGGTCGCGGGCCGCGATCGTCCTCCCACGGCCGAGGGCCGCCGCCGGTTCGCCGATCGTCGTACGGCGGGCGCCGGCCGTCGTCCCACGGCCGCGATCCACCGGCACCGCGCGGCGCCGGACCGCCCCCGCCCCCGGACGGGGCACCGCGGTAGCCGCCGGGACGGCCCCGGCCGCCACCCTGCGACGGGCCGCGACCTCGCTGTCGGTCGTCGTACCGGTCCTGGCCCCGGAAGCCCACGCCCGGGCGCCGGTCCGGCGGCGGGCCGGATCGTCGGTTGCCCGACGGCCCGCTGGGTCGCGGTCGCGACGGCCGCGCATCTCGGTCGCCCGCGCGACCGCCGCCCTGGCCGGTTCGCTCGTCGCGCGGCTGATCGTCGTCCCGCGGCCCGTCGTCAGCCACCGGCCGTCACCACCAGCCGCCAGCGCTGGCCGTCGCGGGTGTCCTCGACCGCCACGCCGCGCTCGAGCAGCTCGTCCCGCAGCCGATCGGACGCCGCCCAGTCGCGGGCCGCACGCGCGGCGGCCCGCTCGTCGAGCAGCGCCTGGAGATTCGGGTCGAGGGCCGCCTCGGCCGGTGCGGTCACGCCAAGCACGGCGTCGAGCGCCCGGATCGCCTCGGCCGCGCGCGCGGCATCGGCCGTGGACAGCGACCGCGCGTCGATCCGCCGGTTGAGCTCGCGGACCCCGTCGAACAGGGCCCCGAGCCCTGCCGAGATGTTGAGGTCGTCGTCGAGGCCGGCCTCGAAGCCTTCGCGCATCGCGTCCAGCACGGCGGGCAGCGTCGGATCGTCGTCGCGGTCCTCGCGGTAGGCCGCGAGCGCGGCGAGCAGCGCGTCGAGCCGGTCCACCGCGGCCGCGGCCGCCGGGAGCGACTCGTCCGTCCAGTTGAGCGGCGCGCGGTAGTTGACCGAGATCAGCGCGTAGCGGAGCGCCCGCGGTGACACGCCGGCATCCAGCAGCTCCGTGACCCGGGCGATGTTGCCCGTCGACTTGGCCATCTTCTCGCCGCCAAGCCGGAGGTGGGCGCAGTGGAGCCAGGTCCGGACGAACGGCTCGCCGGTCGCCGCCTCGGACTGGGCGATCTCGTCCTCGTGGTGCGGGAACACGAGGTCGACCCCGCCCGTGTGGATGTCGAAGGTCGTGCCGAGCGCGGCCATGCTCATCGCCGAGCACTCGATGTGCCAGCCCGGGCGACCCGGACCGATCGGCGTGTCCCACGACGGCTCGCCGGGCTTCGGGCCCTTCCAGACGGCGAAGTCGCGCACGTCGTCCTTGCCGTACTCGTCGGACTCCACGCGCTCGCCGACGCGCATCGCCTCCGGGTCGAGCCGCGCGAGCCGGCCGTACGAGGGCCACGAGGCGATCCGGAAGAAGATGCTGCCGTCGTCGGTGCGGTAGGCGTGCCCGCGGTCGAGCAGCGCCTGCACGAGCGTGGTGATCTGGGGGATGTGCTCGGTGGCCCGGGGCAGCGCATCGGGGGTCGTCATGCCCAGCGAGGCCGCATCCTCCCGGAACCGTGCCGCGTACCGGTCCGCGAGCTCGCCGGTGCTGATGCCCTCGGCCGCCGCGCCCCGGATGATCTTGTCGTCGATGTCCGTGAGGTTCATCACCCACGTCACGCGCAGGCCGCGGTAGCGCAGGTAGCGCACGAGGAGGTCGGCGAACAGGAACGACCGGAAGTTGCCGATGTGCGCGGGTCCGTACACCGTCGGCCCGCAGCTGTACACCCGGACGTGGCCGGGCTCGAGGGGCTCCAGCGGACGCGTCTCGCCGGTCAGCGTGTCCTGGAGGCGGATCGTCACGACCGCACCGTCCGCACGGTGGCGACCGCCCGCGCGGCGATCGAGCGGCCCGCCCCCTCGTCGCCCGCGAGGTTGCCGGTGGAGGCCTTGACGTTCACCGCGGCCTCGTCGAGGCCCAGGGTGGTCGCGATCGCGCCGCGCATCTCGTCCAGCCGCGTGCCGAGCTTCGGCCGTGCGCCGATGATCACGAGGTCCACCGAGGCAGCCGCGAGCCCGACGTCCGCGAGCCGCGCGACGACCGTCCGCAGCAGCTCCTCGCTGGAGATGCCGCGCGGGGTCCGGGCGTCGGCCGGAAACAGCCGGCCCAGGTCGCCAAGGCCGGCCGCGCCGAGGAGCGCATCCGCGACGGCATGGAGCGCCACGTCGCCGTCCGAGTGCCCGCTCAGCGCGGGGACGCCGTCGACGGTGATCCCGCCGAGCCGGAGCGGCGCACCGGGTCCGAACGGGTGGCTGTCGTGGCCGAAGCCCACCCGGGCGCCGTCGGGGACCAGCGCCTGCTCGACCCGTCGCAGGTCGTCGGGCAGCGTCACCTTGAGGTTCGCCGGATCACCGGGGATCGCATGAACGGGGATTCTACAGGCCTCCAGGAGGGCGGCCTCATCGGTGAACTGGCGGTCGCCGTCCGGCGGGAACGCCCGCCACGCGTCGAGGAACAACCGCATGCGCGCCCCCTGCGGCGTCTGGGCCGCCGCGAGCGCCTCCCGGTCGACCGTCTCGACAACGCGCCCGTCATCGACCCGCTTCAGCGTCTCGGCGACCGGCAGCACGGGCAGCGCGGCGCCGTGCCTGTCCACGGCCTCCGAGACCGCATCCACGAGGGCGGCCGGCACCAGCGGCCGCGCACCGTCGTGGACGAGGATCGGGCGGTCTGGGTCCGCGTCGACGGCCGCGGCGAGGTGCCGAACGCCATTGGCGACCGACTGCTGGCGGGTGAGGCCACCGGCGACGACCTCGACGCCCAGGGGCAGCCACGGGGCGGCCCGCCACTCCCCCACCCGCTCGGCCGCGGTGACGACGACGATGCGGCGGACCGACGGCGCGGCCGCGACCGCCGAGATCGTCCATGCGATCAGCGGGCGTGCGCCCACCGGCGCGAGCAGCTTGTCGACGCCGCCCATCCGGCGTGACGACCCCGCCGCGACGATCACGACGTCGGCGGATCGCTCGCCGGGCACCTCAGTCGAGGCGCGGCTGGGCGAAGATCATCCGCCCCGCCACGGTCTGCAGGACGCGGGTGACGTTGACCTCGACATCCCGGTCGATCAGGCGGGCGCCGCCCTCGACGACGATCATCGTCCCGTCGTCGAGGAAGCCGACGCCCTGGCCCGCCTCCTTGCCCTCCTGGATGACCCGGACGTGCAGCTCTTCGCCAGGGAGCACGGCCGGCTTCACCGCGTTCGCCAGCGAGTTGATGTTCATCACCCGCACGCCCTGGAGCTCCGCGACCCGGTTGAGGTTGAAGTCATTGGTGAGCACCACCCGGCTGCGGCGCTTCGCGAGCTCGACGAGCTTGGCGTCCACCTCGGCGACCCCGGGCGCGTCGTCGTCGGCGATCTCGACGGGCGTCCGCTGGTCGCGCTGCATCCGGTTGAGGATCTCGAGCCCGCGGCGGCCGCGGTTCCGGCGCAGGGTGTCCGACGAGTCCGCGATGTGCTGGAGCTCGTCGAGCACGAACCGCGGCACGACCAGGGTCCCGTAGATGAACCCCGACTCCACGATCTCGGCGATGCGCCCGTCGATGAGGACGCTCGTGTCCACGACGATCCGCGGCTCGCCCTCCACGGGCCCCGAACCACCTTCCCGCGGCCGGCGAACCAGTCCGGCGCCCTCGGCCGCGGCGATGAGGTCGAACCGCTTCGCCACGGTGAGGCCCATCATGCCGAGGCCGAGGAACAGCGACACGCCGAGCGGCAGCCACGTGCCGAGCGGGCCTTCGATCTGGGCGAGCGGCAGGCCGAGCAGGAGGCCGAGCAGGAGGCCGACGAACAGCCCGAGCACCGCGGCGACGAACTCGGCCGTGGACAGCTCCTGGACGCGGCGGATCAGCCAGGTCGCCGGGACGATCGTGAGGTACGGGAGCACCGCGAAGCCGACGACCGCCCACGCGATCGTCCAGGCCGCGAGGATGAACCCGGCGTATTCCGCGCCGGTGAACAGCCCGGTCCCGATCGACGCGAGCCCCAGCCCGATGAAGGCTCCGAGCGCGGCGCCGAGGACCCGGATCGTCCGAATCACGCGTCTCCTCGAGTTCCGGCCCGCGCCCGCCTGCGGCGCGTGCGGCGTCGCAGTGAGGACAGGCGTCGCGAGCCTAGCACGCGGCCATGGGCCCCGGCAGGTGGCCCGAAGGTCAGGGTTTCCCCGCTGTGACGGGCTCGGCCGCCAGCGCCGCACGCACGGCGTCCGCGAGCGTGCCCACGACCACGAGCTCCATGCCGGCGATCGGCGCGACGTCGCGGCCCCTCGGGCGTGGCAGCAGCGCCCGCGTGAAGCCGAGCCGGGCCGCCTCGCGGAGCCGTCGGTCCAGCCCGCCGACGCCGCGCAGCTCGCCCAGCAGGCCGACCTCGCCGATGGCGACCGTCCCGGGCACGACCGGCCGGTCACGGAGGGACGACGCGAGGGCCAGTGCGAGCGGCAGGTCGAGGCCGGGCTCCGTGACGCTCAGCCCACCGGCGAGGTTCGCGTAGACGTCGTGGCCCGACAGGCCGATGCCCGCCCGCCGCCCCAGCACGGCGACGAGCAGCGCGAGCCGGTTGGGATCGACGCCGGAGGCCGTCCGGCGCGGCGACGGGGCTACGGTCGGGGCGACGAGCGCCTGGACCTCGACGAGGATCGGCCGCGAGCCCTCGAGGACGGGCGCCACGACACTGCCGGGCGCCGGGGAATCGTGATCGGCGAGGAAGGCGCGCGCCGGGTCCGCCACCTCCGCCAGTCCCCGCTCCCCCATCTCGAACACGCCGACCTCCTCCGTCGAGCCGTACCGGTTCTTCGCCGCGCGGAGGAGCCGCAGGCCGCCGGTCCGGTCGCCCTCGACCGCCAGCACGACGTCCACGAGGTGCTCGAGCGTCTTCGGCCCCGCGAGCGTCCCGTCCTTGGTCACGTGGCCCACGAGGATGACCGGGATCCCGTCGGCCTTGGCCAGCTCCATGAGCCGCTGCGTGGCCTCGCGGACCTGCCCGACGCTGCCCGGCGGGCCGTCGAGCTCCTCGGACGCGACGGTCTGCACGGAATCCACGACCAGCAGCCCGGGCGCCTCGTCGCGCGCCAGGTCCACGATCCGTCCGACGCCGGTCTCCGCGACCACGCGGATCGCCTCGCCCACCGCGCCCCCCGCGAGCCCCAGCCGGGCAGCCCGGAGGCGGACCTGCGAAGTCGACTCCTCACCAGTTGCGTACAGCACCGTGGCTCCCGAAGCGGCCACGCCGGCCGCCGCCTGGAGCAGCAGCGTGGACTTGCCGATCCCCGGCTCGCCGCCGAGCAGCACGACGGAACCCGCGACGAGCCCGCCGCCGAGCACCCGGTCGAGCTCGCCGATGCCGACCGGCCGCCGGAGCTCATCCTCGTCGGTGACTGCGGCGCCGAGGGGCGCCGGCACCGCGCCCCCGGTCGGATGGGTCGTCTGGATCGCGCGCGGCCGCGGCGACTCCCGGACCACCGTCTCCACGAGCGTGTTCCAGTCACCGCACGTGCGGCACTGGCCCTCCCAGCGGAGAACTGACGCGCCACACGACTGGCAGACGAAGCGGCTCTGGGCGCGGGCCACGACCGATGAGCTGCGCTGTCCGGGGCGCCCGGATCAGGCTTCGACGGGCGTCTTCGCGGCCTCGGTCGCGGTGATCGTCAGCCCGTTCCCGTCCGGGTCGAGGTCGACGAGGATCTGGTCGCCCTCGTTGTACCGGCCGAGGAGCAGGTGCTCCGCGAGCGGGTCCTCGATCAGGTTCTGGATCGTCCGGCGCAGCGGCCGGGCGCCGTACGCCTGGTCGTAGCCCAGCTTGATGACGTGCTCCTTCGCGGCCTGCGTCACCTCGAGCCCCATGCCCTGGGCCTTGAGCTGATCGCGCACCCGGCGCAGCATCAGGTCGACGATCTGGGTGATCTCCTCGACCGTCAGGCTGCGGAACACGACCGTGGCATCGATCCGGTTCAGGAACTCCGGGCGGAAGTTCTGCTTGAGCTCCGCCTGGACCTTCTCCTTCATGAGCTCGTACGAGGCGGCCGCGCGGGCCTCCTCCGTGTCGCCCATCGCCCGGAAGCCCAGCGTGGAGTTCGTCTGGATCTTGGAGGCGCCGAGGTTCGAGGTCATGATGATGATCGTGTTCCGGAAGTCGACGCGGCGGCCCTTGGCGTCGGTGAGGTGCCCGTCCTCCAGGATCTGGAGCAGGATGTTGAACACCTCCGCGTGCGCCTTCTCGATCTCGTCGAGCAGGATCACCGCGTAGCTCTTGCGCCGGACGGCCTCGGTCAGCTGCCCGCCCTCGTCGAACCCGACGTAGCCTGGCGGCGCCCCGACGAGGCGGCTCACGTTGTGACGCTCCATGAACTCGCTCATGTCGATCTTGATGAGCGTGTCCTCGGAGCCGAACATGAACTCCGCGAGCGCCTTCGCGAGCTCGGTCTTCCCGACGCCCGTGGGGCCGAGGAAGATGAACGAGCCGATGGGTCGCTTGGGGTCCTTGAGGCCGGCGCGGGCGCGACGGACGGCGCGGGAGACGGTCTCGATCGCCTCCTCCTGGCCGATCATCCGCTGGTGGAGGACCTCCTCCATCTTGAGCAGCCGCTCCGACTCCTCCTGCGCGATCCGGGTGACCGGGATGCCGGTCCACATCGCGACGACCTGGGCGATCTCCTCCTCGTCGACCTTGGGGGTCTCGCCGGAGACGGTGGACTGCCAGTCGCCGCGGAGCTTCTCGACGGTCTCCCTGGAGCTCGCCTCGGCCTCGCGCAGCGTCGCGGCCTGCTCGTACTCCTGGGCGTTGATCGCCGCATCCTTCTCCTTCGTGATCCGGTCCAGCTCCTTCTGCGCGACGCGCAGCTCGGGCGGCGCCGACGAATGCCGGAGGCGGACACGGCTCGACGCCTCGTCGATGAGGTCGATGGCCTTGTCGGGGAGGTGGCGATCGGTGATGTAGCGGATCGACAGGTCCGCCGCGGCGCGCACGGCGTCGTCCGTGATCTGGACCTTGTGGTGCTGCTCGTAGCGCTCGCGGATCCCGATGAGGATCTCGATCGTCTGCTCGAGCGTCGGCTCCTCGACCATGACCGGCTGGAAGCGCCGCTCGAGCGCCGCGTCCTTCTCGATGTACTTGCGGTACTCGTCGAGCGTGGTCGCGCCGATGCACTGGAGCTCGCCGCGGCTGAGCGGCGGCTTGAGGATGTTGGCGGCGTCGATCGCGCCCTCGGCCGCGCCCGCCCCGACGAGCGTGTGCAGCTCGTCGATGAACAGGATCGCGTCGTTCGTGTTGCGCAGCTCCTCGATGATCTTCTTGAGCCGCTCCTCGAACTCGCCGCGGTACTTGGTCCCGGCGACGAGCGACCCGATGTCCAGCGTCAGCACGCGCTTGTTGAGCAGGATGTCCGGGACGTCACCGGCCACGATCCGGTGCGCGAGGCCCTCCGCGATCGCCGTCTTGCCGACGCCGGGCTCGCCGATCAGGGCCGGATTGTTCTTGGTCTTCCGGCCGAGGATCTGGATGACGCGCTCGATCTCCTTCTCGCGCCCGATCACCGGGTCGAGCTTGTCGGCGCGGGCGGCCTCGGTCAGGTTGATGCCCAGCGCATCGACGGTCGGCGTCTTGCTCGCGCGCTTGGTCTCCTGGGCCGGCCCCGCGGACGAGCTCTGGGACAGGACGCGGATCACCTCGTGCCGGACCTTGTCCAGGTTCACGCCGAGGCTCTCCAGGACGCCGGCTGCGATGCCCTCGCCCTCGCGGACGAGGCCCAGCAGCAGGTGCTCGGTGCCGATGTAGTTGTGGCCCAGCCGTCGAGCCTCGTCGATCGCGAGCTCGATGACCCGCTTCGCGCGCGGGGTAAGGCCCACCTCGCCGACGACCGGCCGGTCTCCCCGGCCGATGATGAACTCGACCGCGGTCCGGACCTTCGCCAGCTCGACGTTCATGTTCTCGAGCACGCGGGCCGCGACGCCCTCGCCCTCGCGGACGAGGCCGAGCAGCAGGTGCTCTGTGCCGATGTAGTTGTGGTTGAACCGCTGCGCTTCGTCCTGGGCAAGCGTCAGGACCTTGCGCGCGCGGTCAGTGAACTTGTCGAAGCGATCCATCCAGACGCGGTCTCCCTGGTCGCTGAGGCGACCTTCGGGCCATCCTAGCACCCTGTTCCGAGGGGAGTGCCATCCCCCCGAAGAGGGGTCCTGCGACCACCCGGACGGGTCGCCGCAGGCACGTATTGTTCGTCACGAGCCGCCTCCGCGGATGATTCCGCGATGGCATCGGGGTGAAGGAATCGAAACGACCCGCCGGCTGGCCGGCGGGTCGTCGGTGATGCGGCCGGGCGGGACGCCCGGGGGTCAGGCCTTGTCGGCCTCCGCCTCGTCGCCGGTCTCCTCGGTCGCGGGCTCGTCGCCCGGTGCCGCCGCTGCGTCGGCGGCTTCCGCCTCCGGCGCGTCCTCGGTTGCGGGCGCTTCGGCCGGGGCGGCCTCAGCCTCGGCTGCCGGAGCGTCGGCCTCGGCGGCAGATGTCTCGACCTCGGTGGCAGGCGTCTCGGCCTCGACCGTCTCGGCCTCGGCTGCCGGCGTCTCGGCCCCGGCTGTCTCCGGTTCCGCGGCGGGAACCTCGACCTCGGCTGTCGCCTCGGCCTCGGCCGGTGCGTCACCGGCCGCGCCGACGGTCAGCGCACCCTCGGCCGCGGTCTCGGCGACCTGGCTGCGGGGTGCGTCGTCCGTGGCGGCCTCGACCACCGGGATATCCGTCTCGGCGGCGACGGGCGCCTCCTCGGCCGGCGTAGCGGTTGCCGCCGCCGGCTCGTCGGACGCCTCGGCGTCGGCGAGCTGCGCGCGGACCTGGGCGAACGCGGCGGCCAGGGTCGTGTCGATCCCGCCCTCCGGCTCCGCCAAAGCATCCGACGGCGAGTAGCTCCGCTCCGGGCGCTCCCGGCGCTCGCGCCGCTCGCGGCGCTCGCCCGCGGGGGCGGCAGGCGCACCCAGCTCCGGCATCGGCCGGGCCGGCGGCTCCTCCGCCTGCTTGAGGCTGAGGCCCAGGCGATGGCGCTCGGAGTCGAGGCTGATGATCTTGAGCTTGAGGACCTGGCCCTCGTGCACCACGTCGCCCGGGTGGGCCACGCGCTGGTGCGACAGCTCGCTGATGTGGATCAGGCCCTCGAGGCCCTCGCGGACCCGGACGAAGGCGCCGAAGTTGACGAGCTTCGTGACCGTGCCGTCGATGACGTCGCCGACCTTGAAGTCCGCGACCGTCGACTCCCACGGGTCGGGCTGGAGGCGGCGGATCGACAGGCTGATCCGGCCGCGCTCGTGGTTGATGTCGATGACCTCGGCCTCGACCTCGTCACCGACCTTGTAGCC
>DASSRG010000178.1:0-10544 GCA_035701885.1 Candidatus Limnocylindrales bacterium
ACCGGCAGCATCACGTTGAGCTCAAGCAGCGACCCGGTCTGCGCGAACCCCACCGTCGCGTCGTTGCCGACGACCCGGGCCACGACCATCGTCAGGCTCTCGACGATGACCGGGTTCACCTTGCCCGGCATGATCGACGACCCGGGCTGCGTCTCGGGCAGCGCGAGCTCCGCGAGGCCCGCCCGCGGCCCCATGCCCATCAGCCGGATGTCGCTGGCGACCTTCCACAGCCCGAGGGCGATCGTCCGGAGCCCGCCGTGTGCGGCGATCGCCGCATCGAGCGAGGCCTGGGCATGGAAGTGGTTCGGCGCCTCGCGGACGAGCAGCCCGGTCAGCTCGGAGAGGTGGCCGCAGGCGCGGGCGGCGTACTCGGGGTGGGCGTTGATCCCGGTGCCGACCGCGGTGCCGCCGAGGGGCACGGTGAGCAGCTCGTCGCGTGCGGCCTGCGCGCGCCGGATCGCCTCCTCCACCTGCCCGGCGTAGCCGGCGAACTCCTGTCCGAGCCGGATCGGGGTGGCGTCCTGGAGGTGCGTCCGCCCGGTCTTGACGACGTCCCAGAACTCGTCGGCCTTGGTGGCGAGCGCCTCCTGGAGGTCGATGAGCGCGGGGATCAGCTCCTCCTCGATCGCGAGGGCCGCCGACAGCTGGAGGGCCGTGGGGATCGTGTCGTTCGAGGACTGGCACTTGTTGACGTCGTCGTTGGGGTGAACCTTGGCGCCCCCCAGGCGCGGGGACGCAAGGTGGGCGACGACCTCGTTCATGTTGGTATTGGTCGAGGTCCCCGAGCCCGTCTGATAGACGTCGATGGGGAAGTGGGCGTCGTGGCGCCCGTCGGCGACCTCGCGCGCGGCGGCGGCGATCGCATCCGCCCGGGCCGCGTCGATCAGCCCCAGGTCGCGGTTGGTGGTCGCCGCGGCGAGCTTGATCAGCGCGAGCGCCCGGAGGAAGCGCCGGGGCAGCGGCTGGCCGGAGATCGGGAAGTTGAGGACCGCGCGCTGGGTCGAGGCCCCGTAGAGGGCGTCGGCCGGGACCTCCATCTCGCCCATCGAATCGCGCTCGATGCGCGTGGCCGGTGATCCGCTGGAGACGTCGCTGCTCATGCCGCCGATGGTAGCCCTGCCGGTCGCTCCCTCGCGATGGGCAGGAGGGCGTCAGGGCGTCGCGCACTCCGGGAAGGGTTCCCGAGGCGGCCCGCCGAACGGCCGGTCCGGGTTCGCGACGAACACGATGAGCTCGCCGTTCATGCCGACGCTCGTGTTCGTGATCCAGCCCCGGTCCGGGGCAGTGTCGCGCGCCTCTGCGAAGCCCGTGTTCCCGCCGGTCGCCGTCTCCCACCGCCACGACAGCGCGTACCCGAGCGAGAGGAGCCGCACCTCCGCGGCCTGGGGCGCCAGCTGGAGGATCCCCGAGCAGCGCAGCGGACCCCCGACGCCGAACGGGTCGCCGTTCACGGCCGGATTCCCGTTCTCGACGAGCACGATGCGAGCGCCCAGCGCCGGCGCCGTCACCGACGACGCGGGCGAGACCGCGATCCGGAGCCCGTCGAGGCGGATGGTCGTCGGACCGGTCGGCCCCGGCATCGACAGGTCGAGGTCACCCGAGTACGCCTGGCCGAGGGGCGTCATCGCGTACGGGCCGGCGAAGGTCGCGTCGCGGCCGTCCTTGGCCGCGCTGTCCCAGGTCCGGACCTCGTCGATCCACCAGTTCCGGCCGTCCGCCTCGAAGTACAGGTTCAGGCGCTGGTCGCGACCCTGTTCCTTCCACGACGCCTCGAGCGTCCAGTACGTCAGGTCGCCGGGGTCCGAGGCGACCCGCGCGGTGGGCCCCCCGGCCAGCACGGCGCCGTCCTGTTCGATCGTCAGGGCGTGCGCGGCGAGCGCGACGACGTTGGTTCGCCAGCTCACGGCGTCCAGCGCATCGGCCGCCAGCGACGCATCCGGCGCAACCGGGTTGCCGGGATTCGCCGGACGGCTGGCGAGGGCGCCGACGCCCAGCGACCCACCGACGACAACGGTCGCGAGGAGGACGAAGGCGATCACGATGCCGATGGCGTTCGGGCGCTGCCGAGGTGCGGTCACGGCGACCTCCCTGAGTCGATCGTGGAGGCGGGGCGACACCGCGGGATCGGCGCGGCCGATCGACCACAGGTCGCTCCGCATTCGCGCCGCGCGCCGCTGGCAGTCGGGACAGGAACGGAGGTGGTCGCGCAGCTCGCGAGCCTCGTCGGGCGCGAGCGGGAACGCGGGTCCGGCCGCGGCGAGGTCGAGGGCGCGGGCGTGCCCGGTCATCGCTCCGCCTCCTGCGTTCCGGATGGGGCCGGTCGGCCGTCGTGTTCGAGCCGTGCACGGACCTTCTGACGCGACCGGGTGAGCAGGGTCCGGGTCGCGGCCTCGGAGCGGCCGAGCGCGTCCGCGATCTCCCGGCCCGAACAGCCACGTGCGGCCATGACCACGGCGACCCGCGCGTCCGGCGGGAGCGCCAGGATGGCGTCCCGAAGCGCCGGGTCCACCGCGAGCCGGAGATGGCGTGCCTCGGGCGACTCGCCGTCGCGGCGGTCAACGAGGCGGCCGAGGAACCGTTGCGCGACCGCGATCCGGCGGCCACGCGACAGGACCAGGTTCGCGGTCACGCGGTAGAGCCAGCCCCGGATGTCGTCGGGCGTGCGGCCGCGGTGCACCTCCCGGACGAGCCGCAGGTACGCCTCCGCGACGAGGTCCTCGGCCGCCTCGCGTTCCCGGACCAGCGACCGGGCGAAGGCGTTGAGGTCCCGGGCATGCGCCTCGTACGCCGCGAGGATGACCGCCTCGGCGTCGGCGGCCGCCGCGCCCCGGCTACGCACGGTGACGGGGCCGCGAGCGGCGGCGAGGGGCGGTCGGTCGGCGTCGAGGTCCATCGCGGCTACCGACGCCTGACCAAGCCCTGGCGTTTCAGCGGATGTCGCGGACGTCAGCGGTCCGCGGGCATGTACCGGTCCAGCCAGGCGACCGTCCGGCCGAGCCAGTCGCCCCGGGTCGCGACATCGCTGAACCCGTGGCCTTCGGTCGGGTAGATCGCGAGCTCCGCATCCGTCCCTTGCTCGCGAAGCGCGCGGAACAGCTCCATCGACTGGCCCATCGGGGTCGCCCGGTCGCGGGCGCCGTTCGTGATCAGGGTCGGCGTGCGCAGCCGCGCGCCGGCGAACACCGGGGAGCGCTCGACGTAGCGGGCGGTGTCCGAGGCGGGCTCACCGCCGATGTAGTCGCGCACGAAGGCCGTCAGGCTGGAGCCGTAGTAGGCCGAGATCATGTCGGTGAGCGGCGAGCTCACGATCGCCGCCGCGAACCGATCGGAGAGCGTCGGCAGGAGCGCGGCGATGTAGCCGCCATAGCTGACGCCGGCAACGGCGATCCGCCTCGCGTCGGCGATCCCTTCGGCGATCAGCCACTCCACGCCGGCGAGGAAGTCCTGCGCATCCTCGCCGCCCATGTCGCCTACCACGGCCGCGGCGAACGCCCGTCCGCGGCCACTCGACCCGCGCGGATTCGGATGCACGACGGCATACCCGGCCTCGAGAAGGACTGTCTCGAGCACCGACGGCGGGTACCAGCCCATCGCGGCGACCGGTCCACCGTGGACCCACAGGATCGTGCTGTAGGGCGGTTCGCCGTGGGGCATGCGCATGATCGCCTGGATCGACGTGCCGTCCCGGGCGGTCCACTCGATCGCCCGCTGGCCCGCGCGCGCGGCCAGGATCTGGTCGTGGACGGTGGTCCGGGTGGGGAGGATCACCCGTTCCACCCCGCCGACGACCGCAACCAGGCGGTCCGGGTCGTCCGGGCCGTCGAACGCCGTCACGACGTCGCCATGGGTTCCGAGTGGCGAGAGGAACGCAACGAGGCCGGCCTCGCCCACGTCGCCGCGCCAGGTCTCGCGCCATCTGCCGTCCATGTCGTCGGTGTCGTCGGCGCCGTGCGCCCGCACCACGCCGGTCACCACCTGCAGGCCGTCACGTCCCAGGGCGACGAGGTGCTCGTCGTCGACCCAGCGCACGCCCTCGACCTCGACGGCGCCCGTCGGCGCGACGCGCAGGCTGGAGCCGTCCGCGGCGACGAGGAGCAGCTCCCCGCCGAGGTAGTAGCGATCGCTCGCGACGCCCTCGATCACCGCGACCGTCGAGCCGTCGGGCGATCCCGTCGCGAACTCGATCTGCCACTCCTCGGGCTCGTGGAGCGTCGTCATGTCGCCGCTGGCGAGGTCGATCCGGACGAGGCGCGCGTGGTACCAGGCGTCCTCGGCCGGGGCGTCGGTGACGATCGCGACGACCGCGTCGTCCCCGAGCCAGTCGGCCTCCCAGGTGTTGAGGCCGTCGGGCGACACCTGTCGGGACTCGCCGGTCTCCGTGTCGAGCAGCCAGGTCGTCCGCCACTCGTCGTGACCCGCCGTCGTTTCGACGGAGGGCATCCAGTCGGGGACGCCGGCCTTGTCCGCAGCCAGGTCGCCGACCGTCCCCGACCCCAGGCCGTCGGCCTGCTCGGCCTGCTCGCCCGCGACGACGAGCAGCAGCCGGCACCCGTCCGCGGCCGGGCGGAGGAGCTCCGTGAATCCGGCTGGACCCGCCAGCCGGCGCGGCTCGCCGATGGGCCCGTCCGCGCCGAGGCCGATGGTGAACGGCGCCGGCCGGTGGCGACTGGCGATGTCGGCGATGAACACGAGGCGCCGGCCGTCGCGGGTCCACCGGGGATCGCCAGCATCGACGTCCGCGCCGGTGACCTGCCAGCGTCGCGTGCCGTCGGTCGTGACGACGTGCAGCTCCGTGTGGCCCCGACCCTCGAGGCCGTCGGTGATGCGCAGCAACACGGCGATGAGCGACCCGTCCGGCGATGCCTCGGCACCCGCGACCATCGACGCCGCGCCGACGAGCCCGCCCATGAGCTCCTGGTAGCGCGCCACCGTCGCGGCGTAACGCGGGCTGTCCGCGATCGTCTCGGCCATGCCGCCCTCCTCGAACCGGAGTATCGGGGTCCGAGGCAAGCGAGTTCCGGCCTATCCTGCTGGGCATGCCCACGATCACCGCGAACGGGATCGAGATCGCCTACGAGGTGGGGGGCGCCGGCCCACCGCTGGTGATGCTCCACGGCGCGAGCTCGTCGCCGGCCGCGGACTTCGGGAAGGTCCTTCCGGCCATGCGCCGGGGCTTCCTCGTCCACACGCCTGATGCGCGAGGCCACGCCGGCACCCGGTGGGATGCCGCGAACGGGTTCCACTACGACTGGCTCGTCGAGGACGTGCTCGGGTTCGTCGACGCGCTCGGGCTGGAGACGTTCCACCTGGTCGGGTTCTCGATGGGCGCCGCGACGGCGCTCGGGTTTGCGGCGCGCCACCCGGATCGCCTGCGGACGCTCGTGCTGGTGGGCATCTCGCCGGAGCGGCAGCCGCGCGCGTCGGTCGCCCGCCGGCTGTTCGACCCGGTCCGGATCGAGTCGCGCGACCCGTCGTGGGCGGCGGAGCTCTCGGCGCGTCACGACCCGGTCCAGGGTCCCGGCGCGTGGCAGCGGCTCCTCCCCGCGATCGCCCGCGACGTGGCGGACCAGCAGCTGCACCGCCCCGCAGCGCTCGTCCGGATCGACTGCCCGACGCTCGTCGTGGTCGGCGACCGGGACCCGTTCGTGCCCGCCGACCAGGCGTGGCGGCTGAAGCGCCAGCTGCCCGACGCGCGGCTGCTCGTCGTCCCTGACTGCGGCCACGAGGTGCTGCTCTACCAGCCGGCCATCGCGCTCGAGGCGCTGGCCGCGTTCTACCGTTCGACCGAACCGATCGCGACGCGCCGCGCGGGCCGGGCGGCCGCTCCGGCTCCCGTTTCCGATTCCCAAGCTGACGCCGCGCCCGCGCCGACCGACCGGTTCCAGGAGGCGACCCCATGACCGACGACGCCGAGCGATCCCTCGTCCGCGTGGCACTCCCCGCCGGCGACCCTCCGCGGGACGGGGTCGCGCTCGTCACGCTCGATCGGCCCGAGGCACGGAACGCGCTGTCGTTCGGCCTGCTGCGCGACCTGGACGAGGTGCTGGCGGTGCTCGACGACGACGAGTCGTGCCGGGCGATCGTCATCACCGGGTCCGGCGAGCGTGCCTTCGCGGCCGGCGCCGACATCCGCGACCTCGCCGGCTCCACGCGCGACCAGCTGCGCCGCGACGACCCGTTTGCGGTCATCGACCGGGTCGGCCGCCTGCGGACGCCCGTCATCGCCGCGGTCCGGGGTTACGCGCTGGGCGGCGGGTGCGAGCTGGCGCTCGCATGCGACCTGATCGTCGCGGGGGACGACGCCGTGTTCGGCCAGCCGGAGCTGTCCATCGGGGTGATCCCGGGGGCCGGCGGGACGCAGCGGCTGACGCGCGCGGTCGGCCGCGCTCGCGCGATGGACCTCGTCCTCACCGGGCGCCAGGTCCGGGCCGACGAGGCGGAGCGCCTGGGGCTCGTCTCGGCGGTGGTCGCGGCGACGGAGGTCGTGGATGCGGCCCTGGATCGAGCCGCAGCCATCGCGGCGCTTCCGGTGGAGGCCGTCCGTTCGGCGAAGGCATCCGTCAATGCGGCCCAGCAGCTGCCGCTCGACGAGGGGCTGCGGTTCGAGCGCGACCGCTTCGAGGCGCTGTTCGACACGGCCGACCAGTCGGAAGGGATGGTCGCGTTCCTCGAGAAGCGGCCGCCCGTCTGGCGCCACCGCTAGCCGTCAGGCGGCGCCGGGGACCTCGTCCGGAAGGGCCGGCCGCACCACGACGACATACGTCTTGCCGTCGGGACCGGCGAACGTCAACGGACCCGCCGGCTCGCCCGGCGTGATGCCGAGCGCCTCGCACTCGGCGGGCGTGAGCACGCGGGTCGTGAAGCCGAACGGGTCGTCCGGCGGCGGCTTCGCGAAGTCCGACGGCGCGAGCTCCGGCCACGGCCACGGAGCCGGCGTCACGCCCGGCGCCGCCTCGGTCTCGGCGAGGATCGCGATCGACGAGGCGGCCGTGTACTCGTCCGTCGTCGGGATCGCCATCAGCTTGTCCACGAGCGCCGCGAGCGACGCGAGGACTGCGGCGTCGGGCCCGGGCGGAGCATCCATGCCAAGGCCCGCCACGCGGACCTCCTTGTCGACGCCGCCGGCATGGAGCTCGATCACCGTCGTCGGGACGTCCATCACGTTGACCGGGAACTCCTCCTTGGCGACCCCCAGCTGGCCGTCGACGAGCGCCGTGCGCAGGACCGCCTGGACCTGGTCCTCCGTGAGATAGGCCTGGCGCAGGGCGTCGGGGGGACAGCTGCCGCCCGGCGCGGCCTTGCACTCGACGGGGGTCGAGATCAGGACGCGCCCGTCGCCGTAGAGCGTGAACCGCGGCACCCGCGCCATCGCGTACTCCATCATCACGAACCCGCCCTCCTCGCCCACGCGGAGGACCACGTCGGTGGAGCCGGTCGGATGGTCGATGAAGTCCGCGGGCCGTGTGGTGGCGGCGTCGCTCTGCTCCGCGGTGGCGGCGGACCCGGCCGGCGCCGCCGATGTTCCGCCGCAGGCGGCGAGGAGCGTGGCGATGGCCAGCGCGGCGAGGGCGACGGGCAGGGTGGAGCGTGACGACGTCGGCATGGCGCCCGGACGCCGTCGTGCCACGCCCGGTTCCCCGTGGCGTCCGCGTGCCCCGTGCCACAATCGCGCCATGCCCCGTGACCTCAACCGACCCGTGCGAGAGGCGTGGATCGTCGACGCCGTCCGAACGCCCATCGGACGATACGGTGGCGCGCTCGCGTCCGTTCGCCCCGACGACCTCGCGGCCGTCGTCATTCGCGCGATCGTCGATCGCACCTCGATCGACCCCACCCTCGTCGAGGACGTCATCCTCGGCTGTGCGAACCAGGCAGGCGAGGACAACCGGAACGTCGCGCGGATGGCGTCGCTGCTCGCCGGGCTCCCGGTCGAGGTCGCCGGGCAGACCGTGAACCGCCTGTGCGGGTCGGGGCTGCAGGCGGTGAATGCCGCAGCGCACGCGATCGGAGCCGGGGACGGGGACCTGTTCATCGCCGGCGGCGTCGAGTCGATGACGCGGGCACCGTACGTGATGCTCAAGCCCGAAGCCGGGTACGACCGCGGGCCGCGGACGATGGAGGACACGACCCTCGGCTGGCGGTTCGTGAATCCCCGGATGCAGGCGGCCTACCCGCCGATCTCGCTCGGGGAGACCGCCGAGTGCGTCGCCGATCAGTGGACCGTCCCGCGGGAGCGGCAGGACGCGTTCGCCCTCGAGAGCCAGCGGCGGGCCGCGGCCGCCATCGCCGAGGGGCGGTTCGAGGGACAGCTGGTGCCGGTCGAGGTGACCGGGAAGAAGGGCGCCGTCACCATCGTCGATCGCGACGAGCACCCGCGCGAGACGTCGATGGAGGCGCTCGCCGCGCTCAAGCCCGCGTTCAGGGCGGGTGGCTCGGTGACGGCCGGAAACAGCTCCGGGATCAACGACGGGGCGGCGGCGCTGCTGCTCGTGGAGGCGTCCCGCGGCGCCGAGCTCGGGCTCCGGCCGCTCGCGCGCGTCGTATCGACGGCCGTCGCCGGTGTGCACCCGGACGTGATGGGGATCGGCCCCGTGCCGGCGGTGCGCAAGGCCCTGGCGCGGGCGGGGATCGAGGTCTCGGACCTGGACGTGGTCGAGATCAACGAGGCGTTCGCATCGCAGTCAGTTGCGTGCATGGACGAGCTGGGGCTGGACCCTGCGCGCGTCAATCCCAACGGCGGCGCGATCGCCCTCGGGCATCCGCTCGGGGCGTCCGGGGCGCGACTCGTGACGATGCTCGTGCACGAGCTGGAGCGGATCGGCGGGCGCTACGGCCTCGCCACCATGTGCATCGGGGTGGGGCAGGGGATCGCCACGGTCGTCGAGCGCGTCGAGGGCTGAGGCCCGGCCTCCCGGCGCGTTCGACCGCGGGGGATGCCCCCGACTCGGATCCCACGAATGCGGCGCGTGGATCGTCGGGCGTTCCAAACGGAGCGATCCCCGCCAGATGGGCCGCCGGACGTTCCAGACGGAGCGATTCCCGCCAGATGGGCCGCCGGACGTTCCAGACGGAGGGCGGATTCACATGGTCTCCGCAACGGCTGGCGAGTCAGTGAGGATGTGCTGACTCGAAGCGGAGGCCCACGTGACTCGACTGACACGCGAGCAGCGACGTGAAGCGCGGGTACTGCGGAGCGCGGGATGGTCGCTGCGCGAGATCGCCCGCCTGATCGGCTCGAACCACACGACGGTCCGCCGCGCGACGCCCGAGCTCGGCCGACGCCGGCGTGCGGTCCCGGCCTGGATCCCGGGGCCTGGCCGCCTGACGCTCGAGCAGCGCGAGGAGATCAGCCGCCGGCTCGCGGCGGGGGACTCGGTGCGCGCGATCGCGACCGGGCTGGACCGGGCGCCGTCGACGATCTCGCGCGAGGTGCGCGCGAACGGCGGCCGGGTCGCGTACCGGGCGCTCACGGCGCACGATGCTGCCCATGCACGCGCCCGCCGCCCCAAGCCGTTCAAGCTCGTCCCGGGCCCGCTGCTCGACGCGGTCGAGGACGGGCTCGCCGCCTGGTGGTCGCCCGAGGAGATCTCGCGCCGGCTGCGGCTCGAGCACCCCGACGACGAGGGGCTGCGGGTGAGCCACGAGACGATCTACCGCGCGCTGTTCGTCCAGGGCCGGGGCGAGCTGCGGCGTGAGCTCGCGCGCTGCCTGCGGAGCGGCCGGACCCATCGCCGGGCGCGGGGCACGGTCGACGCCCGGGGCACGATCCCGGGCATGGTCCGGATCAGCGAGCGCCCGGCCGAGGTCGAGGACCGCGCAGTGCCCGGGCACTGGGAGGGCGACCTGATCATCGGCCGCGCCGGGCGGTCCGCGGTCGGCACCCTCGTGGAGCGCACCAGCCGGTTCGTGCTGCTCGTCCACCTGCCCGGTCACCACGATGCCCCGACCGTGAGCGAGGCGATCGCGCGCACCATCACCGGGCTCCCCGCCGAGCTCGTCCGGTCGCTCACCTGGGACCAGGGCAAGGAGCTCGCCGCGCACGCCCGGTTCACCGTCGACACCGGCGTCCAGGTCTACTTCTGCGACCCCCACAGCCCCTGGCAGCGTGGGACGAACGAGAACACCAACGGGCTGCTCCGCCAGTACCTGCCCAAGGGCACCGACCTGTCGCTGCTCAGCGCCGACGACCTCGCCCGGATCGCGGCCAGCCTCAACGACCGGCCGCGCAAGACCCTCGGTTTCATGAAACCATCGGAGCGATTCGCCGAGCTCGTTGCGGACACCGGTTGAATCCGCCGCAGGATTCGCGCCAGCCGGAACGCCGGGCGATCCAACGGGCCGGATCGGCTCCAGGTGGAACGCCGGGCGATCCACGGGAGCCCGACGACGACGACGGGGTCGGCGAGCGCCGGCGAGCCGCCGCGAACCCAGTGTCAGTGGCGCAGGATCACCGTCGCGCCCACGCAGCCCGGGCCGAGGTGCGGCCCGACCGACGGCCCCACGAGCATCACCTGGACCTTCGACGGGTCCAGCTTCGAGCGCTC
>DASSRG010000179.1:0-2137 GCA_035701885.1 Candidatus Limnocylindrales bacterium
TGGATCCGGCTCGCCGGTCAACGCGACGACGCGGTCCCAGAGCTCGGTCCGGTCGGTAGCGGACAGGCGCGTCGACGGGAGCCGGTCGAAGGGTCGCGGGCGGCGATCGAGGAACAGGCGGCCTGATCCGGCGCGTGCCTCTGGCGCGGCGGCGAGCCACAGCATCGTGTCGGCGCCCTCGGCCGGCGTGCGGAGGCGATCCCCCACCAGCCGCGCGAAGCCCGGCAGCGACGCCTCGAGGCCGGGCGTGTCGGCCCAGCCCGGGTGCATCGCGTTCGCGGCGAGGCCGTCGTCGCGGAACCGCCGCGCCCATTCCCGCACCATCGCCACCTGCGCGCGCTTGGCACGGGCATACGCGCGCGGCCCGCTGTACGCGCCGCGCTCGTACGGGAGGTCGTCGAGCGGGAGGGACTGCGTGTACATGCCGCCCGATGTGACGGCGACGAGTCGCGGGTCCGGCGACTCGAGCAGCCGGGGCGTCAGCCGTGACACGAGCACGAACGGCCCGAGCACCATCGTGGCGAACGTCCGCTCGAAGCCCTCGGCCGTGACCTCACGGTTCGGGAGCATCGTGCCGGCGTTGTCGATGACGACATCGATCCGCGGCGCGACGGCCAGGATGCCCGCGGCCGCGTCGCGGACCGAGGCGAGCGAGGCCATGTCCGCGGTCACCAGCTCGATGCCCGCCTCAGGCGAGCCCGCGAGCAGCTCATCCCGCGTTCGCTCCAGCCTCTCCGGATCGCGCCCGACGAGCACCAGCCGGGCGCCCATCCGCGCGAGCGAGCCTGCCGCCTCGCGACCCAGCCCGGACGTCGGCCCGGTCAGGACCACCGTCCGCCCGTCCATCGGGTACGACTCGACGTCCGGCCAGCGATACAGCCGGCGTCGAAGGCGGTAGCCCGTCCGGATGAAGCTGGGAACGACGAGCAGCTCCGCGAGCTCGTCGACCAGGTCGCGTGCGTCCATCGCCCTTCCTTCGAACGAGCGACCCATCCGGATCGGCCGCTCGTGCGCATTGGTGTCGGACGGTCCGCCGGACGGGCCGCACGAGAAGGACACCCGATGCCCCGCCTGCACGAGATCGTCGAGACCACGCTGCCCGTCGACGACGCCTTCGCCTTCGTCGCCGACTTCGCCAACAGCCCCGCGTGGGACCCGAACACGGTCTCGTCGGAGCGGCTGGACGCCGGGCCCGTCGGCGAGGGCGCCCGCTACCGGCTCCACGTCCGCCAGGGCAGCCGCGTCGTTCCGATGACCTACCGGGTCGCGACCTGGGAGCCCGGCCGGCGTGTCGTGCTCGAGGGCGAGGGCTCGAACGTCGAGGCGCGCGACGAGATCCGCTTCGAGCCGACGGGGACCGGAACACGCATCGATTACACGGCCGACATCCGGCTCACGGGCTGGATGCGGCTCGTCGAGCCGTTCGCGGGCGGCGCGTTCGGGCGTCTCGCGACCGACGCGGCCACCGGAATGCGCCGCGCGCTCGGCGAGCGCGCCAAGGCCGGCGCCCGATGAGGGTCGCCATCGTCGGGTCCGGGGTCAGCGGCCTGTCCGCGGCCTGGGCCCTCCATCGCGCCGGCCACCAGCCGGTGATCTTCGAGAAGGACGCTGCGGCGGGCGGGCACGTCGCGACGGTGACGGTCGACGCGCCGAGGGGCCCGGTCAACGTCGACACCGGGTTCATCGTCTACAACGAGCCGACGTACCCGCGCCTCACCGGGCTGTTCCGGGAGCTGGGCGTGGAGACACAGGCCAGCGACATGTCGTTCGCGTCCGTCTGCCGGTCGTGCGACGTCGAGTACGGGTCGCGCGGCGTCGGCGGGTTCTTCGCCCAGCGGTCGCTCGCCGCCCGCCCGGGCTTCCTGCGCCTGTTTCCCGACATCCTCCGCTTCTACCGCGACGCGCGCGCGGTCCTCGACGCGCCGCGCCCAAGCGGCCTGACCCTCGGCGAGTACCTCGTGGACCGTCGCTTCGGCCCGGCATTCACGGACCACTTCCTTGTGCCGATCACCGCGGCCGTCTGGTCGACGGCGCCAGGCCGCACGCTCGACTATCCGGTCGACTCGCTGCTGCGGTTCCTCGACAACCACGGGCTCATCGGCGTCGGCAACGCGCACCCGTGGCGGACCGTGACCGG
>DASSRG010000180.1:0-17694 GCA_035701885.1 Candidatus Limnocylindrales bacterium
CACGAACACGCCGACCGAGTACAGCGGGATGAGCAGCGTGGTGACGCCGCCGAAGTAGACGAGCAGCGCCGCCGCGACCAGCGACAGCAGGACGATCCCCCAGCTGAACGCGAGCCGGTCGCCGCGGAACGAGAACTGGCGAGGCATGTAGCTGTCCTCGGCCAGCAGCGCCGCGAGCCGCGGAAAGGCGTTGTAGCTCGTGTTCGCGGCAAGGAACAGGATCAGCGCGGTCGACACCTGGAACAGGTAGAACAGCGGGCTCCCGGCACCGAACGCGGCGGTCGCGACGAGCGCGATGACCGTCGGGCCGCCCGAACCCTCCTGGGACGGCACGATCCGGTACGCGTCGGCGACGACGGTGATCCCGACGAACAGGATCGCGAGCAGAACCGCCATCACGAGCAGCGTGTTGGCCGCGTTCCTCGCCTCGGGCGGCCTGAACGCCGGCACGCCGTTCGCGATCGCCTCGGTGCCGGTCAGCGCGACCGAGCCGCTCGCGAACGCCTTGAGCAGCAGCAGGACGCCGATCGTCTCCGTCCCGAGCGGCACGGCCTCGGGCTGGGGCGGCAGCGGGACGACCTGCCCGGACACGATCCGCGTCGCGCCGATCGCGACGATCAGCAGCGCGAGGGCCACGAACAGGTACGTCGGGACCGCGAAGATGTTCCCCGACTCCCGCAGGCCGCGCAGGTTGCCGACGGTGATCAGCGCGATCGACAGCAGCGCGATCGGGATGCGGAGGGCGTTGATGTCCGGGTTGATCGAGATCAGCTGCTCCACCGCGGACGAGGTCGAGACCGCGACCGTCATCACGTAGTCGATGAGCAGCGCGGCCGCCGCGACGAGCCCGAGCAGCGGGGAGAGCTCCTGGCGGGCGACGGCGTAGGCGCCACCGCCGTTGGGGAATGCGCGACAGACCTGGCGGTACGAGATCGCGACCACCGCGAGCAGCACGGCGATCGCGATCGCGACCTCGATGCTGAACACGAACGCGAGCGCCCCGCCCACGACGAGGACGCGCAGGATCTCCTCCGTGGCGTAGGCGGAGGACGAGATCGCGTCCGAGCTGAAGATCGGCAGCGCGAGCCGCTTCGACAGCCGCTCGCCGATCTCCTCCTCGCTCGCGAGCGGGCGGCCGATGAGCCACGCCTTGGCCTGCGCGTAGCGGCGCTCGATCCCCGAGCGCGGGGCGGACGCGGCGGGCTTCGCCACCAGCTGGTTGGGGCCGGTGTAGCGGAAGTACGCTGCGTGGGGACGCTCGACGCGGACGCGACGGTCCGCGGGCTTGCGACCCTTGATGGGACGCCGTCCACCGATCATGGGCGTGTTCGGGCGGACCTCGTGGGAAGCCCGGTGCGAGTCTCGCTATCCGGCGCTCTGCTCGCTGCGACGATACGGCACGTCCGCGATCACCGTGTGCTCGCGACCCACGAGCGCGGACTTGAGGCGCTTGGCCGCCTGGTTGTAGAGCAGCCGGTCCCACCAGTGACGGGCGACGTACTCCGGCAGGACGACGATCGTCGTGGGGGCGTCCTTGTCCGGCGGCCAGGCGTGGTCGAGCACATCGAGGTACGTCACGACCGGGTTGACGAGCGCGCGGTAGGGCGACTCGACGATCACCAGCGGCACCCCCGGCAGCTGCTTCTCCCAGCGCGCCCGCAGCCGCTCGGCCTCCTCGAGGTCGCTCGTCACGAACACCGCCTGGAGCATCGAGGCGTCCGTCGCGAGCGACTTGCCGAACATGACGGCCTGGACGACCGCCCGGTTGATGCCGTTGACGGGGATGATCACCCGCTGCTCCCGGTGCGGCCGCTGGAACACGAGGTCGTCCTTGACCTCCAGCTCGCGGGCCTGGCCGTCGTACTGCCGGCGGATGAACAGCATCAGCGCCACGAGGCTGGGGATGAGCACGACCACGAACCACGCCCCGTCCACGAACTTCACGGAGGTGACGACGACCGCGATGATCGCCGTGAGCGTTGCCCCGACGGCGTTCACCGCGAGCTTCCGCTGCCAGCCCGGATCGCGCGTCGCGAGCCAGTGCCGGACCATGCCGGACTGCGCGATCGTGAAGTCGATGAACACACCGACGGCGTACAGCGGGATCAGCGCGTGTGTGGAGCCGCCGCCGAGGATCACGACCGTGCCGGCCACCAGCCCGAGGATGATGATCCCGGTCGAGTAGGCGAGCCGGTCGCCGCGGAACGCGAACTGGCGCGGCATGAACCCGTCCTCGGCGAGCACGGCGGCCAGCCGCGGGAACGCGTTGTAGCTCGTGTTCGCGGCGAGGAACAGCAGCAGCGCCGTGAACGCCTGGAACAGGTAGAACCCGATCGTGTCCCCGTAGACGTGACGCGAGATCTGCGAGATGACGGTCTGCTTGGGCTCGTCGATGGGCAGGATGTGGTAGTTCGTCGCGAGGAACGTGATCCCGACGAACAGCGTGCCGAGGATCGCGGCCATGACCATCAGCGTCCGCGCCGCGTTCCGGGACTCCGGCGGCTGGAACGCGGGCACGCCGGTCGCAATGGCCTCGGTGCCAGTCAGCGCGACCGCCCCCGACGCGAACGCCCGCAGCAGGATGAGGATCGTGACGCCCTCGGCCGTCCCCTTCATCGCCTCGACGACCTCGGCGGTCGGCGGCGGCCCGGTATCGCCCTGGAACAGGATCCGGAACGTCCCGGCGGCGATCATGATGAACGCCGAGGCGAGGAACAGGTAGGTGGGGATCGCGAAGATGTTGCCGGCCTCGCGAAGGCCGCGCAGGTTGCCGAGCGTGATCAGCCCGATGGCGGCGATGCCGATCTCGACGCGGACCGGATCGAGCGCCGGGACCGCGGACGCGATCTGCTCGACGGCCGATGACGTCGACACGGCGACGGTCAGGGTGTAGTCGACGAGCAGCGCCGCGGCGGCGACCAGCGACGCGAGCCGCCCGATGTTCGCCTTGGACACCGAATAGGAGCCGCCGCCGGTGGGGTACGCGTAGCAGACCTGCCGGTAGCTGAAGGCGACGATCGCGAGCAGGACCGCGATGGCGATGCTGACCTCGATCGAGTACAGGAACGCCGCCCCGCCGACGCCCGCGAGCAGGAACGCGAGCAGGATCTCCTCGGTCGCGTAGGCGGAAGACGAGATCGCGTCCGAGCTGAAGATCGCGAGCGCCTTCTTCTTCGACAGGCGTTCGCCGATCTCCTCCTCGTTGGCCAGCGGCTTGCCGAGCAGGATCGCCTTGGTCCGCATGATGAACCGGCCCATGCCGGTCGTCGGCGCGCTGGCGGCCGCCTTCGCGGTCAGCTGGTTCGGGCCGGTGTATCGGAAGTACGGCGCGTGATACCGCTCGACTCGGACGCGTTTGTCGCCGGGCTTGCGCCCCGAGATCGGTCGACGGCCGCCGATCATGGGCTACAGCCCGTAGGCCAGGCGGGCGACGAGCCGGTCGGGGAGGCCTGCGGCCTCCATCGCCTCCTGGACCGACCCCACGTCGTACGCGGTGCGGTGCCAGGTGCCCGTGTCCTCGTCCGTGTCGAGCAGCAGCCAGGAGGCCGTGGGGATCCCGTCCCGCGGCTGCCCGACGCTGCCTGGGTTGAGGAGCGCCCGGTGCGAGCCGTACGTGATCCGCGAGCCCGCCCCGGGGCTCATCGTCTCGAGACTGCCGTCGTTCTCGAGGTACGCGATGGGGACGTGGGTGTGTCCGTGGAGGCCGAAGCGGGTGTCCATCGCCGCCATCCCGGCGCGGGCGACCGGGGTCGAGGTCACGTACTCCCAGATCGGGTCGCGAGGGGAGCCGTGGACGAGCGTGAAGCCCTCGCGCTCCAGCTTCTCGGGCAGCGCGGACAGCCACGCGCGGGTGTCGTCGTTGATGGTCGCGCGCGTCCACTCCATCGCGCGCCGTGCGTCGACGTTGAACGATTCGATCTCGCGCCCGCCGACCGCCGCGGCGTCGTGGTTGCCGCGCACGCCCCGCGCCCCGACGTCCCGCAGCCGGGCGACGACCTCGTCGGGGTGGGGGCCGTAGCCCACGATGTCGCCCAGCTGCCAGACCTCGTCCACGGACGGGATCGCGGCGAGCACGGCGTCAAGCGCGGCGAGGTTCGCGTGGATGTCCGAGAGCACGGCAACGCGCACGCATCGGAGGGTAGCGCGGACGGTCCGCTCAGAGCGGACGGCGCCGCCGCTCTGCCGGGTCCCGGGGAAACCGGACGTCGATCGGCCCGGCACGCGGGACGATGACCAGGCAGTGGCCGTCCAGCCCCGGAACCCCCGCGTCGACCACCTCGGGACGGCCCGCGCGAAGAGCGCGCAGGGCACCGTCCGCCGCGCCGACCTCGCCGTCGACCGGGCCCCGTTTCCACGCGACGAGCACGCCGCCGGGGGCGACCAGCGGCAGCCCGATCTCCACCAGCTCGGCGAGCGAGGTCACCGCACGGGCCGTCACGACCGGCCACGCCTCGCGGTCGCGCCGGTCCCGGGCGATGACCTCGGCGCGTTCGGGCTCAGCAGCGATCCGGCGCTCCAGGCCAGCGGCGGCGATCACCGCGCGCAGGAACTGGATCTTCTTGCCCACCGAGTCGACCAGCAGCGCCCGGTCCGCCCCGAGCGCGACCGCGAGCGGGATCCCGGGAAAGCCGCCGCCGGACCCCAGGTCGAGGACACGCGTCAGGCCGCGAGCGCGGAGATGGGGGACGGCGGCGAGGCTGTCGAGCACGTGGAGGCGGGCGACGTCGACCGGGTCGCGGATCGCGGTGAGGTTGATCGCGGCGGTCCAGGCGAGCAGCAGGCGGACGTGCGTCTCGATGGCCGGCCGGGCGTCGTCGGGGAGCCCGATGCCGAGGGTCTCGAGGCCGGCCGCGAGGACCGCGGCGAATTCCTCGGGGAGCGGCGGGAGCCCGTCAACGCGCGTCGGGAGCGGAACTCTCGGGCGGTCCAGGGCACCCTCCTGTGGTTGCACTAGGCCGTCCGGGAGCCGCTCCCGGCGTCGATCGTTCGCCGTCGCGGCGGCGTCTGTCGGTCTCGCCTCGTACCGTCGGTTCCGGCCCGGGTCTCCCCGTGGCCCCTCAGGAACGACGCTCCCCGATGCGCACGCGCGATTGGGCGGAGTGCGGACGGTAGAAGCGTGCCGGGGCGCCGTCAAGAGCCCTTATCCACGATCCTCGGCGTGCGGGTTGGTTCGCTGTGGATAACCCGTCGCAGCGGCCGGTCAGGCGTTCGACTTCGCCCCGCGCACCGGCCGCCCGAGCGTCCGCCGGACGACGTCCAGGACCTCGTCGACGTACTTGTCGGCCTCGCCGCGCTCGGCGGCGGTCCGGACGCAGCCCTGGACGTGATCCTCGAGGACCATCACCGACACGGCATCCACGGCGGCCCGCAGCGCGGCCGTCTGCTGGAGGATGTCGACGCAATACTCCTCGCGCTCGATCATCCGGGCGATCCCCCGGACCTGCCCCTCGATCCGGCTCAGGCGGCGGACGAGCTGCGCCTTGTCCTTGCTGTAGCTGTGGCGGAAGCTGTCGTGCCCGTGGTCGGCGCCGTGCGTCCCGGACGCGCGGCTCGTGGTCTCACCCATGGCCGGATGATACCCCACGGGAGTATGCGGTTGCCGTTGTCGTGGATCGGCGATTCCACGGCCGCGTGAACGTGTCGCGGCGGCTGCCGGAGGTAGACTGATCATCCATGGACCCTCGCGGACTCCGGACGCGCCTCACCGGGGCCAGCTGCACCGCCTGCGGTGCGGCCATCCCGGTCGACCGGATCGCCGTCCTCGCGGACCGCGGCGACTTCGCGTTCGTGGAGCTCCGCTGCGACTGTGGCTCCCGGACGATGGGCCTCGTGCTGGCGACGCCGGAGGGTGATCCGCCGATCCTGGACACCGCGGCCCATCCCGAGCTCGACCCGGCAACGGCGGCGCGGCTCGCCTCGCGGCCGCCGATCGGCGAGGACGACCTCCTTGCGATGCACCGGCTCCTGGAGGGCTGGACCGGCGACCTGCGGTCCCTCGTCAACGGGGACGCCGACGGGAGGACCGGGTGACCGACCCGGTGCCGGCCACCGGGAGGCCGGCGTTCGCCCACGCGAGCGAGGCGGAGCTCGCGCGGATCCTCGACTTCTACGACGTGCGCTGGGCGTACGAGCCCGACACGTTCCCGATCGCCTGGAACCTGGACGGCGACGTGATCGAGAGCTTCTCGCCCGACTTCTACCTGCCCGACTTCGAGCTGTACGTCGAGCTGACGACGCTCAAGCAGAAGCTCGTCCGGAAGAAGAACCGCAAGCTCCGCCGCCTGCGCGAGCTCTACCCCGACATCCGGATCAAGCTGTTCTACGCGCGAGACTTCCGGATGCTGCTGCTCAAGTTCGGCCGGCTCGCCCTCCACGAGGAGCTGAGCGGCACGACCGGCCAGTCGACGCCGCCCCGCCCCGCCGCCGAGGAATCGTTCCACGCGACGCCTGGCCACGAGCCGGCACACGTCGCCGCCCTGGACGCGATCGCGGACGACGGAACCGCCGGGGCTGACGACGAGGTTCCCGGGCCGCTCGACCCCGGCGTCGGCGCGGCCGTGCCGGACGCCACCCGCCGTGAGGGTCGTGGTCGTCGTCGCGGCAAGCGTCGGCGCCGGCCGGCCGGCCAGGCGCCGGCCATCCCGGTCGAGGCCGCCCGTCCCGATCCCGGAGCGCAACCTGCCTGAACGCCGCCCCGCCGTGCGCGGTTCGCCCGGAGGCGCGATGATCGAGCCGCACCCCTGCCCGTCCCGGAGGCATCGTCGACCGCACCATGAGCCACACCGCCGACCTCGAGCACGACATCGGTGAGGTCCTGCTCAGCGAGGAGCAGATCGCCGCGAAGACCGCAGAGCTCGGCGCGCGGATCAGCGAGGACTACGCCGGTCGCAGCCTGACGCTGGTCTCCGTCCTGAAGGGGTCACTGCCGTTCATGGCCGACCTCATGCGCCAGATCACGCTGCCGCTGCGCATCGACCTGATGGAGGTGAGCTCATACGGCGGTGCCACGACCGAGTCGTCCGGCCTGGTGCGGATCATGAAGGACCTGTCGGCCTCGATCGTGGGCGAGGATGTCCTGCTGGTCGAGGACATCATCGACACGGGACTCACGCTCAACTACCTCGTCCGCTACCTGCGCGGCAAGAACCCCGCCTCGCTCAAGATCTGCACGCTGCTGGACAAGCCCGCCCGGCGCCTCGTCGACATCCCGGTGGACTACGTCGGGTTCGAGATCCCGGACCAGTTCGTCGTCGGCTACGGGCTGGACTACGGCGAGCAGTACCGCAACCTGCGCTTCGTGGGCGTCCTGCGTCCCGAGGTCTACACGGCGCACGAGTAGCCCGTGGTCCATCGTCGTCCGCTCGGCAACGGCCGCCGCCTCGCGGTCGTCGGCTCGATCCTCGTGATCGTCGGGTGCCTGCTGCCGTGGTACGTCCTCGGCGGCGACGGGGGGCTCCCGGAGCAGGTGTACCGCGCGTTCGACGGGACCGGGATCGTGTCGTTCCTCGCCGCGCTCGCGACGCTGGCGCTCGTCGTGCTTCCGTACGCGGCCGGTCCGCGGCCGGTCGCCATCGACCGCGGCCTCGCATACTGGCTGCTCGCGATCGCGGCGCTGGCGGGCGTCGCCCTGTGGCTGCCCACCGTCCTGGACGCGCCCGAGGGACTCCTCCCGGATCGCGCGTACGGATGGTGGATCGCGGCCGTGGGGGCGATCCTGATGGCCCGTGCGGCGTTCGAGGTCTCGCAGGAGCCCGCACGCCGCTAGGGGTCCGCGGCGACTCGACGGTCGGTCAGGGCGCGGGCGGAGCCGACGCGTCGTCCGATGGCGGCGACGCCTCGCCAGACGCCGCCTCCGACGGTGCAGGCGAGGCCGATCCCGACCCGACCGGCCGGACCGGCTGCGAGCGGAGGTCGAGGCCGAGCCAGCGCTGCCACTCCCCGGAGCCCGTCTCGAGCTGGATGACGTACCGGCCCACGGGCCACGGCTCGGCGGCCGAGCCGGCGCCGTCGGCCGGCGTCCACAGCTCGCCCAACGCAGACGGGATCTCGGGGTCGATCCGCCTGTAGGGCAGCTCGGTCGCGGTCCCGTCCTCCGCGATCACGAACAGCCGGCCCGTAGCGGACAGCGGCGGCCGGGACTCGCCCTCCACCGGGGCGCACCAGCCGATCGCCGTGAAGTCCTCGCCCGCGACGACCTGGAACGGGATCGCCGGATCGGTCGGGCCGGTGGCCTCGACCACGTCGACCGCGGTCCACACGTGGGCGCGCCGGCCGGCCCACTCCTGGATGGTCGCGGATCGCCAGCCCTGCGGATAGCCGCACACGCCGGCCGCGGCCCTGTCCGCGGTCAGCGGCCCGGTGGTCGGGGACGGCGACGCCGCCACCGCCACCTGCTCGCCGTCCGAAGGCTCGGAGCCGTCGACGACGGCACCGGCCGACGCGTCGGGGCGGGCATCCGCGCCGCCCGACCCGAGCAGGTCCCACGGCCGCAGCACCCCGACGAGGAACGCGGCGACGATGAGCACCGCGGCGATCGTGGCGCCTCGGCCGCGCCCCGCCACGGGACGCACCGCCTCGGAGTGGGCGTCGTGCGCCCCGCGCAGCTCCTCCGGCCCGTCAGGAACGCCCGGCCCCTGGGTCATGGCCGCTCGGTCGGGCGGAGCCCGTCAGTCCTCGCCGAGATACGCCTTGCGGACGGTCTCGTTCTCGCGCAGGTCGCGGGCGCTGCCGCTGAGCACGACCTCCCCGGTCTGGAGCACGTAGCCCCGGCTCGCGATCGCGAGCGCCTGGATCGCGTTCTGCTCGACGAGCAGGATCGTGATCCCCTGGCTGTTGATCTCGCGGATGATCTCGAAGATCTGCTGGACGAGGATCGGGGCGAGGCCGAGCGACGGCTCATCGAGGAGCAGGAGCCGGGGACGGGTCATCATCGCCCGGCCGATCGCGAGCATCTGCTGCTCGCCGCCGGACAGCGTGCCGCCCTTCTGGCTGCTGCGCTCGCGGAGCCTCGGGAACAGGCCGTACACCCGCTCCACCTGTTCGTCGTTCTCCGCCTTGGTGCGCGTGAACCCGCCCATCAGGAGGTTCTCGTACACCGTCAGGCGGGAGAAGATCCGGCGGCCCTCGGGGGCGTGCCCGATCCCCTTGGTCACGAGCTCGTGGGGCGCGACGTTCGACACGTCCGCGCCCTCGAACTCGACGGTCCCCACCTTGGGGTGCAGCAGCCCCGAGATCGTCTTGAGGGTCGTCGTCTTGCCGGCGCCGTTGGCGCCGATCAACGTGACGATCTCGCCCGCGTCGACCTCGATGCTGATCCCGCGCAGCGCGTGGATCGCGCCGTAGTACGTGTTGACGTCCGTCAGCTTCAGGACCGGTGTGCCGGTCGCGGGTGTCGCCTGGCTCTCGCTCACGGCTGTCATTCGACCGGCTTCCCGAGGTAGGCCTCGATGACCCGCGGGTCGCGCCTGACCTCCTCGGGCGAGCCCTCGGAGATCTTCCGCCCGGCCTCGAGGACCGTGACCCGGTCGCTGATGCCCATGACCAGCTTCATGTCGTGCTCGATCAGGAGCACCGTGAGCTTCAGGTCCCGGCGGAGCCGCGAGATCAGCCGCATGAGGTCGTCCGTCTCCTTGGGGTTCATGCCCGCGGCGGGCTCGTCGAGCAGGAGCAGCTTGGGGTTCGACGCCAGCGCGCGGGCGATCTCGAGCCGCCGCTGGTCGCCGTATGGCAGGTTCTTTGCGAGCTCGTTGCCGACGCCGCGGAGGCCGACGAACGCGAGCAGCTCCTGTGCCCGGCGGTCCGAGGCGGTCTCCTCGCGCCGGGCCTTGGGGCTGCTGAAGAACGCGTCGGCCGGGTTCGCGTCCATCCGGCTGTGCATGCCGATCAGCACGTTCTCGAGCGCCGTCATGTTCTTGAACAGCCGGATGTTCTGGAACGTCCGCCCGAGGCCCGCGGCCACCATGTCGTTGGGCCGCGCGCTGCGGAAGATGCCCAGCTTCGTCAGCCCCACCTGGTACCAGACCGGCCGGATGATCGCGAGCAGGAGGGTCGTGATCAGGAGCGCGATCGCGATGACCGCCGTCACGAAGAACCCGCCGACGACCCCGGCCTGCTCGAGCAGGAAGCCGAGCAGCAGGACGATCGCGGAGGGCAGCACCCAGACCACCGACTCGAGGGCGATCCGGCGCGGGCGGGCGATCATCCGCCGCCCGCCGAACTCCACCGATCCGGAGGACGGGTCGATGATCCCGAGCAGGACGTTGAAGAACGTCGTCTTGCCGGCGCCGTTCGGGCCGATCAGGCTCACGATCGAGCCTTCGGGGATCGTGAAGTCGACCTCGTTGACCGCCACCAGGCCGCCGAAGCGGCGCGTCACCTTGTCGGCGACGAGCAGGTCCGTCATCGCCCGCCCTCCTCGGTGACTTCGCTCAGCGTGTTCTCGTCCTCGCCCGGCTCGTCGATCGCCTGGTGGAGCTCGCGCTTGCGCCGGCTGTTGGGGAACAGGCCCTCGGGTCTCACGAGCATCATCCCGACGAGGGCGATGCCGTAGAGCAGGAACTGCAGCTGGATGAAGTCGATGTCCTGGAGGACCGGCACGCCCAGCCCGTGGAAGAACTCGTTGAGCGAGTGGAGGATGACGTTGTTGATCGTGTAGATCACGAAGGCGCCGATGGCGACGCCCCAGAAGTTGCCCATGCCACCGAGCACGACCATCGCGAGCACGGTGAACGAGATCGTGAACGTGAACTGGTCGGGCGACACCACAGTCAGCTTGGCGGTGTTGAGCACGCCGGCGATGCCGGCCGTCGACGCGCCCAGTGCGAACGCGAGCAGCTTCGTCGACACGGTATTGATGCCGTTGGCCGCCGCGGCCAGCTCATCCTCGCGGATGGCTTCCCAGGCACGCCCGATCCGGCTCTCGACGAGCCGGTAGGCGAACACGAGCACGATCGCGACGAGGGCGACGGTCGTGACGTAGTACGGCATGGGGTCGACGCCCGAGAACGTGCCCACGCCCGGCAGCCACGGCCGGTAGACGCCGCCGATCCCGTTGATGCCGTTGGTGACCGTGGACGCCTCCCGGAACACGATCGGCACGATCTCGCCGAAGCCGAGGGTCACGATCGCGAGGTAGTCGCCGCGGAGGCGCAGCGTGGGTGCGCCGAGGAGGATGCCGAACACGGCCGCGACGAACGCGCCGACGATCAGCATCGGCCAGAACACGACCCCCACGGCGTCGCCGAACGTCGCCGCGACGTCGATGCCGAGGATCGAGTTGCCGAACGGCGAGGCGACGTACGCGTACGTGTACGAGCCGATCGCGAAGAACGCGGCGTAGCCGAGGTCCAGCAGACCCGCGACGCCGACCACGATGTTGAGGCCGATCGCGAGCAGGACGAATACGCCTGCGTTCGTGAACCCATCGATCCAGCCGATCTGGGTCTGGAACAGGGTGAACGGCGGGAACGCCGCGAGGATCGGCAGCACGATGCCGATCAGCGCCATCATCACGATGATCGTCGTGGAGCGATGGCGGCCCGCAAAGCCGCGGACCCGATCCCGGATGCCGGGCGCGGGGGCGCTGGTCTTGACGTCCTGGATGACGCTCACGCCCGCTCTCCCGTCTGCTGTCCGAGGATGCCGGACGGCCGGAAGACGAGGACGATGACGAGGACGCCGAACACGATCGCGGCGCTCCAGCGGTTCAGGCCGGCAACCGCGGCACCGACCTCGATGAAGCCGATGATGAAGCCGCCGAGCGCGGCGCCCACGGTGTTGCCGATCCCGCCCAGGACGGCGGCCGTGAAGGCCTTCAGGCCGGCGTTGAAGCCGAGGCCCGAGTTGGTCACGCCGTACTGGAGGCCGAACGTGACGCCCGCGGCGCCCGCGAGCGCCGAGCCCAGCAGGAACGTGATCGCGATCGTCCGGTTGATGTTCACGCCCATGAGGGCGGCGGCGTCGCGATCGAGCGCGGTGGAGCGCATCGCGCGCCCGATCCGGGTCCGCCCGATGAACAGCTGCAGCGCGATCATCATCACGACCGCCGTGACGATGATGAACAGGCTCAGGACCGGGATCGAGGCGTTGCCCAGGGTCACGAACCAGTCGGTCGGGAAGACCTGCGGCGAGTTCGCGTTGAAGGGTCCGAACCCGAAGTAGGGCGGGACGCCCTGCACGGCGTTCTGGAGGATGAACGAGACGCCGATCGCCGTGATGAGCGGAGCGAGGCGCGGCGCGTTGCGCAGCGGCCGGTACGCGACCCGCTCGATGAGGACGCCGATCAGGCCCAGGGCGATCATCGTGAAGATGAAGTCGCCGGCGAGCACGAGGGCCAGCAGGCCGGGCTCGGTGATCGCGCCGTTGAAGCCCAGCGTCGTCAGGAAGATGAGGCTGAGGAAGGTGCCCACCATGAACACGTCGCCGTGGGCGAAGTTGATGAGCTCGATGATCCCGTAGACCAGCGTGTAGCCGATCGCGATGAGGGCGTAGATGGCGCCCAGCGTCAGCGCATTGACGAACTGCTGGGGTCCCATCCAGAGGAGTGCGCCGGCCAGGAGGACGGCGACGATGGCCAGCTGGGCCACGGATACGAGCCCGGCGCTCGAGAACGAGCGGGCGGACGGCGCATCGGCCGAAGCGGCGGGAGCGGTCATGGAAGGCTCGCGCAGATCATCGGTGTGGCCCCTCTGATAGACGAAGCCGGGGGACCCGGATGGGCCCCCCGCTTCGCTTCAGTCAACGGTGATGGGTGATCAGCTGGCGCCGTAGTCGATCTGCTTGTCGAAGATCCAGTCGCCCTTGCCGTCGGCGGCAGTCATGTCCGTCTTGTACAGGGAGATGATCTTCTGGCTGGTGTCGCCGACCTCGTCGAAGGTGACGGGGCCGAGGACGGTGTCGAACGAGGCGCCGGAGGTCACGCCGGCACGGACGGCCTCACGGGTGATGTCGCCCTTGGCGGCGGCATCGGCGAGGGCCTTGATGAAGATCTGCATGCAGGCGTAGCCCGACGCGCTGTACGCGCCCGGATCGGCCTTGTACTCGGCGGTGTACTTCTCCGCGAACGCGGCCGCGTCCGGGATGTCGTGGATCGCCGCGACGGACGAGAACGAGTTCTCGGCAGCCGGGCCGGCGATGTTGATGAACGAGCCCTGGACCCCACCGTTCTGGTCCTGGATGCCGTCGCCGCCGAGGTAGGGCAGGTCGCCCAGGCCGGCCTGCGGCATCTGCTTGCGGACGAGGCCGCCGCCGTTCGCGGTGACGCCGCCGTAGAACACGGAATCCGGGTTGAGGTCCTTGAACTTGGTCAGGATCGGCAGGAAGTCGGTGGTCTTCGGGTCGGCGCCTTCGCGGCCGACGACCTTGCCGCCGAGCTTCTCGAACTCGGCCGTGAACGCGTCGGCGATGCCCTTCCCGTAGACGGTCAGGTCGTCGATGATCGCGACGTTCTTGAGGCCGAGGTCCTGGAACGCGTACTGCGCGACGGCCGGGCCCTGGATGTCGTCCGTGGTGGCGACGCGCACGTAGTTGATCTTGTCCGGCTGCTTCGCGCGGAGCTCCTTGCCCGCATCACCCTTGGTGAGGTCGGGGTTGGTGTTGGCCGGCGAGCACTGCGCCAGCCCGGCCTCGTTCGAGATCGGGATCTGGACCTTGGCGACGGCCGAGTTGAACGGACCGACGACCGCAACGACGGCCGGGTCGGACACGAGAGCGGTCATGTCCTTGGCGCCCTGCTGGGCGTCGTACTGGCCGTTGACCGCGTGATCCTTGATCACGGGCTCGATGGTGTAGCCCTTGACCGTGCCGGCCGCGTTCGCCTCCTTGATGGCGAGCAGCGCGCCGTCGCGCGCCGGACCGGCGCTGGCGAGCGAGCTGCCCGACAGCGGGAGCGTGATGCCGACCTTGACGGTCTTGCCGCTGTTCGCCGTCCCGCCGCATGCGGCGACGACGATTGCAGCGGCGGCGATTGCCGCACCGACTCGTGCGAACTTCATGAACGCCTCCTCCAATACCCCTCGGCCACGCCCGGCGGCACACGATGCACCGGGGCCCGCAAATCGTCCCTTGGGTGCCGGAGGCCTCTCCTCGGCGGCGGTGACGGATTCGCGGGGCAAGGGACCCAATACGCCCCGCAGCGAGACGCGGCGGAGCGATGCCGTATCATAGGCACCGGCGTCGTTCATGCAAGGCATGCCCTGCAGGTCGATCGCCTCTCGCCTCGGGACGGCTGTTCGAGCCTCGTCGCTCGCCTCCCCGGGCACCTGATCCGCGGCCAGCGCGGGGGCCGCCCGTCCCGACCTGTCGGAACGGCAGCCGGCGCACCGGGCCGCATCGCTGCACGAGGTGCACCTCGGCGTGGAGTACACGATCCGACCGGCCCGCATCACGGACATCGACCGCCTGGCCGCCATCGGCCGGGACGCGATGACCGCGTCGGGCAGCGGCTCGCTCGGCGCCGCGGACCTGCTTCGGCAGTGCGTCTATCTGCCGCACGCGAGCCTGCTCGTCGCCGAGGCGCGACGGGAGCTCGTGGGCGGGGCGCTCCTCGTCCTGCGTCCGTCGGTCACGGCCGGCGGCTATGTCGGGACGATCGACTTCCTTGTCGTCGCCCCGGACCACGACGCGGATCGCGTGACGGAAGCGCTCCTGGAGGAGCTGCTGCGCTCGGCGAGCAACAAGGGTTGCTCGACGGTCGAGGCCGGCGAGCCCTCCGATCCCGCGGACCTCGGTCGCCTCGAGCGAGCCGGGTTCGCCGCCACCGGGGCGACGCTCCGGTGCAAGGTCTCTGCGGCCGGCTCAGGAGCCCGCCGCTCGTAGCGCCCAGGCCTCGGGTCGAAGGCCCAGGGCTCGACACACGACATAGGAGTCACAGTGTCAAAGAACGTCGCCGTCTTCGTGGACGTGGCGAACATCTTCTACGCGGCCAAGGCGGCCGGCGTGGACATCGATTACGTCACGCTGCTGAAGTCGGCCACCGCCGGACGCGATTTCGTCCGCGCGTATGCCTATACGGGGCTCGACCCCGAGAACGAGAACCAGCGCAACTTCCACCAGTTCCTCAGCCGCCACAGCTACAAGGTGGTCAGCAAGGACATCCGGAAGTACGGCGATGGCAAGGTCAAGGCGAACCTCGACATCGAGCTCGTCGTCGACCTCATGAAGACCGCGCGCAACCTCGACATCGCCGTGATCGTGTCCGGCGACGGGGACTTCGCGAGCGCGATCCGCGCCGTCCAGGAGATGGGCGTCCGCGTCGAGGTCATCAGCTTCCGCGGCAACACGTCGTCGGACCTCATCGAGGTCGCCGACCTGTTCACGGACATCACCCAGATCGCGAAGGTCGACAAGGGCTCCACGCGCTCCGGCCGCCGGGTGGCGGAGGACGACGACGAGGACCTGTCGATGACCGAGGTGCCCGAGAAGCAGTCCGAGGGCACCGGCCGTGGCCGGGGCCGTGGGCGTGGCCGGGGCCGCGATCGGGACGAGGCGCCGGTCCTGGCGCGCTCGTCGCGTGGCCGGTCCGAGGCAGCGCCGTCGGGAGGCAGCCTCGTGGCGCTCCCCGGCGAGAAGCTGTCGCGCGCCGCGGCCTCCGCTGCCGGCGAGGAGCCCGAGCTCGACGACGAGGCCGCCATCGCGGCCGGTGCCGAGGGCGAGGGCGAAGGCGAGGGCGACGGTCGCCGCCGGCGCCGCCGGCGTGGCGGGCGTGGCCGTGGCCGCGGCCGGCGCGACGAGCTCGGGGCAGTCGGTGGCGAGGAGCTCACCGAGGCCGACCTCGCGTCCGCCGAGGTCTTCCGTGGCGACGACACCGCCGCCGCGTCCGACGCGGACGAGGAGGAGGCCGAGGCCGAGGAGGTCGAGGCCGAGGTGGTCGCCAAGGCTCCGGCGTCCGCCCGGGGCCGGAGCCCGCGCGGCGGCCGGACATCGTCCGGCGAGTTCGCGACGCCGTTCGACGACCTCGATGCGCTCGCCGCACCGCGCACGCCGCGCTCGACCCCGTTCGGGTCGGTGTGGGACACGCAGCTCGGCGGTCCGTCCACGCGCCCGGCGGCCAGCGGCAACGCGCCGCTGCCGCTCGACGAGGAGGACCTCGAGGAGCCGGAGATCCCGGAGTACCTCCTCGCGGAGCGCCGCCAGGGCAATCGGGGCGGCAACAACCGCGGCGGCCGCGGCGGCGGGCGCCAGAGCGCGTACGCCGCGGCGATCGAGCGCGAGCGCTACGGCGGTGGCCGGAGCGGCGGCGGCTCGGGGATCAACCGCTACGGCGAGTCGCGCGGCGGCAACCGCGGTGGCGGTGGCGGTGGGGGCAACCGTGGGGGCCAGGGTGGCCGCGGCGGTCGCAACGAACGTCCGGCGGAGCGCTACGACCGCGCCCCGCGGCAGGCCGCCCCGTCGGGCAGCGCCGAGCCGTGGAGCGAGGTACCGCCGGAGCTCGAGGAGATGCTGCGGGCCCAGATGGCGAACAGCCGTCCCGCCGCTCCCGTCGAGCGCGAGGCCGTCGTCGAGGCAGCCGAGGCACCGGCAGAGGCCGCGCCGAAGCGCCGCGCGTCGACCCGCAGGACGTCGACCCCTGCGGCGGCCGACGCGACCGCGGAATCGGAGGCTGCCGAGGCACCGGCCGCGGCCGCGCCGAGGCGCCGGACCACCCGCGCGGCGAAGGCCACGACGGCGGACATGGCGGAGTCTCCGGCCGAGGCATCGGCCGAAGCCGCGCCGAAGCGCCGGGCGTCGACCCGCAAGGCGGCGACCCCTGCGGCGGCCGAGGCGACCGCGGCACCGGAGCCTGCAGAGGCACCGGCCGAGGCCGCGCCGAAGCGCCGCACGTCGACCCGCAAGGCGTCGGCCCCTGCGGCGGCCGAGGCGACCGCGGCACCGGAGGCTGCAGAGGCACCGGCCGAGGCCGCGCCCAAGCGCCGGACGACCCGCCGGACCGCGGCGTCCGACACCCCGGCCGAGGGCTGACGCCCGAGGTCATCGGAGCGACGCGCGTGGACGGCTTCCGCACCGTCGGCCATGAGGCCGCCGTCGGTGCCGTCCGCGCGATGCTCGCCGCCCATGTCCCGCACGCCGTGCTCCTCGCGGGCCCGGCGTCGGTGGGCAAGCGATCGCTCGCGCTCGACCTCGCCGCCGGTCTGCTGTGCACCGGCGCGAGCGGGGGCGAGCGGCCCTGTCGCGCCTGCCGTGCGTGCCGGATGGTGGAGCACGGCAACCACCCCGACCTCCACGTCCTCGAGCCGGAGGGGCCCGGTGGCCAGGTGGGCATCGGCGGCAAGGACGGGAAGCGTGGCGTGCGCGACCTGGTCACGGAGCTCGCGCTGCTGCCGGTCGAGGGCGTCGCCCGCGTCGCGGTCATCCGCGACGCTCATCGCATGAACGACGACGCCCAATCGGCTCTCCTCAAGACGCTGGAGGAACCGCCGGCGGGCACGACGCTGATCCTCGTCGCGGACGACGAGGAGCGACTTCTGCCGACGGTCCGCTCCAGGTGCGCGCGCGTCCGGCTGGGCACGCTCGGCGTGCGGGACGTCGAGATGCTCCTGTCGGCACGCGATCTGGCGGACCCGCCGACCGCGGCCCGGCTGGCGCGCCTGTCGGGCGGCCGGGCAGGGCTCGCCGTCGCGTACGCCGCCGCGCCCGAGGCAGAGGCGATCCGCAACGAGCTGACCCGGACGCTGCTCGATCTGCTGCGCGCCGATCGGG